>JBBSGC010000050.1:0-13372 GCA_038254525.1 Propionibacteriales bacterium | reverse complement strand
GCCGGGATGCGCGCCTGCATGATGTGGCTGGAGGAGCCGCGGCCGGATCCGTGGCAGGTGGGGCATGGGTCGTCCACCACGAGCCCGCGGCCCCGGCAGACGGTGCACGGCTCGGTCATCGCGAACAGGCCGCCGGAGGCCGAGGTGCTCATGCCACTGCCCTCGCAGTTGGGGCAGACTCGCGGGACCGTGCCGGTTCGCGCGCCGGTGCCATGGCAGGACTTGCACGGCTCCTCGCTGGTCATCCGAAGCGGCACCGTGACGCCGTCGACGGACTGCTCGAAGGTGATCTTGGCGTCGGTCTCCACGTCGGCACCCCGCCGCGGCCGGGCGCTCGTGCGGGTGCGGGTGCCACCGGCACCGCCGCCGGTGAAGATCCCGCCGAGCAGGTCGGAGATGTCGAACCCGCCGCCGGCGCCGGTCCGGGCGCCGCCCGGGAAGCGGAACCCACCCGCGCCGCTGGGGGAGAAGCCACCGCCGAACATCGACCGCTGCTCGTCGTACTCCTTGCGCTTGTCGGGGGAGCCCAGCACCGCGTACGCCTCAGACACCGCCTTGAAGCGCTCCTCGGCACGGGGGTCACTCGGGTGGGAGTCGGGGTGGTTGTCACGTGCAAGCTTCCGGTAGGCCTTCTTGATGTCCCCGGGCGAGGCGTCCTTGCCGACGCCGAGGACCTGGTAGAAGTCCTTGGTCATCCAGTCACTGTTGGTCATGCCCGCTCACCTCCGGAAGACTCCGGTCGCAGGCCCGATGGTCCGCGACGCCCGACCGGCCGGTCATTCCGCCGGCTGTTCATCCGGCACCGGCCCGTCGCCAGCGGGTTCGGCGACCGCAACTCTGGCCGGACGCACGATCCGGTCGCCCACCCGGTAGCCCGGCTGCAGGATCGCGAGTGCCGTCGTGATGACGACCTCGTCGGAGACCTCGGAGGTGAGCGCCTCGTGCACGCGTGGGTCGAAGGGCTCTCCCGGCTCGCCGAAGCGAGCCAACCCGAGGGCCGCCACGACCCGCTCGAGGGACTCCGCAACCGCCTTGAAACCGCCGGTGAGCTCACCGTGGCTGCGTGCCCGGTCGACGTCGTCCAGCACGGGGATCAGGGCGGTGAGCACACCAACGGTGGCAATCCCACGCACCATGTCACGGTCGCGGTCCACCCGCCGTTTGTAGTTGACGTACTCGGCCTGCAGTCGCTGCAGGTCCGCCGTCCGCTCGGCGAGCTGGGTGGTCAGCTCCTGCTGAGCTGCCGGGTCGGGAGCGGCGTCGGGCTCGGGGTCGGGCACAGCGGGGTCGGGCTCGGGGTTGGGCACAGCCGGATCGGGCACAGCCGGGTTGGGCACAGCCGGTTCCGGTTCGGTCAGCTCCAGTCCAGGGTCAGCAGAGGCCGAGGCGCCGGTGTCGTTGTCGACACCGGCGCCTCCCTCGGCCTGCTCGGGCGTCTCCGGTTCGGATGCGGACGAGGTCACTTCGTCTCGCCCTCACCCTCGTCGACGATCTCGCCTTCCACCACGTCGTCAGCGCCACCGGCGTCGCTGCCAGCAGTGTCGCCGCTGCCGTCCGTCGAGCCGGTGTCGGCGCTGTCGCCGGCGGTCGCCGCACTCTGCGCGTACATGGCCGCGCCCATCTTCTGACTGGACTGGCCGAGCTTGCTCACCGCACCGGAGATCGCCCCGGTGTCCTCACCTTGCAGCGCCTGCTTGAGCGCGTCGAGGTCGGTCTGCACCTCACCCTTGACGTCCTCGGGGATCTTGTCGGCGTTCTCGGTCAGGAACTGCTCGGTGGTGTAGACCAGCGAGTCGGCCTGGTTGCGGGTCTCGACCTCCTCGCGGCGCTGGCGGTCCTCCTCCGCGTACTGCTCGGCATCCTTGATCATCTTGTCGATGTCGTCCTTGGACAGCGCCGAACCTCCGGTGATCGTCATCGACTGCTGCTTGCCGGTGCCGCGGTCCTTGGCGGACACGTGCACTATGCCGTTGGCGTCGATGTCAAAGGTCACCTCGATCTGCGGCACGCCACGGGGGGCCGGCGGCAGCCCGGTCAGCTCGAAGGTGCCGAGCAGCTGGTTGCTCGCCGCGATCTCGCGCTCGCCCTGGTAGACCTGGATCGCCACCGACGGCTGGTTGTCATCGGCGGTGGTGAAGACCTCAGAGCGCTTCGTCGGGATCGTGGTGTTGCGCTCGATCAACCGGGTCATGACGCCGCCCTTGGTCTCGATGCCCAGGCTGAGCGGTGTGACGTCGAGCAGCAGGACGTCCTTGACCTCACCCTTGAGCACGCCAGCCTGCAGGGCAGCGCCCACGGCCACGACCTCGTCGGGGTTCACGCCCTTGTTGGGCTCGCGGCCACCGGTCAGCTGCTTGACCAGGTCGCTGACCGCAGGCATCCGGGTGGAGCCGCCCACCAGCACGACATGGTCGATCTTGTCCACACTCACCCCGGCGTCGCGGATCACATTCTGGAACGGCTGCTTGGTCCGGTCGAGCAGGTCCGAGGTCAGCCGCTGGAACTCTGCCCGGGTCAGGGTCTCCTCGAGGAACAGCGGGTTCTTCTCGGAGTCGACCGCTATGTAGTGCAGGTTGATCGAGCTCTGCTGGCTGCTCGACAGCTCGATCTTGGCCTTCTCCGCGGCCTCACGGACGCGCTGCATCGCCATCTTGTCCTTGCTCAGGTCGATGCCGGTGCCGCTCTTGAACCGGGTCACCAGCCAGTCGACGATGCGCTGGTCCCAGTCGTCGCCGCCGAGGTGGTTGTCCCCGCTCGTCGCCTTGACCTCCACGACGCCCTCACCGATCTCCAGCAGCGAGACGTCGAAGGTGCCGCCGCCGAGGTCGAAGACGAGGATCGTCTGGTCGGTCTCACCCTTGTCCAAGCCGTACGCCAGCGCGGCCGCGGTCGGCTCGTTGACGATCCGCGAGACGGTGAGACCGGCGATCTCCCCCGCCTCTTTGGTGGCCTGCCGCTGAGCGTCGCTGAAGTACGCGGGCACCGTGATGACCGCGTCGGTCACCGGCTCGCCGAGATATGCCTCGGCATCTCGCTTGAGCTTCTGGAGCACGAACGCCGACATCTGCTGCGCCGTGAAGTCCTTGCCGTCGATGGTCACCGACCAGTCGGTGCCCATCTGCCGCTTGACCGACCGGATGGTGCGGTCGACGTTGGTCACTGCCTGCCGCTTGGCCACCTCGCCGACCAGGACCTCGCCGTTCTTGGCGAAGGCGACGACCGACGCAGTGGTGCGTGAACCCTCCGCGTTGGCGATGACCGTTGGCTCACCGCCCTCGAGAACGGCCACGACAGAGTTCGTCGTACCGAGGTCGATACCTACCGCACGAGCCATGGAGTGCCTCCTGAAGGATGTCTGGGTGTCTGAGGACAGTCTGCCGAGTGGCCGCTTGTCCGATCAAATCAGTTGAGTCTGCTTGGCTCAACTTCACCGCGCGGAGCATTGTTCCCCGCCCGTTGGCGCTGCCCGCAGCGCTGTTGGGGATTCGCTGGTAGCGTTCCACCAAATGAAGAGCACCATGGACTCCGTCGGGCGCATCGTCGTGCCCAAGCCGCTACGCGACGCCCTCGGCCTGTCGCCCGGGTCGACAGTCGACATCTCGCGCTACGGCGCCGGACTCCACCTGGTCCCGGCGGGGCGCACGGCGCGACTGGTCGACGAGGCCGGCGCCCTGGTGGCCGTGGGAGAGACAACGGTCGACGACGACGTTGTCTTCGCGCTCATCGACGCCGGCCGGCGGTGAACCCACGGGTCGCCTTGGACACCAGCGCCGCGGTGCCCCTGTTGGTGCAGACACACAGTGCCCACGCGGCGGTCGTTCGCTGGTGGAGCGGTCGGGAGATGACCCTGAGCGGCCACGCTTTGGTCGAGACCTACTCGGTCCTCACCCGACTTCCCGGTGACCTTCGCCTGACGCCGGCGGACGCCGCCCGGCTTATCGACGAGCGCTTCACCCAGCCTCTGCTTCTTGGGTCGGAGACAGTCAGGCGGCTACCGCAGGTGCTGAGCAGGCTGGGCATCGCGGGGGGCGCCGTGTACGACGCGCTGGTGGCCCTCGCCGCTGTCGAGCACGGGGTGGATCTGGCCACCCGCGACGCCCGCGCGCGGGCCACTTATGAGACGGTCGGCGCCCACGTCGTCGTCGCCGCCTGACCCGACGTAGCCGTGTGCGTGCGGCAGCTTCGGCCTCAGCCAAGCACGGCAGACAGCACGTACGGCAGCGCGGCCAGTGCGAAGCCGACGGTGACCGCGGCGGTGTCGCGGCGCGCCCACCTGGCGGGCTCGGCCCAGCTGCGCGTCGATGCGGCGGCGAAGCCACGGGCATCCATGGCCAGCGACAGCGCCCCGGCGCCGCGCAACGTCTCGACCAACAGCCCGAACGTCAACGCCCCGGCGTGCCGCAACCGGTCCACCGGAGAGCGGCCCGGACCGAAGCCACGGGCCCGCCGGGCCCGGTCCAACGTCGACCACACCTCGCCCAGCGAGTCGAAGCGCTGCAGCGCCGCGCTCGCCGCGACGACGACCCGCGCCGGGAGATGCAGCTGCTGGGCGAGATAGTCCCCGAGCCGCTGCGGGTCCACGAGCGGAGCCAGCACCGCGCCGGGCAGGGCGAGCACCAGAATCCGCAGGACAGCGGTCGACGCGGTGGACTGGTCGTGGCCGCCCAGCAGCCAGGTGCTGAAACCGACCGAGCCGGCGGCCAGTGCCACTGGGAGCATCCGCCGCCCCGCCTGGTGCAGCTGGGGCACAAACGCCACAGCCAACAGCAGCTCGGTCGCCAGAGTCAGCGCAGCGACCTGCACCTCGCGCACGCCGAGCGATGCCACCACCGCGAGGAGCCCGATCATGGTCAGCGCGAGCGGGTTCACCGCACGCATGCGCGCACCTCCCGTACGCAGCCGTCGGCCAGCACGACCTCCCGGTCGGCGAGCACGCCGATCAGGTCTGCATCGTGGGTGGCGGCGACGATGCCGCAGCCCGCGGCGCGCAGGGCGGCGAGCCACCCGGTGAGGAGGGCCCAGGTGGCGCGGTCCTGCCCGACGGTCGGCTCGTCGAGCAACGCAACCGCAGGGCCGTGGGCGAGTGCGGCGAGCACCGCCAGCCGGCGCTGCTCACCGCCGGACAGCCGCAACGGATGCGCCTCTCGCAGCCCGGTGAGGCCGAACGCGTCCAGCAGCGCGTCGACATCGGGGCCGGGGGCCGAGGGCTGGAGCCGGCGGGCTGTCGCAGCCACCTCGTCGGCGACCCGGCTGGTCAGCAGGCTGGCCGAGGCGTCCTGCGGCACCCAGCCGATCCGCGCGGCAAGCGGGGCCGAAGCCCACCTGTGCGGCGCCGCGGGCAGGTCGCCGCGCAGCCCGGCGGCGACCCGCACCACACCGGCCGACGGCCGGACCAAACCGGCGAGCACGCTGAGCGCGGTGGACTTGCCCGCCCCGCTGGCACCGGTGAGCGCGGTGACCGCTGGTGCCGGCACGACGAGGTCCAGCTTGCGCAGCGCCCTGGTCACGGGGCGCGGGCGCAGCGACCGCGGGCGCAGCAGCACCTCGACGCCCGAGGCCTCGATCAGCTCACCGGCCGTTTCGGCAGGCCACCGACGGCCGAGCAGGTGCTGATCGACCGCAGCCGGCCGCGGCGGAGGTACGCCGGGCACCCAGACTCCGGCGCGAAGCAGCCGGGCCCGGTCACCCGTCACGACCTGCCCAGGCGACCCGTCCGCCGCTACCCCGTCGGCCTCGAGCACGACGAGCCGGTCGACGCAGCCCAACCAAAGCTCGATCCGGTGGTCGACCACGACCAGCGTGCAGCCGGTGGCGGCCACTGCATCGAGTATCGAACGGCGCACGTCGGCGGCGCTCGATGGGTCGAGCATGGAGACCGGCTCGTCGAGCAGCAGGAGCCCGGGCCGCAACGCCAGCGCGCCGGCCAGCGCCAGGCGTTGCAGCTCGCCACCGGACAGCGCCGCTGTGGGCGTATCCACGCCGTACGGGAACCGCACGAGCTCGAGCGCCTCGTGCACCCGGGCCCAGATCTCCCGATGCGGCAGCCGCAGGTTCTCCGGGCCGAATGCCACGTCGCGGCCGACCCGGTCGGCGACGACGGAGTCCCGCGGGTTCTGCAGGAGCAGGCCCACGGTGTCCGGCCGTCCGACCGCAGCACCGAGCAGCCGTACGGTGCCGCTCTGCTCCTCCTCGCCCGTGACGGGCAACAACCCCGCCACGGCACGCAGCAGCGTCGACTTCCCCGCTCCACTGGGACCGGTGAGCAGCACCCTTTCGCCTGGCGAGACCCGCAGGTCGATCCCGCTGAGCACCGACTTGGACCGCGCCCGCGGGCGCCACCCGAAGCCGAGCAGCTCCAGGCCGGTCGGTTCGACGGTGGCGGTCAGCGGCACCTCAGACGGCGACGTGGTGGTCGGCGCCGGAGCGTGCCCTCCCGGCGGCGAAGCCGTCGAGAGCGCCGGTGGTCGCCAGCCCCCGCACCAGCGCCCAGCCGCCGACTCCGGCGACGAACGCGCCGGACAGCCCGAACAGGCCGAGGTAGGCGAGCTTGTACGCCCAACCCCAGTCGACCCAGTAGGTCTGCCACTCGTACACGGTCTCGAACGCCGCCGCAGCAACGCCGCACAGCGCGGCGACCACGACGCCGAACCGGCGGAACAGCAGCAGCCCGAGCACCACCTCGACCCCGAGCCCCTGCAGGAGCCCCGAGAGCATCGTCGCGGCGCCCCACTGGTTGCCGACCAAATACTCGACGTTGGCGGCCACGAACTCCGCGAGCAGCGCCGCGCCCGGCTTGCGGACCACGAGCCCGGCGACGACGCCGGCCAGCAGCCACGGCCCGCCGAGCAGGCCGCTCAGTGGCGCGTACGCCTTGGCGACCAGGTCGAGACCCGTGTAGGCGAACGACCAGCCCCAGTAGGCGACCCCGAAAGCCACCCCGATCATCGCGGGCGTGACCAGGTCGATCGTGCGGTAGGTGAAACGTACATCTGGCATGGCACTCTCCCGACTTCCTTCGCCGGTGCTAACCGGTGCAGGTTCGAGGGTCTGCGGCGGATCCGCACTCTCAGCGCACGAGGCGCTCCCCTGTCGTCAGCTGCCTACGCTACACCGCTGCGCGCGGCGCGTTCGGTTCGCCGGCGAGGTCGCGCAGCACGCGGACGAGCGCCTCGACGCCAGCCTCGCAGTCGGCGGGGTCGGCCTGCTCGTGTGGCGAATGCGACACCCCCGTCGGGTTGCGCACGAACAACATGGTGGCGGGCAGGCCGGCGGCGTTGAGCACGCCGGCGTCGTGACCGGCCCCCGTGGGCAGGGCCGGCGCCGGGTCCTGCGCAGTTCCGACGGTGGCAGCCACCCGGGCGACAAGGGCGGCGTCGAAGCGTACGGGTGGGCTCAGCGACTCGGCCGCGACGGCCAGATGTGTGCCGTCGCGGCCGGCCCGTTCGCGGCTCTGCCGGCTGACCGCTTCCACCAGGGCCTGCAGCGTCGAGTCGTCGGCGGCGCGGGCGTCAAGCCAGGCCAGCACCGTCGACGGGATCGCGTTGGTGCCGTTGGGGAACACCTCGAGCCGTCCGAAGGTCGCCCGGGCGCCGCTGGTCCTGGCCTGCTTGTTGGCGGCCAGCATGGTCATCGCGCAGGTGAGCATCGGGTCGCAGCGGTCCACCATCTCGGTGGTGCCGGCGTGGTCGGCGCGACCGGTGAACTCGAAGCGCCAGCGACCATGCGGCCAGATCGCCGAGGCCACCCCGACAGGTGCCGGACCACCGGCGAGGCCGCGGCCCTGCTCCACGTGCAGCTCGACGACGCACCCGATCCGGTCGAGCAGGTCCGGTCGCGGCCCGAGCGCCTCGGGATCGCGCCCCCGGTCGCGCAGCACCTCTTCGAGTGAACGGCCGTCCCGATCGCGCAACGCGCGAGCCCGGGTCGGGTCCAGCGAACCCGTGAGCAGCCGCGACCCGGCACACGCGACGCCGAAGCGGGCGCCCTCCTCATCGGCGAAGCTGGCGACGACCAGCGGGCGGGCCGGAGCGAAGCCGGCCTCCCGCAGGCTGTCGACCGCGGCGAAGGCCGAGACGACACCCAGCGGCCCGTCGAAGGCGCCGCCGTCGGGCACCGAGTCCAGGTGGGAGCCGGTGAGCACGGCGTCGCCCGCCTCCGGGTCACCCCACCACGCGTACAGGTTGCCGTTGCCGTCCTCGTCGAGGGTCATCCCGCGCACCTGCGCCTGGCCGGCGAACCACTCACGCAGCGCCAGGTCGGCGTCGTTCCATGCGTACCGGCGGTAGCCGCCGGTGCTGGGCTCGCGGCCGATCGGCAGCAGCTGCTCCCACATGGTGGCGAATGTGGACGGCCGGCTCACGCTGCGCATCCTGTCAGCCGAACAGCGGGCTGTCGGGAGGTCGGGCCACACTTGCGGCATGGAGTTCGCCGAGGTGGTGCGCAGACGTCGGATGGTCCGCAGCTACACCGACGAGCCAGTCGACCCGGCCGTCGTCGAGGCCATGCTGGCGCACGCGGTCCGCGCGCCCAGCGCCGGCTTCGCCCAGGGCTGGGCGTTTGTGGTGCTCGACTCGGCCGCTGCGGTGCAGCAGTTCTGGCGCGCGACGAGCGGCCCGGACGAGCTGCCGGACGACTGGCTGCGGGGCATGCGGTCGGCGCCGGTGCTGATCCTGCCGCTGTCGAGCAAGCAGGTCTACCTGGCCCGCTACGCCGAGCCCGACAAGGGGTGGACCGACCGCGAGGAGAGCCGCTGGCCGATGCCTTACTGGCACATCGACACCGGCATGGCCGCACTGCTGATGCTGTTGACCGCGGTCGACTCGGGCCTCGGCGCCTGCTTCTTCGGCGTCCCGCCCGAGCACACGGCCGCGCTGCGTGCGGAGTTCGGGATCCCCGACGACCACGAGCCGATCGGGGCGATCTCGCTCGGTCACCCAGCGCCAGAGATGGTCCGTGGGTCGTCCGGGCGTGGCCGGCGACCGCTGTCGGAGGTGGTGCATCGCGGCCGCTGGTGAGCGAGGAGCAGCATCGACGCCCAGCCCCTGGCCAACCCGGGTCGGGTCGTGGTCCCATCGGGGCGTGAACACCCCGCACGGCGATGGCCCGCTGCTGGTGGTCATGGGCGTCTCCGGCTCAGGCAAGACCACGATGGGGCTGGCGCTTGCCCACCACCTGGGCGTCGAGTACGGCGACGCCGACGACTTCCACAGCGCAGCCAGCGTCGCCAAGATGCGCTCCGGTGTGCCGCTCACCGACGCGGACCGAGAGCCGTGGCTGTGCGCGATCGCTCACTGGCTGCAGCAACGAGCCGGCGCCGGTGCCGTCGCGAGCTGCTCGGCGTTGCGCCGTCGCTACCGCGACACGCTGCGAGAGGCGGCACCCGCCACCGCCTTCGTGCACTGCACAGCGGACCGGGACGTGATCGCTCAGCGCATGCGCGAACGGACCGACCACTTCATGCCCGCTGCGTTGCTGGACTCCCAGCTCGAGACCCTCGAACCGCTCGAACCCGATGAGGCAGGGCTCACCGTCGACATGGACGAGCCGGTCGACGTGCTGGTCGGTTCGGTCCTGTCCTGGTGGAACAACGTGCAGGTCTCGCGTACCGGAGGTAAGCACACATGAACGACACCTTGCAGCTCGTGCTCGCGGCTCTGGTGGGCATCGCGACCATCGTCGTGTTGATCACGACGGTCCGGTTGCACCCGGTGCTGGCGCTCATCCTCGGCTCCCTGGTCGTCGGGATCGTCGCCGGACAGAACCTCAACGACGTCGTCACCAGCTTCACCACCGGTTTCGGCACCACGGTGGGCGGGGTCGGCGTGCTGATCGCACTGGGCGCGATGTTCGGCAAGCTGCTCTTCGACTCCGGCGGCGCCGACCAGAGCTTTCGGTGCTCATCCTGGGCTGGCTGGTCGCTGCCTTGATCCGGCTCGCGACCGGGTCAGCCACCGTGGCGACGATCACCGCGGCCGGCATCCTGGCACCCGTAGCCGGCTCCTTGAGCACCGTCGACACGTCGCTGCTGGTGCTGGCCGTCGGCGCCGGTCGCTGATCTTCTCCCACGTCAACGATGCCGGCTTCTGGCTGATCAAGGAGTTCTTCGGCATCAGCGTTCTCGAGAACATCAAGACGTGGTCGGTCATGGAGACGCTGATCTCCGTTGTCGGGTTGGTGGTCGTGCTGCTGGCCCAGCTGGTCCTCGGCATCTTTTTCTAGCGGCCGGATCGCCGTGCCGGCCGATCAGGCCAACGGGCCGGCGGCGGCTTCCGCGGCCCGCACGACGGCACCACCGTGCACCAGCGCGACGGCCGCCTCGATCTCGGGCGCCAGATGTCGGTCGGGGCCGGGGCCGGGCACGCTGCGTCGCAGCAGGGCCACAACGGCCGCGGTGCCCGGGGCCGGCTGCAGAGGCGCCCGCAGGTCCAGCCCTCGTGCTGCGGTCAGGACCTCGATGGCGATCACCTGCGCGAGTCCGTCGACCGCGCGGCGCAGCTTGCGCCCGCCGGCCCAGCCCATCGAGACGTGGTCCTCCTGCATGGCGCTGCTCGGGATCGAGTCAACACTCGCCGGCACCGCCAACCGCTTCAGGTCCGACACGATGCCGGCCGCGGTGTACTGGGCGATCATGTGCCCCGAGTCCAGTCCGGGGTCCTCAGCGAGGAACGCGGGCAACCCCCCGTTGCGGGCCACGTCGAGGAACCGGTCGGTGCGCCGCTCCGACATGCTCGCGACATCGGCCAGGGCGATCGCGCAGAAGTCCAGCGCGTACCCGATCGGTGCCCCGTGGAAGTTGCCGTTGGACTCCACCCGTCCGTCCGCCAACACCGCCGGGTTGTCGATCGCGCTGGCCAGCTCACGGTCGGCGACGGCAGCGGCGAACGCCATCACGTCCCGGGCCGCACCGTGCACCTGGGGCGCGCAGCGCATCGAGTACGCGTCCTGCACGCGGGCGCAGTCAGGCCCGCGATGGCTGGCCACAATGGGAGACTCGGCGAGCAGCCGACGAAGGTTGGCCGCGGAGTCCGCCTGGCCCGGATGCGGCCGCAGGGCCTGCAGGTCGGCCGCGAACACCCGGTCGGTGCCCAGCAGGCCCTCGACGCTCATCGCCGCCGCCACGTCAGCGGTCCGCAGCAGCACGCCGATGTCGTCCAGCGCCAGCACCAGCATGCCGAGCATGCCGTCGGTGCCGTTGATCAGCGCCAGCCCCTCCTTGGTTTCCAGCACCACCGGGAGCTGGCCGATCTCCTCGAGCACCTCCGCGGCCGGGCGCCTCCTGCCTGCCGGGTCGCGGACGTCGCCCTCGCCGATCAGCGCCAGCGCGCAGGACGCCAGCGGCGCGAGGTCGCCGGAGCAGCCGAGACTGCCGTACTCGTGGACGACGGGGGTCACCCCGGCCGACAGCAGGCCCGCCATGGCTTCGGCCGTCTCGGCGCGGATCCCGGTTCGGCCGGTGGCCAGCGTGGACAGTCGCAGCAGCATCATCGCGCGTACCGTCGCCTGCTCGACCTCCGGGCCGGAGCCGGCAGCGTGCGAGCGGATCAGGCTGCGCTGCAGCCGGGCCCGGAGCTCGGCTGGGATGTGCCGGGTGGCCAGCGCCCCGAACCCGGTGGAGACGCCGTAGGTGGGTGTCGGCGAGGCGGCCAGCTCCTCGACGGCGTCGCGAGATCGGGCGATCGCCGCCACCGCCTCGTCGGTCAACCGCACCCGCGCTCCATCGCGCGCAACCGCGACGACGTCCGCGGCGCTGAGCGGCTCCACTCCAACCGCGACGACGGCCCGCGTATCCGCCTGCTTTCCAACCTCGGTCATGAGCCCATTGCACACCCAGGGGGTTACCCGCCCGGCACCCCCGGACCCCCGCCGCGCAGTATCCCGGTCACTGGGGTCCCCTACACCAATAGGTTTGGCATCGGGGACCCCAGCGATCGTTTTGGGCCCACTAGGGTGCGGTGTGAAGCCGGTCCGACAGCCCTCGTACGTTTGGAGCGTCCATGTCTCGTCGACTCCAACGTCGAGGCGCCAGCGTTGTCGCCGCTGCAGCGTCGGCCGCGGTCGCCGTCGCGATGGCGGGACCGATGCCGGCCACCGCGGCGCGCCCCGCCACGGCCAAAGGCGACACGGCCTCCCCGTTCGCCGGGGAACACAGTCAGGCACGCGTGCGCAAGGGTTTCTTCGATGCCCGCGCTGCCACGACCGCCGACGCCATCACTGCCGCTCAGGCGGTCGCGAAGGGGTCGGCGGCCGACCTCGGCGCGCTGCGCAGGGCCGCCGGCCCGAGCGCGGAGATCTCCATCGACCCGGTGACCGGCACCCCGTCGAACCTGGCGTCGCTCGACGGCTACCTGACCGGTCGCAGCACCGCCTCGCCAGACAGCATCGTGCGCGGCTACCTGGCCGACCACACTTCGGCGCTGGGTCTCACCAAGGCCGACCTGGCGACGTTCGGCGAGCCGACCAGCTGGACGGACAACGCCGGCATCACGCACCTCTCGTACACCCAGTCCGCCCGGGGCATCACGGTGTTCGGCAACGGTCTGCGCGCCCACGTCGCCAAGGACGGCCGCCTGATCGCCGTCCAGGGCTCACCGGTCCCCGGACTGGTCGCGCTGACCGCGAGGACGGCCGCAGCACCGAAGCTCACCGCGGACGCGGCACGTTCCGACGCCGCGCATGACGTCGGTGGCAGCGCCGACGGCAACGCGGTGCAGCGGACCACGCGTACGGCCGGGACCACCTTGTGGTCCAACGGTGACCGGGCCGCGCTGGTCTGGTTCGTCGACCGGTCCGGTGCCCACCTCGGCTGGTCGACCTACACCCAGGCCGGAAACTCCTTGACCTACTCGCACGTGATCGACGCGAGCAACGGACGGGTGCTCTACCGCAATGACCTCGTCGACTTCAGCGACGGCGATGCCAAGGTCTACGACTACTACCCGGGTGCAGCAAGGGGCGGCAGCCCGAAGGTCGTCAACTTCTACCAGAAGCACTGGATCGGCCACCACGCCACCTGGCTCAGCGGCAGCAACGTGGCTGCCTGGGCCGACATCAACGACGACAACCGCGTCAGCGACAACGAGAAGACCCCGGTCCCGGGAAACCGCAACCACGCGCAGTTCAACCTGTTCCCGTTCGACTCCAACAGCTTGTGCAGCAGCTCGTTCCTCTGTACGTGGGACCCGGACACCGCCTACTCGTGGCGCCAGAACGAGAAGGCCGACGTCACCAACGGGTTCTACCTGGCCAACACCTTCCACGACTGGCTGGCGAAGTCACCGATCGGGTTCACGAGCAAGGCCGGCAACTTCCAGCGCTCCGGTGGCGACCCGGTCCTGCTCAACGCGCTCGACGGCGCGAGCACGGACCACGGTCT
>JBBSGC010000049.1:0-13543 GCA_038254525.1 Propionibacteriales bacterium | reverse complement strand
GCTGTCGTACAGCCGCGAGAAGGTAGCCGCCGAACGGCTGCTCGACGACTACGAGGCGGTGCCGGCGACTGGTCACCGGGTGGCCATCACCAGGATCCGGCCAGGCATCGTCATGCAGCGCGCCGCGGCCAGCGCGATCCTGCGTTACACGACGCCGCCGTGGCTGCCCTCCAGGGTGCTGCGCCACGTCCCCGTCCTGCCGCTCGACCGGAGCCTCACGTTCCCCGGCGTACACGCCGATGATGTAGCGGCTGCGCTGGTGGTGGTGCTCGAGCAGCGGGCCACCGGAGCGTTCAACCTGGCCGCCGAGCCGCCGATCACCACCAAGGACGTGGCCGCGGCGCTGGGCGCCCGGGTCCTGCACGTGCCGATGCCACTGGTGCGCGGCGCAGCGGCGCTGACCTGGCGGGCCCGCGTCCAGCCGCTCGACCCCGGCTGGCTCGACCTGGCCGCCGCGGTGCCCCTGCTCGACACCGGACGGGCCCGCTCCGTGCTCGGCTGGGAGCCGACCGTCGACGCGCAGACGGCGCTGGCGGAGCTGATCGAGGGGATGGCGGACGCGGCCGGCACCACGAGCCCAGCACTGCGCCGACGCTCGGTGCTCGAAGGCCTGCGTCGCCTGGTCACCCGCGGTCCGGTGTCGGGGCGTCGACTGCCCTGAGCAGCGCCGAACAGCACGTTTCCGAGCGTCGGCTGGGCGAGCGACCACGCCACAAGGTCGCCGCCGGACCACCAGAGCATCGTGTTGTCCGTGGCGTCCGGGTGGCTTAGCAACGCATCGACGTCTCGCGGTGCGGGGAACGCCTCGGCAGCACCGGCTTCGCGGGCGCGCGGCACCAGCTCGGCGACCGCGCGCGCCTCCTGCGGTCTTGGCCGTCGTGCATCCACGACGTATGACGGCAAAGAGCCCGGAGGACAGCGGGCAACCCGTTTCAACGGTGCTTGGGTGACCATCGCTCGCTGTGGCCACTTCGGTGGAGGCGTGCTGTCTCGAACTTGGGGTGCGTGGCTATCTCCTAAACCCGTCCAGGCTTCCGCCGTCATCTAGGCAGGTACAACCCCACGGGACCTGACCAACGGAGGCCGCGCGAGGTGGCCCGACGTGTACGGTCGGGACGGCCATGACCAGCATGCCGCCGGACGCGTCCGCGGACGCAGCGCGCCGACGGGGACTGCGACGCATGCGTACGGTCGCGGTGAGCCTCCTGCTCTTCGCTGCAGCCGTCTTCACGCTCACCGTCGGTCGCGGCGGCGGTTGGGGCTTCGTGAACGCGACCGCCGAGGCGGCGATGGTGGGTGCGGTCGCCGACTGGTTCGCGGTGACGGCGCTCTTCCGGCACCCCCTGGGCCTGCCGATTCCGCACACCGCGATCATCCCTACCCGCAAGGACACCCTGGCGCGCAGCCTCCGGGACTTCTTCACCGAGAACTTCCTCACCGAGTCGGTGGTTCGCGACCGGATGGCGGCGGCGCAGGTGAGCACCCGAGCGGGCCGCTGGCTCTCCGATCCCGCGCACAGCTCCCGGGTCGTCGACGAGACCGCGAAGCTGTTCCGCGCCGGGCTCTTGCGGGTTCGTGACGACGACGTCGCCGCCCTGATGGGCAACGAGCTGCTGCCGAGGCTCATGGACGAGCCACTCAGCGTTGTCGCCGGCCAGCTCCTGCAGGAAGTGGTCCACGACGGCGCCCATCGGGGCCTGGTCGACCTGGCGCTCGCCGAGGGGCACCGATGGCTGAGCGCCCACGGCGACGTGGTCGTCGACGTGGTGGGCGCCCGGGCGCCGTGGTGGTCGCCACAGTGGCTCGACGAGCGGGTTGCCGAGCGGCTGCACGTGGAGGCCGTCGCGTGGATCGCCGAGATCCTCGACGACCCCCGCCATGAGGCCCGTAGGGCTCTGGACGAGCTGCTCGCCCAGCTGGCCACCGACCTCCAGAATGACCCTGGCACCATCGAGCGCGCCGAGCGGCTCAAGCGCCGGTTGCTGAGCCAGCCACAGGTGGTCACGACCGCGACGGCACTGTGGAACGCCCTGCGCCGGGCGCTCGTGGTCACGCTCGACGATCCCCACAGCCGGCTGCGCGCGCGGGGTGTCGCCGAGCTGACTGCATTCGCACAGCGACTGGTCACCGACGAGGCGCTGCGCAAGCGTACTGACGGCTACGCCGAAGACTTCGCCGTGCACGTCGTCAACACCTACGGCGCGGAGCTGACCACCGTCATCACCGAGACGATCCAACGGTGGGACGGCGAAGAGGCCGCCCGCCGGATCGAGCTGCACGTCGGTCGGGACCTGCAGTTCATCCGGATTAACGGCACGATCGTCGGCGGACTGGTCGGGCTCCTCATCCACACGCTGACCGTGCTGCGCTGACCGCCCCTTCGGGCTCGCCGCTCAAGCCGTCCGCGGGTGCGGGCTCGGCTCGCCGTCGAAAGACGGGAACATGCGCACGGGACGCCGCCGGCGTGGGCAGTTTCCCGTCGCTCAGTGGGCCGGGGAGGGGTGCGCACCCTATCCAGCAGCTGACGACCGCCGCGTACGCTTGATTCGTCAACGAGTCAGGGAGTTCGCCATGCCGGTCCAGCGTCTCAACCACGCCGTCCTGTACGTCCGCGACGTCGAGCGGAGCGTCGACTTCTACGGCTCGGTGTTGGGCTTTCGACCCGTGACCCAGATTCCGGGGCAGGCCGCGTTCCTGCAGGCGGAGAGCAGCAGCAACGACCACGACCTGGGTCTGTTCGCGATCGGCTCGGCGGCCGGGGACAGCACCGCTGGACGGAGCACAGTCGGCCTGTACCACCTCGCCTGGGAGGTCGACACGCTGGACGAGCTCGAGCGGATCATGCAGGGCCTGGCGGAGGTTGGCGCCCTGATAGGTGCCTCGGACCACGGTTCGACGAAGGCCGTCTACGCGCACGACCCCGACGGCATCGAGTTCGAGGTGTCGTGGTTGGTGCCGGCCGACGAGCTCGACGGCGCCTCCCGGCCGATGACCGCGCCGCTCGACCTGGCCGCGGCAAAGCGCCGCTACGGCGGGAGCACGCTGGGTGGTGTCGGCGTCTCCGTCCCGGTGAGCTGAACGTCGGCGCCCGATGTCGGGCACCTAGCCGGTCGACGGCCATCTAGCCGTCACAATGGCCACCTCGACATCCTGCGTGCGTCCTCGGAGGCTGCACCGGAGCTGACCGACGGCGGTGACCCGTTGCACGACACCGAGGTTTTCGGGCTGGTCGTGGCCGCCGTGGCGCTCGGGCTGTTGCTGGCGGTGCTGTCCAACCGGGTGAGCGAGCGCGTGCGGGTGCCGGCTCCCGCCTTCTTCCTCGTCGGCGCCGCCGTGCTGTCCGACCTCTTCCCCAACCTGGGCCGGCTGTCCACGGTGGCGGTCCAGCACGCCGTCACTGTCGCGCTGGTCCTCATCCTCTTCAACGGTGGCGTGGACATCGGCTGGCCGACGTTTCGACGTAACGCAGTGGCGATCGTGTGGCTCGGGGTCGCCGGAACGCTGGTCACCGCGGCGGCCCTGGCGGTGCTGGCGCACCAGATCTTCGGTTTCGACTGGTTGCCGTCGCTGCTGTTGGCTACCGCGCTATCGCCCACCGACCCGGCCGTCGTGTTCGCGGTGCTCGGGCGACGTGAGGTCACTGGTCGTGCCGGCACGCTGCTGGAAGGGGAGTCCGGCGCCAACGACCCGGTCGGCATCGCGCTGCTGCTCGTGCTGCTGTCGGCCGGCAGCGACGCCGGCCTCGGCACCGTCGCCGGCGGGCTGGCCGCATTCGCTCTCCAGCTCGGCCTCGGCGCGGCCGCGGGCTGGCTCGGCGGCAAGGCGTTGCTCGTCCTCATGCGCCGCGTCGGTCTGCCCAGCGAGGGGCTCTACCCGCTGGCCGTGCTGGCCGGTGTCGGGCTGATCTTCGGGGCGACGACCGCGGTCGGCGGCTCCGGCTTCCTCGCGGTGTTCGTCGCCGGTGTAGTCGTCGGCGACGCGCGAGCCCCGTACAAGCGGGAGATCGAGCGGTTCCATGCCTCGCTGGCGAGCTTGGGAGAGATCGTCGCGTTCGCCTTGCTCGGTCTGAGCGTGCAGCTGCACACCCTCGCCGACCCGAAGGTATGGCTGGTCGGCCTCGCCCTCGCCATGGCGCTCGCCCTGGTCGTACGCCCGGTGCTGGTCGGCCTGGTGATCGCGCCGCTCGACCTTCGCCGCAACGAACGGGTCTTCATCTTGTGGGCCGGGCTGAAGGGCGCGGTGCCGATCCTGCTCGGCAGCTTCATCCTCACCTCGGACCAGCCCGAGGCGCCTCGTCTCTTCGGCATCGTCGTCGTCGTCGTGGCGATCTCGGTGGTCGTGCAGGGTGGTCTGGTGCCCACCGTTGCCGACCGGGTCGGGCTGCCCGTCCGCACCGTTCAGCCCGAGCCGTGGGCGCTCGGCATGCGGCTGCAGCACGAGCCGCACGGGCTGCGCGAGTACGACATCGCGGTCGGCTCACCGGCCGATGGCAGCACGATCGCCGGCCTGCCGGTCGGTGAGGAGGCGTGGATCAGCATCGTGAGCCGCGACGGTGAGCTGCTGCAGGTACGCGGCGACACCGTGCTCGGCGCCGGCGACCGGGTGCTGGTACTGGTCGAGACCGGGCACGGCGCCGATGTGGACCGGGTGTTCCGCGCTCCCGACGGGGGCTGAGCGCGTGGGGCGCCACCGCTTCGAGGGGCAGATCGCGGGCGTGGGGACCGCCAGCGGAGTTCGCCTGGTGATCGGACGCTGGGTGCGTTCGCCGTGGGGGCCGTTCGCCGACGTCATGGTGGAGCAGGCCGATGACCACCGGGTCCTGCTCGCTCCAGACGACCGCGTGGCGGAGTTCGTGGGCGCGACGTACTCCTTCGACGAGGTCTGCCGGACGCCGGTGCGCGTGACGACCGGTCCGACGGTCTGGCGAGTCGACGCGGGACCGCTGCAGGTGTGCGTGGACGTCGGCACCCGTCCGGTCATCGGGAGCCTCCTGCGGCTCGTGCCCCGGCGGGTCGCCGGCACCGCCACCTGGGCCGGGATCGTCGACCCGGTGGCCCGGATCGTCCTGCGCGGCGTGCGTACCCGCGGGAGTGCAGGTGCCGGCAGGCAGGAGTGGTACGCCGCCACCGACCTGCACCGGGTCACCGCCGTGGCCGGCACCTGGCGGGGGAAGGACCTCGGCGACCTGCGGCCGGTCCGACCGCCGGTGCACTTCGGCTTCGGCTCGACACCGGCCATGCCGTCGGTCACCGACGTGGTCACCACGGTGGCCGACGACGATTGCCGGCGCTGAAGGGCGTGCGCGGCCGACGCGCCTACGGTGGTCGCACCTGCGTCGAAGGGATGCCACGCCATGCCCGAACCGACTGCGCCCGCGTTGTTGAGCGCCGACCTCTACGGCTACGGCTCGCTGCTCGAGCCGGAGGAGTGGGAGACCGTTCTGCGCACCCGGGCGTTCATGGAGGAGTACGTCGCGCCGGTCGCCGAGCAGTGCTGGGCCGACGCGCAGTTCCCGCATCACCTTGTGCCCGGACTTGCCCAGCTCGGGATCATGGGGCTGTCGTACGCCGACGGCGATCGGCCAGCGGCGAGCCGGCTGCTGACCGGCTTCATCGGCCTGGAGATCTCGCGCGTCGACACCTCGATCGCCACGTTCTACGGCGTCCACAACGGCCTGGCCATGGGCAGCATCCACCACTGCGGTTCACCGGAGCAGCAGCAGCGTTGGCTGCCGGCGATGCGCCGCCTCCAGCTCATCGGCGCGTTCGGGCTGACCGAGCCCGAGCACGGCTCCGATGTGGCCCGGGGACTTGCCACCACGGCTCGTCGCGACGGCGAGGAGTGGGTGCTCGACGGTGCGAAGCGGTGGATAGGCAATGCGACGTTCGCCGACCTGACGGTCATCTGGGCTCGAGACGTGGCGGACGGCGAGGTGAAGGGCTTCGTCGTCGACAAGGACACCCCGGGCTTCACCGCGACCAAGATCGAGCGGAAGCTGGCGCTGCGCATTGTGCAGAACGCCGACATCGTGCTCGACGGCGCGCGGGTGCCGGAGGTGAACCGGCTGCCCGGCGCGCGCTCGTTCCGGGACACCAGCGTGGTGCTCCGCCAGACCCGCGGCGGGGTCGCCTGGTCGGCCGTCGGTTGCTCGATCGGCGCGTACGAGCTGGCGGTGGCCTATGCGCAGGAGCGGATCCAGTTCGGCCGGCCGATCGGCCACTTCCAGCTGGTGCAGGACCTGCTGGCCCGGATGCTGGGCAACATCACTGCCTCGCTGGGCATGGTGGTCCGGGTGGCGCAGCTGCAGCAGGACGGCGTCTTCCGCGACGAGCAGGCGGCGCTGGCGAAGTCGTACTGCACGAGCCGGATGCGGGAGACGGTGGCCTGGGCGCGTGAGCTGCTGGGCGGCAACGGCATCCTGCTCGACCACGGCGTCGCCCGCTTCTTCGCCGACGCCGAGGCGCTCTACAGCTACGAGGGATCCCGCGAGGTCAACTCGTTGATCGTGGGTCGCGCGATCACCGGCAAGGGTGCGTTCGTCTGACTGGGGCGCATAGCTACCGTCCATGTGGGGGTGACGTGTGGCGGTGACATGTTGGGGTTGACGGGTGGGGCATCACGCTGGGGGGTGGCGGAGCTCGGGCAACGCCAGCAGCAGCGCACCGACGCCGAAGGCGAGCATCGTGACCACGCCGCGCCATGGGAAGACGTGGCTGGTCCGAAACGAGTAGGCAGCGGCCAGCAGCACCACACTGCCGGGGACAGCCGCGATCCCGTGGTGCCGCAGATAGAGCACGGCGGTGAGCGCGAAGGCGCCCAAGAGTGACCAGGTTCCGACCGCGCCGAGCATGTCGCCCTGACGGAACAGCTCCAGCCGAGGTGCGGCGACGTCCCCGCCGCCGGATGCGGCATCGCGAACTATTGCGCCGTTCGCTATCCCGGCCAGCACGTCGAGGGCGCCGTAGAACACCGCGTACGCGAGCGCCAGCATCCGGGCGGCGGTTGCCACCAGCCCGTCGAGGCCGGACCACCACCTCCGCACCAGCACCCAGACGGTCGCCGCGAGCAGCGGGAACAAGACGAGCAGCACCACGTGGAGGGTGTGCCAGGAGTCAGCCGTGTCCGCGTTGAGGTACGCGGGGTGCCGGCTGCCGGCAATCGCCAACGACACCGGTCCGAGCAGCATCAACGCGATGTGGCGGCCCCACAGGCGTGCCGTCGGGGCGGATGTCGGCTCGCGGACACCGGTTGTCTTCGGCACCCCTGACCCGCCCATGCCGACCAGCCTGCCCTACGCGCCGCACGCCGGCGTGACCAGGGAGAGCCTTCCGGTCCCACTGGCGCACATGCCTGCGGTCCCAGCGGGTACCGGGCGGGTCCGGCAAGACCCACAGTGTCTGGAGCGCTATCCATGAAGGCAGTCACCTGGCAGGGCACCCGCGACGTCCGCGTCGAGGACGTGCCCGACCCGAGGATCGAGGAGCCGACCGACGCGATCATCAAGGTCACGACGAGTGGCCTGTGCGGCTCAGATCTGCATCTCTACGAGGTGCTGGCGCCCTTCCTCGACGCCGGCGACGTCCTCGGTCACGAGCCGATGGGCATCGTGCAGGAGGTCGGCAGCGCGGTCAGCAACCTCTCGCCAGGCGACCGCGTGGTGATCCCGTTCCAGGTCTCCTGCGGCTCGTGCTGGATGTGCGACCAAGGGCTCTTCACCCAATGCGAGACCACGCAGGTGCGTGACCAGGGCATGGGCGCGGCGCTGTTCGGCTACACGAAGCTGTACGGCCAGCTCCCGGGCGGCCAGGCTGAGTACCTACGAGTGCCCCAGGCGCAGTTCGGGCCGATCAAGGTGCCCGAAGGTCCGAGCGACGACCGCTTCGTCTACCTCTCCGACGTGTTGCCGACGGCCTGGCAGGCCGTGGCTTATGCCGACACCCCTCCCGGCGGCACGCTGGCGGTGCTCGGCCTCGGTCCGATCGGTGACATGGCCTGCCGGATCGCGAAGCACCAGGGCTTGCGCGTCATCGGGGTCGACCTGGTTCCCGAGCGGCTCGCGCGGGCGCAGGCCAACGGCGTGGAGACCATCGATCTCAACGAGGTCGCCGAGCCCGGTGACCAGGTGCGGGACCTGACCGACGGCCGCGGCGCGGACGCGGTCATCGACGCGGTCGGGATGGAGGCGCATGGCTCCCGCGGGGCCAAGCTGGCGCAGAAGGCGGTCGGTCTGCTGCCCGATGCCGTGGGTCGCAAGCTGATGGACAAGGCGGGAGTCGACCGGCTGGCTGCTTTCTACTCGGCGATCGACATGGTCCGTCGCGGCGGCACCATCTCGCTGAGCGGCGTCTACGGCGGGCAAGCCGATCCGTTGCCGATGCTCACGCTGTTCGACAAGCAGATCCAGCTGCGGATGGGTCAGGCCAACGTGCGCCGCTGGACCGACGACATCTTGCCGCTGGTGCTCGACGACGCCGACCCGTTGGGCACCGAGTCCTTCGCCACCCACCGGGTGCCGCTCGGCGAGGCGGCTCAGGCGTACGAGTCGTTCCAGAAGAAGCAGGACGGTACGGTCAAGGTCCTCTTCACGCCCTGACCGGCTGCGGATGGCGCGCCACCTCGAACCGACTGGAGGACCGATGCGACTGCCCGACGCTCGAGGTCCGATCGGTGCGGGGCTGCGCGGCTGGCTGCTCGGCGGCGCCATGCCGGACCCCGCTGCGTTGGTCGCCCAGGTCGTTGACGCCGGCGAGGTGCTGTTCGACGACGACCTGCAGCTGTCGCTGTGGACGCTCTACGAGCTGCACTACACCGGTTTCCACGACGTCGACGCGGCCTGGGAGTGGCGGCCCGAGACGCTCGCCGTGCGGGCGGCGCTGGAGGTCCCGCTCGAGGCCGAGCTGCGTCGCCGCACCCGGTCGGCGGTGACGAGCGTGCTCGACGCCGACGGTCCGCTCGCCGAGCGGTTGTTCGAGCTGACCGAGACCTATCCCGGCCCCTCGCTGGCGCGCTTCATGCACCGCGAGGCCGAGCGGTGGCAGCTACAGGAGTTCCTCGTCCACGCCAGCGTCTACCACCTCAAGGAGGCTGATCCGCACACTTGGGCGATCCCGCGGATCACCGGTCGGATCAAGGCCGCGCTGGTCGAGATCCAGTTCGACGAGTACGGCGCCGGCCGGCACGACCGGTTGCACGCCGACCTCTACGCCCAGACGATGGCCGCTTGCGGCCTGTCCGGCGAGGTCGGCGGCTACCTCGACCGGGTGCCGGCGGTGACGCTGGCGCACAGCAACGTGATGTCGCTGTTCGGCCTGCACCGAAGGTTGCGCGGCGCGGCGGTCGGCCATCTCGGGGCGTTCGAGGCGACCAGCTCCTTGCCGAGCCGCCAGGTGGCCAGCGGCCTGCGACGCCTGGGCTTCGGTGAGGCGGCTGCCCACTACTTCGACGAACACGTCGTGGCTGACGCCGTGCACGAGCAGCTGGCGATCCGCGCCGTCTGCCAAGCGCTGGCGCTGTCCGAGCCGGAGCTCGAGCCCGACATCGTGTTCGGCGCGGTGACCTGCCTGCTGCTCGACGTGCTGCTGGCCGAGCAGCTGCTGTCGGCCTGGCAGGCCGGGTTGTCGTCGCTGCACGGCGCACCGCCAGGACTCCAGAATCTCAGCGCATGATCGAGCCGGCCGACATCTTGCGCCGCAGCCGCTCACGTCCAGGTCGTGAGGTCGAGGTGATCTTGTGCCCCGACGGGCCGATCCTGCTGCGCGGCGCCGACACGGTGCGCGACGAGGACGGCCGCACCGTGCCGGTCGAGCGGCCGGTCGTAGCGGTGTGCCGATGCGGCAAGTCGTCATCAAGACCATGGTGTGACGGGACCCACAAGGTGCTGCGGCGTCGCTGAGCGAGCGATGCCCTGCCCATAACCGGCCGCCGGTGATCAGTCGGGCAGCGGGCGCAGACCGAGCACGCGATGCAACGTCGCCAGCCCGTCGGCGGTGCCCGGCCAGTGCCGCTGCAGCGCCTCCGGCCCGGCCCGGCGGATCACTCCCCGAAGGGTCAGCACCACCACGACCACGTCGTCGGCATAGCCCAGCACCGGCACGAAGTCCGGCACCACGTCGATCGGCGACGCGAGATAGAGCAGCAGCAGCCACAGCCGCAGCCGCACCCCGCGTGGCAGCGTTGCGTCACCGGCGAGCCGGCGGACCAGGCGTACGACGTCGGGCAGCAGCCGCAAGGTCTCGCGGATCGAGGTTCCGTCGGGTCGGGCCACGACCAGCAGCAGCAGCAGCACCGCGTACGCGAGTCCCAAGGCGGCCGCGATGGCGATGACCACGTGCTGCGGGCTGCCCATGAGCCCAGTCTGCGCCTGCGTTGCCACACGGATGTCGTGACGACGTGGTCGCCGGAGCAACCCAGATGTCTCGAGATCCCGTCCGGGGCATGCCGACGCCGTGGTCAGGCGACGAAGCGCGCGCTGAGCCGGCTGAAACCGCCGATGCAGACCGCGCAGGTGAGACCGACCAGGAGCAGCATCTCCGCTGCCAGCCGTAGGTCGGACCAGCCGGCGTCCGGACGCACCCCGAGCAGGATCAGCGCCGCACCAGCGAGTGCGGCTCCGGACAGCTCCAGGGTGGCCGAGACCAGCCCGTGGCCGGCGCGAGGTCGTCCTCGTTGCGGGGCCGGTCGGCACCAACCGAGGACCAGGACGACCAGCGCTCCCCAGGCGAGCGCGACGAACGGGGCGGCGAGCACGTCGCTCGGTCGGTGCCAGTTGGCGACCACGGTGGAGGCACCGGTCACAGTCGCTGCCGCGGTGCCGGCCACCGCGATCGGCAGCCGGGCGACCTCCGGCGCGACGAGCAGTGCGGCGAGGACCAGCGAGACCACCACGGTGGTGTGGCCGCTGGGAAAGCTGTTGTTGATGCCGAAGCCGTGATCGGGACGACGGAGGACGGCGTGCTTCAGCAGCTCGGTCGCCAGACTTGCCCCCGCCACCAGCACCACCGCGCCGGCTGCGTGAAGCCGGCGGCCCCGAAGCAGCGCGAGCGCGACGCAGAGCGCGACCCCCACTCCAGCAGTGCCTATCGAGATGGTGCCCAGGCCGGTCAAGAGCGTGAGCACCGTGTGCGACGAGCCGTCCACGGAGTTCATGGCGCGAGCGTCCAGCCGCTGCCCCGAGGCGCTTTGCAGGGCGACGGCGGCCAGCCCGACCAGCACGGTCACGGAGCCGATGACGGTCAGTGCGGTCACCGTCAGCAGCCGTAGCCGACCGGGTGCACCGGTGGGCGGTCGACCGGGGCTCTGGCGGTCCCGGGTCAGGTCAGCGGCTGGGGCGGACATGCGCCAACGATGCCGCACCAGACCAAACCCGCAGGACCAGACCCGCAGGACCAGACCGGTCCGAGCAGTGCCTGCGGCGGCTTGTCCGAGCCGGCCAACCAGGAGACGATCGGCCAGTGGTGATCGGCGTGCGCGAAGCGCCGCTGGACTATCCGTGGTGGGACGCGCGGTGGCCTCGACGAGGCGTGCTCGGCGGGTCATCTGCACCGGTGGTGTCGCAGCCACCAGTAGGTGCAGTCCGCGCGGACCGCCTGGCGGTCGTCGCGATCGGCAGCAACGCCGCGCCGCAGGTGCTGTGGCGCAAGCTGGTGGGCTCCGGCGTCGATCCGACCGTGCCGTTCGAGCCGTGCACGGTCGAGGGGATGGGTGTCGGGCACTCGGCGCACGTGAGCCCCGGCGGTTACATCGCGGCCGCACCGCACCGGCTGGTGACGTCGACTGCGAGCATCGGACGTACGTTGCTCTGGCTGACCGTCGAGCAGGTTGCTGCAGTGGATGCCACGGAGCCCAACTACCACCGGACTGTGCTCGACCTGCCGGTGCGGCTTGGCCGCGGCGCCCTTGCGGACGCGGCTGCCAAACGGGCGCAGGTGTACGTCTCGCACTGGGGAGTCCTGGGCCGCGGCGGCGTCCCGCTGCCGTTGTTGTCCCAGCCGGACCTGCTGCGCCGGCTCGCATCCCCACTGCTCCCGGAGCCAGAAGCACTCGCGCACTCGCTGTCCATTACCGCGGTCCGGCAGGCGCTCACTGAGGAGCTGCAGCTCCGCTGGCGCCTCGACGCGGGTTTCTAGCGCCGCCCATCCCCGCGGTTTTGCTTGGCCGGAGAGTTTCCGGGAACCGTCCGACTGGAGCGGACGTCCTAGCAGCATGCACAAGGTCTTCGCGGTGGGCGCCGCAGCCCTGCTCGTCCTCCTGGAATCATCGGGCTGTGGGCACCAGGCTGATCGGATGGTCGACTGCGCTCCTGGCTACCACAACCAGTCGGGGCCGGCCAGCGACTGTGTTCCCGACAGCTCCGCTCCCCAGTAGGAGCCACGGTCGAACGACGAGGCGCCTGCGACGTTCGCAGTCACACCTGCTGAAGCAGCGTCCTCATCTTCTCGATCTCCGCGGCCTGGGTGCGGATGATGCTCGTGGCGAGCTCCTTGGCCGGGCCGTAGCTGCCGCTGGCCCGTTCGGTCTTCGCCATCTCGATCGCGCCGCGGTGGTGCGCAGTCATCATGATGAGGAACTCTCGGTCGAACGCGCCCCCGGACAGGCTGGTGAGCTTGGCCATGTCGGCGTCGCTCATCATCCCGTCCATGCCGTGGCCCATGCTCTCGTTCATGCCTGCGGCTACAGTGGGCTCCCCCCAACCGGACAGCCAGCTCTTCATCGTGGTGATCTCCGGATCCTGAGCCGCCTCGATCTGCTCAGCCAGCGCCTTGACCTGCGGATCGGCGGCCCGAGCGGCAGCCAACGCTGCCATCTGGATGGCCTGCTGGTGGTGCGGGATCATCATCTGCGCAAACGTGACGTCGGCTGCGATGTGCTCGCCCGCTGTCGAGGTGGTGGCGGATGGCGGAGAGCTGCCGACGGCGGCGCCGGTGCTGGGGTCGTTGTTGCCGCAGGCCGCCAGAGCGACGACAAGGCCGGCGGTCACGGCCAGTGCGGCTAGCCGACCGCCGGGAAAGGCGGCGAAGGACGAAGGCATCTCGGTGTGCTCCTGAGGTGGGACCGGGGACGGGAGGAGGGCTGGGGGTTGCGCGGTTGTGCAGATGCGGCTAGTTCATGTGCAGGCCGTGGACCACGGCGTGCCCCTTGCCCCGGCTGATCAGGGCGCGGTTGACCGGGACGGTGACCACGAACGCGACAGCGAGGGAGACCAGCAGACTGCCCCAGAACAGCAGGCTGGTGAGTCCGGCGTCCATGGCACCGGGGACCGCCACCACGATCGCGTTGTCGATGACTTCCATGACGGCGATGGAGACCGTGTCGGAGGCGAAGGCGATGGGCAACGCGGCCGCCAGGGCCAGTCCGGTCTTGAGCACCGCGCGCACAGTCAGCGCGTAGCCGAAGAAGAACGCGAGCAGGATCGACAACCCGATGGTGACCGCATTGGACAGACCGGCGGCGGTGCCGATGACCATGCCGAGAATCTCCCCGATTGCGCAGCCGGTGAGGCAGTGCGCGGTGGCGGTCATGGCCAGTCGGGTCAGCCCGGGGGAGC
>JBBSGC010000048.1:0-13746 GCA_038254525.1 Propionibacteriales bacterium | reverse complement strand
CTATCGGGACTGGCTGGTCAGTCACGGGGTGAGCTACGTCGCCGTGGCCGACGGGCGGCCGGACTGGCCGGCGTATGCCGAGCAGGCGCTCGTGCTGTCCGGCCTGCCCTATCTGCGGTCGCTGTGGAGCGACAGTGAATGGCACCTCTACGCGGTGACAGGTGCGCCCGGTCTGGTCGGGCCCGCCGCGACGCTGGTCGACTCGACGGCCACGCAGGTGAGCTTCCACGTGTCCCGGAGCGGGCCGGTGCCGGTCAAGCTGGTGTGGAGCAGGTGGCTCACCCTGGACGGGCCGGCCGGTTGCCTGCGCCCGGGGCCTGGCGGCTGGACCGAGGTCGACGCCGCCGTACCGGGTAGCTACGTCGTCTCGAGCTCATGGACACCGCAGGGTCACTGCGACTGATGCCGGCCTACGCCACGGGTTCGCGTCTGCGTCGCAGGTGCCAGCCGACCAGACCGGCGACGGCTACCGCCACGACCACGATCGCGGTCAGCCGGCCGACCTTGCCGGCCACCGCCTCATAAGAGCTGCCCGCGAGGTACCCGATCAGCACCACGCCGATGCCCCACACGAACCCGCCGGTGGCGTTGGCGATCGCGAACCGTGCGTACGGCATGCCCGACAGGCCCGCCAGCCCGGGCATCGTGGCCCGGAAGAACGCGACGAACCGGCCCAGGAAGACCGCGACCATGCCCCGTTGCACGAGCAGCGCCCGCGCCCTATCGAGCCGGTCGACGTGCCGGCTCATCAGCCGCCCGTTGAGCAGCCGGGGTCCGAAGCGGGCGCCGATCTCGAAGCCAACGGTGTCGCCCGCGATTGCGGCCAGCACCACGACGGCCCCGATCAGCCAGACGTTGACGTGGCCCATGCTGGCCGCCACGCCACCGAGGATCGCGACCGTCTCGCCGGGCAGCAAGAAGCCCACGAACAGCGCGTCCTCGGCGAAGACCAGCAGGCCGACGACCAGGCAGACCACCACCGCGTCGACCGAGAGGATCGAGTCGAGGACGGCGGTCACGCCCCCACCGTACGGCTGCGCCTGCTGCTGGTCCGGCAGCTGCTACTGCGCTCCCGCAACGTAGGAGTTGAGCTGGTCGCGCTCGAACTGCAGCTCGCTCATCTTGACCTTGACCACGTCCCCGATGCTGATGATGCCGGCCAGGCGGCCCTCGGTGACGACCGGGACGTGGCGCACCCGGTGCTCGGTCATCAGCCGCATCAGGTCGTCGAGGCTGTCGTCGGGCTGACAAGCACGGATGTCGACGGTCATGATCGAGGCGACGTCCCGGTCGAGCACGTCGTCACCCTGCAACAGCCGGCGCACCACGTCACGTTCGGAGACGATGCCGACGGGGCGGACCCCGTCCTCGCTGACCACGAGCGCGCCGACGTTGTGGTCCGACAGCACGACGAGCAGCTCACGTACGGCCGCGTCCGGTCGGATCGTCACCACGTCAGCACTGCCCTTGGCGTGCAGCACGTCACTGATGCGCATGAGCCTCTCCCTCCCTGAACAGGGTGCGAGTCCTCACCGTAGCGCCCAGGCAGGGAGCCACGGTCAGCCCCGACCGAAGCGTTGCTGCGAGGATGAGCGGGTGACGCTGACCCGGCCGAACCGCACCGCCGAGGCGCCGCTGCTGGCACGCCGCCTGGCGTTGGAGGCCGAGGTCGGCCCCGGCCTCGCCATGCTGGTCATGGGCTGGATCACCGTTGTGCTTGCGTTTGACGCGCACGGCTCGCTGACCCGTCAACGGGTCCTCGGCGGACTCACCTGGGCGCTGCTCGCGCTGGTGCTGAGTCGCGAGTCGCCGCTGGTACGCGTGCAGACCGGCGTGGTCGTGGCGTTCGCGACCGCCGTCGAGTACACGTTCGCGCCACTGCTGGGGGTCTACACCTACCGATTCGACAACGTCGCCTCCTACGTACCACCGGGGCACGGGCTGGTCTACCTCGCCGCCCTCGGCATCGGCCGCTCGACGCTGGTCCGGACGCACCTGCGTGCCTGCCTGACCGCGGTGGTCGTGGTCGGCGGTGCGTACGCGACGTGGGGGCTGCTGCTGGGCCCGCGCACCGACGTCCTGGGCGCCTTCTGGTTCGGCTGCCTCATCGGCTTCCTGCGCTGGGGGCCATCCCGGCCGCTCTACATCGGGGCCTTCGTCGTCGTGACCTATCTCGAGCTGGTCGGCACCTCCCTCGGCACCTGGACCTGGCAGCCGCACGACCCCACCGGTTGGATCCCCATCGGCAACCCGCCGTCGGGGGCGGCCGGCGGGTACGGCTGGTTCGACCTGGCGGCGCTGCTCGTCGCCCCGCGCGTACTCGCCTGGTGCCAGCGGTGAACCTGCCTGCCTCGCTCGCGCCGCTGCGCGACCGCGACTTCCGATGGTTCTACAGCGCGCGCACCGTCTCGCTGTTCGGCAGCTCCCTGGCCGGTGTCGCGCTGGTCTTCGGTGTCCTGGAGGTGAGCAACCGGGCGGGCGACCTAGGCATCGTGCTGGCCGCACACAGCATCCCGATGGCGGCGTTCATGCTGCTCGGCGGGGTGGTCGCCGACCGGTTCTCGCGCAGCACGGTCCTGCGGCTCTCCCACCTCGGGGCTGCGCTGACCCAGGGCGCAGTGGCGGTCCTGCTGATCACCGGTCAGGCGCAGCTGTGGATGCTCGCCGTGCTCGAGTTCGCCAACGGCGTCATCGTCGCCTTCACCTTCCCCGCACTGCAGGGCGTCGTGCCGCAGGTCGTCCCGCGCAACGAGCTGCAGCAGGCAAACGCGATGCTGGCGTTCAGCCGCAACGCCGCCTACATCGCCGGACCGAGCGTGGCCGGCGTGCTGGTCGTGACCGTCGGAGCGGGCTGGGCGATCGCAGTCGACGCGGTCACCTACGCAGTAGCTGCGCTGTGCATGAGCCGCCTGGCGCTGCCGACCGCGCTCGCGGCGGCCTCGTCCTCGATGCTGCGCGACCTGCGCGTCGGCTGGACGGAGTTCACCGCGCGTACGTGGGTGTGGGTGGTCGTCGCTGCCTTCGGTGTCATGAACATGATCTTCGCCGGGGTCTGGGCGACGCTGGGGCCGACGATCGCGAAGGCGACGATCGGGGAGGACGCCTGGGGTCTGGTGCTCAGCGCGGAGGCCGTCGGGTTCCTGGTCGCCAGCCTGGTGCTGCTGCGGGTCACGATCCGGTTCCCCCTGCGGGCGGGCATGATCGGTGCGCTGGGGATCGGCGCTCCGATGCTGTTGCTGGGCATCTCGCCTCGCGTGCTTCCCCTGGTTGCGGCGGCGTTGCTGTCCGGTGCCGGGACCGAGGTGTTCGGCATCGGGTGGTCGACCGCGTTGCAGGAGCATGTGCCCGGTCCGGTGCTCTCGCGGGTGGCGTCCTACGACGCGCTCGGCTCGTTCGTCGCGATCCCCATCGGGGAGCTGCTGGTCGGGCCGCTCACGCACCTGCTCGGTCAGCGCACCGTGGTGCTCGCCGGCACGGCCATCTTCGTCCTGGTCGGCCTGGCCACGTTGCTGTCCTCGTCCGTGCGCAACCTAGAACATCTGCCGGCGCCGGCGGCCACTGGGGAAGCCCACGCCACTCCATGACGGTCACGGGGGACCCCTACACCAATAGGTTCAGCGTGGGGGACCCCAGTGACCGCGCGAAGCGCCAGCCACGGCGGCTCACTCCGCCGGGCGCTGGCGCGAGCCGAGGGTCCGCACGTTGCTGGATCGCCGGTCCGCAGGCGGCGGGTCGTCCGGGAAGTGCCCGAGGAACGCCATCGCGGCGTCGTGCAGCCGGCCGTTGGTGGCCAACGCATTGTGCCCAAGCGGGCCGGGCCGGCCGTCGAGGCCGCTGAAGCAGCCGCCCGCCTCGCGCACGACGACGTCGAGGGCGGCCATGTCATGCAGCGCGAGCTGCGGCTCGGCGGCGATGTCCACCGCGCCATCGGCGACGAGCGCAAAGGACCAGAAGTCGCCGTAGGCCCGGCTGCGCCAGCACCGGCGGGTCAGCGTCGTGAAGCCCGCACCGCGGCCGATGTCGTCCCACCCCCCGGGTGAGGAGTACGACAGCGACGCGTCGGCGATGTCGTCCACCTCCGACACCTGGCACCGCCGAGCCGACATCAGCGACCGACCGGTCCACGTCCCACCGCCGGAGCTGGCCCACCAGCGCCGGCCGAGCGCGGGAGCCGAGATGCACCCGACGACCACCTCGTCCTCCACCATGAGCGCGATCAACGTCGCCCATACCGGCACGCCCCGCATGAAGCTCTTGGTGCCGTCGATCGGGTCGACGACCCAGCGCCGCGGTCCCCAGCCCGACGGTCCCTGCTCCTCGCCGTGAACCGCATCCCGGGGGCGAGCCCGCCCGAGCGTGCGTCGAGCCATGACCTCAACCGCCTCGTCGGCATCGGTCACCGGGCTCAGGTCCTGCTTGATGGCGACCCGCAGATCCAGGGCGCGGAAGCGGTCCATCGTGAGCGAGTCCGCGTCGTCGGCCAGCAACAGGGCCAGGCGCAGGTCGTCGGTGAACGAGGAAGCCACCCGCGTCAGGCTACTGCTCACCGCGGGCCCGTCCTGGGACCTCGACGGCCCAGCCGGGTCACCGGGTTCTCATGGAGGCTCTGGTCCAGGTCTCTACCCTGGCCGAGCGATACCCGCACCCGTCCACCGCGCGCCTGACCCTTCCTGGAGTACGCATGTTCAACACGATCAACGGTCTTCCGGTACACGCGCTGGCGGTGCATGCGGTGGTGGTGCTGGTGCCGTTGTCGGCGCTGTTGGGGGTCTTGTTCGTGGTGCCGCGCCTGCGGTCGTGGAGCCGGTTGCCGTTGCCGCTGGTCGCCCTGGCCGCCGTGGTCGCCACGTTCGTGGCCCGGCAGAGCGGTCAGGCGCTGCGAAACGTCGGTGGCCAGTTCGCGGGGGGCCTCGGCGGAGAGGTGCTGGATCTGGTCAATCGGCATCAACAGCTCGCCAACCAGCTGTTCTACATCGTGATCGGCTACGCGGTGCTGGCCGTGGCCGCGGCGTTCCTCGCGGGTCGCCCACGAGGCCGGGCGGCCGATTCCGCATCTAGGGGTGCGCTCACCGTCGGCCTGTCGGCGCTGCTGGTCATCGGGGCGGTGGTCGTCGGCGTGTGGACCTACCGGGTGGGTGACTCCGGCGCAAGGGCGGTCTGGAACCCAGGCGGCACGATCTCCTACGCGCCCGCCGCCGGCGCGGGGAGCCAGTGACCTCGGGTCAGTCGCCGCTGTACGGCTCGCGGCTGGCCAGCAGCCGGCGAAGCGACTCCACCCGCGCCGGGTCGAGGGCACCGTCGCCGACCGCCCGGTCCAAGGCGCACTGCGGCTCATCGGCGGCATGCGTACAACCCCGTGGGCAGTCCCGGGCCACCTGCGCGACATCGCTGAACGACGCGAGCACGGAGTCGGGATCAACGTGGGCCAGCCCGAACGAGCGGATCCCCGGTGTGTCGACGATCCAGCCCCCGAAGGGCAGCGCCAGCGCGTAGGCAGAGGTCGAGGTGTGCCGGCCCCGGCCGGTCACCTCGTTGACCGAGCTGGTCACCCGCAAAGCACCGGGCACCAGCGCGTTGACCAGGGTGGACTTGCCGACCCCGCTGTGCCCCACCAGCACACTGACCCGGTCGACCAGCCGCGCGCGCACCAGCTCGAGGTCCTCGGCACCTTGTGCGGTGACCAGCATCGGCACTCCGAGCGGCTGGTAGGCGGCCAGCAGCTCGGCGGGGTCCCCGATATCGGCCTTGGTGAGGCAGATCAGCGGGTCCATCCCGGCGTCGTAGGCGGCGACCAGGCAGCGGTCGATCAGCCGAGGCCGCGGCGGAGGGTCGGCGAGCGCGGTGACGACGACCAGCTGGTCGGCGTTGGCGACCACGACCCGCTCCACCGGATCGTCATCGTCGGCGGTACGGCGAAGCACCGTACGCCGTGGCACAACCTCCACCACGCGGGCCAGGCTCCCCGTGTCGCCGGTGACATCGCCCACCACGCGGACCTCGTCGCCGACCACAACGCTCTGCCGGCCCAGCTGGCGCGCCTTCATCGCAGTGACCGTCCGCGCCTCGTCGAACAGCAACGTGTAGCGCCCGCGGTCAACCGTGACGACGCGGCCGACAACCGCGTCGACGTGCGCCGGATGCTCCTTCGTACGCGGGCGGGTGCGCCGCCTGGGTCGGTCGTAGCGTTCGTGGTTGTCCTCGTCGTAGCGGTTGCTCATGAGACGAAGCTCAGCCAGGCCACGGGGAAGCCCGGGAAGGTCTTGAGCGTCGTCTCGATGTCGTCCACCCGGATCCCGTCGACGGCCAGGGCGAGCACCGTGCCGGCCTGGGCCATCCGGTGGTCGGCATAGCTGTCGAAGCTCCCGCCGTGCAGCGCCGCGGGTTCGATCCGCAGCCCGTCGTCGAGCTCGGTGACCGAGCCACCGAGCCTGTTGACCTCGGTGGCGATCGCCGCCAGCCGGTCCGTCTCGTGGCCACGCAGGTGCGCGATGCCGGTCAGCTCGGAGGCGGAGTCGGCCAGCGCGCAGAGCGCCGCGACCACCGGGGTGAGCTCACCGGCGCGGTGCAGGTCGACGGTGACTCCACGAACCGTGTCCGGTCCGGTCACGACGAGGTCGGCCCCGTCGCGGGCGACCTCGGCGCCCATCAGCGACAAGATGACGCGCAGCTCGTCGCCGGCCTGGTCGGTCTGCTCGGGCCAGTCGCGCACCCGGACCCGTCCGCCGGTGACGAGGGCCGCGGCGCAGAAGGGAGCCGCGTTGGACAGGTCCGGCTCGACTTGGGTGTCCAGCGCGGCGATCGGCCCGGGGCCGACCACCCAGCGGTTGGCCGCGGAGTCGTCCACCTCGACGCCGCGGGCGCGCAGCTGGCTGACGCTCATGTCGATGTGCGGCTGTGAAGGGACTGGCGTGCCGACGTGTTGGATGTCGACACCGGCCGAGTAGCGGGCCCCGGCGAGCAGCAGGCCCGAGACGAACTGGCTGGAGCCGGCAGCGTCGATGCTCACCGGACCGCCGGTGACCGAGCCGACCCCCCTCAGCCAGAGCGGGAGCGTGCCGCGGCCGCCGTCGTCGACGTCGACACCGAGCGCGCGCAGGGCATCGACAACTGCTCCCATCGGTCGGGTCCGCGCCTGGGGGTCCCCGTCGAAGGCGACTCGCCCCACGGCCAGCGCGGCGACAGGTGGCACGAACCGCATGACGGTGCCGGCCAGCCCGCAGTCGATGGTCCCGGGTCCGCGCAGCTGCGGCGCCGGGGTCACCACCCACGCATCGCCGACCTCGTCGACCCCCGTGCCGAGCTCCCGAAGGCCCTGCGCCATGAGCTCGGTGTCCCGGGCCCGGAGCGGGCCGGTGATCCGCGAAGGCCCTTCGGCGAGTGCCGAGAGAACCAGCGCCCGGTTCGTCAACGACTTGGAGCCCGGCAGCCGTACCGTCGCGTCGACCGGACGACGCCGCCGGGGCGCCGCCCAGGTGGCGCGGGTCTCGGCCGGACGCATCGCCTCCAGCGTCCTCAGGACCCCGGCGCGAGCTCCAGCGCCCGGTCCTTGGCGGCGACCGCCTTGTCCTTGGCGCGCAGCACGAGCACCTTCTTGTGCGGGTCCGGATCGAGGCTGGCCATCAACAGGCCGCCGACCACCGCTACGTTTTTCAGGAACAGCACTCGCAGCTGCTGCTTGGAGGTGGGGTCCGACGCCTTCCAGAACGCGTTGTCGGCGGCCGTGGTGGGGACCAGCGAGCCGGCGAGCAGCAGCGACGACAGCCGCGGCAGGTGACCGGTGGCGAGCATCGCCCCGCCGATCAGCTGCACGGCACCGTTGAGCCGGACCAGCGACGTGGTGTCGGTCGGGATCGGCGCGCCTGGGGCCAGCTGCTTGACCAACCCGACAATCTTGTCCGCCACCGGCTTGGCCTTGGGAGCCATCGTCGGCGCGTTCCGCACAGCATTGAGGCCGCCGACGACGAACGTCGAGGCCAACATCGGTCGGGCAACTGCTCGCAACAGGGTCATGGGGCCTTTCTACCGTGTCCGCGTCCGTTTGCGACAGGGTGCGGCGAGAAGGCCCCGGTCGGCTACGGGCTGATCCGGTGCAGGTCGCGGGGAAACAAGGTGGTCTCGCGCACGTTGTCCGCCTCGACGAGCCGGGCCGTCCAGCGCTCGAGACCGATCGCGAAGCCGCCGTGCGGTGGGATCCCCCGCCGGAAGACGTCGAGGTAGCTCTCGTACCCGGTGATGGGCTCACCACGCTCGGCGAGGGCCCTCACGTAGTCGTCGTAGCGGTGCAGGCGCTGACCGCCGCTGACGAGCTCCAGGCCGCGGAAGATCAGGTCGAAAGAGTTCGACCACGTCGGGTCGTCGGGCTGCGGGGAGGTGTAGAAGGGCCGCTTGCGGCTGGGATAGCCCTCGACGGCGAGGAAGTCGCTGCCGTGCTCGGCGAGCGCCCAGGAGCCCAGTGCGCGTTCGTGCTCGGGCGCGAGGTCCTTCTCCTCCGGGTCGGCGCCGACCAGTTCCAAGGCGTCGCGGAAGTGCACGACCGGGATCGACGCCGGCACCTGCGGCATGTTGGTGCCAAGCAGCTCCACGGCGTCACCCGCGGACTCGCGGATCGCGTCCACCATGCCGGCCAGCACGTCGCGCAGCACGGCGAGTACGTCTCGGTGGTCGCGGATGAAGCCCAGCTCCACGTCGAGCGAGACGTACTCGGCGAGGTGGCGGACGGTGTCGTGCGGCTCGGCGCGGAAGACCGGTGCCACCTCGTAGACCCGCTCGAACACCCCGACCATCGTCTGCTTGTAGAACTGCGGCGACTGCGCCAGGTAGCCGGGGCGGCCGAAGTAGTCGAGAGCGAACACGTTGGCGCCGGATTCGGTCGCGCTGCCGACGAGCTTGGGGGTCGCGATCTCCACGAAGCCGGCGGCGTCGAGGGTGTCGCGGAAGCCGCGCAGGCTGGCTGCGGCGAGCAGCCAGACGGCCTGCCTGCGTGGGTGCCGCCAGGTGGTGGCCGCCTGGTCGAGCAGCGTCGGCAGGTTGGCCTGCAGGGACGGCCGCCACAGCTCCACGGCGGGCGTGTCGGCCGGATCGCCGAGCGCTTCGACGCTCGGGTCAACCACCTCCACGCCGCCGGGCGCCGCCTCGTTGGCGACTACGGTGCCCGTGACCGCCACCACGGTCTCCTCCCCGAGCGTGTCGAGCAGGGCCCGCGGCGCGGCGTCCCTGACCACGACCTGCGCCAGACCGGTCCGGTCGCGCAGGACCAGGAAGGTGATGGCGGCCAGCCGACGCCGCCGGTGGACCCATCCCTGAAGCGTGACCTGGCGGTCGACGTGCCGGGCCAGGTCACGCGCCAGAGTACGGACGGGGGGACTGCTCATGGGAGGCACCTCCGGACGAGATCGGTCCCGGGAGGTGTGGGCGAGCGGGGACTCGCGGTGCCACCACACCTTCGTCGCCGCGGGCGCGCGGTCGACCTCGTTGTTCCATCGGGCTCGGAGATGTCTTCGGCGCGGGTCCGGAGTCCGCCTTCGCAGCAGCCGGCGGCTCTCTGTGCTCCGGGGTCGGGCGCCTACTCGTCCTCGTCAGTGCCTGTGGCGGCGATGCTAGCGCGCCGACGGTCGGGGGCGTGTGCCAGGCTTCGCCGCATGTGTGGGCGCTACGCGGCGAGCCAGTCACCGGAGGATCTTGTCGAGGAGTTCGAGATCGAGCGCGTCGACGTGCGGGGCGTGTTCGAGCCCGACTTCAACGTTGCGCCGACCAAAGACGTGCCGGTCGTCGTGGAGCGCCATCCGCCTGGTGAGCGAGACGCCGCTCCCGAGCGCCGGCTGATCACCGCCCGCTGGGGTCTGGTGCCCTGGTGGGCCAAGGACGCCAAGATCGGCAACAAGATGATCAACGCGCGGATGGAGACCGTCGCCGACAAGCCGGCCTACCGCAAGGCCTTCGCCTCTCGACGCGCCCTGTTGCCCGCGGACGGTTACTACGAGTGGTACGCCACGTCGCGGACCGGCAAGAGCGGCAAGCCGGTCAAGCAGCCGTTCTTCATCCGGCCCCGCGACGGCGGCGTGCTCGCGATGGCCGGGCTCTACGAGATCTGGCGAGACAAGGAGGTGCCGGAGGACCACCGCGACGCGTTCGTGTGGACCACGACCGTGATCACCACCCGCGCCGCGGATGATCTGGGCCACCTCCACGACCGGATGCCGCTGCTCGTCGAGCGCGAGCGGCGGGCCGCCTGGCTGGACCCCGCCCGGTCTGACCCCGAGGAGCTGCTCGCCCTGCTGGTCCCTGCAGCCGCGGGGCTACTGGAGGCGTATCCGGTTTCGACCGCGGTCAACGACGTGCGCAACGCGGGGGCTGAGCTGGTGCAGCCGATCGACCTCGAGCCCGTCGACGGCTAGGCCGTGGTCGACCGGCGGATCATCGAGACACCACGGGGTCCGGCACGGCTCGTGCAGCGCAGGGCGGAGCGGCCGTGGGCGACGCTGGCATTGACCCATGGCGCCGGAGGTGGCCTGGAGGCGGTCGACCTGCAGGCGCTGGCCACCCGGCTGCCGCGGGTCGGCATCACCGTCGCGCTGGTCGAGCAACCCTGGCGGGTTGCCGGCAGGGGGGTAGCAGTGGCACCGGCGGCCCTCGACGAGGGCTTCGTCACAGTCGCCGGCCAGCTGCGGTCACGGACGCCGATGGTCGTCGGCGGGCGCAGCGCCGGCGCTCGGGTGGCGTGTCGGACCGCCCGGTCCCTGGGGGCGGCAGGGGTGGTGGCGCTGGCCTTCCCGCTCCACCCGCCAGGACGTCCCGAGCGTTCGCGGGTTGCCGAGCTCGCGGGCGCTCGGGTGCCGCTGCTCGTGGTGCAGGGGGAGCGCGACAGCTTCGGCACGCCGCAGGAGTTCCCGCCAGGCACGACGCTGGTGGCGGTGCAAGACGCCGACCACTCCTTCGGGGTGCCCCGACGGTTGGGGACGCAGGGAGCGGCCTTGGACGCAGTGGTCGGAGCGGTCACGACGTGGGTCCGCGCGCTGCTGGCGCCGGCCTGATCTGCGGCACCGGGGAACATCGGGTCACGGCACGCGGTTGAGTCCGGCGTCCGCATCGCAGCGTCGATCGTCCGCAGAGGAGACCCGTGCTGGCCCGGTTCCCGGCCCTCGAGGACATGCTTGCCTGGGTCGTGCCACCGACTCGAAGCACCGGCGACCGTCAGCGGCCCCCGCTAGGCTGGGCCGTGATGACAGACCCCGATGACCTCGCCCCGCAGGCGTCCCAGGACGAGCCGGTCGACGTCGCAAGCGAGACCGCCGAGGAGCGCAACGCGCGGTTCGAGCGCGATGCGCTCCCGTTCCTCGACCAGCTCTATGGCGCGGGGCTACGCATGACCCGTAGCCCGGCCGACGCCGAGGACCTCGTGCAGGAGACGTACGCCAAGGCGTTCAACGCCTTCCACCAATTCAAGCCGGGCACCAACCTCAAGGCCTGGCTCTACCGGATCCTGACCAACACCTACATCAACTCCTACCGCAAGAAGCAGCGCCAGCCCCTTCAGCAGATGACCGAGGAGATCGAGGACTGGCAGCTGGCCGCGGCCGAGTCGCATACCGGCGCGGGGCTGAAGTCCGCCGAGATGCAAGCTTTGGAGCACCTCCCCGACTCCGACGTCAAGGACGCGCTGGCGGCGCTCCCCGAGGACTTCCGGCTGGCCGTCTACCTCGCCGATGTCGAGGGTTTCCCCTACAAGGAGATCGCGGAGATCATGGGCACGCCCATCGGCACGGTGATGTCGCGGCTGCACCGCGGACGCCGGCAGCTGCGCGAGATGCTGTCCGACTACGCGCGTGGTCGGGGGATGGCCGTGGCGGCGGGCGATCGGTGATGGGTTGCGGATCGGCGCCCGACCACGAGTGTGACGAGGTCCTGGCCAAGCTCTACCTGTTCCTCGACTCAGAGATCGACGATGCCAGCTGCTCCGACATCCGCCAGCACCTCGACGAGTGTGCGCCCTGCCTGCAGGCCTACGACCTGGACCGCCTAGTGAAGTCACTGGTCGCCCGTTCGTGCTGCGAGCAGGCGCCGAAGCCGCTGCGTGAGCGGGTGCTGTTGTCGATCCGTTCGGTGCAGGTGCAGATCCGCTTCAACGACGACGCCGGGGTGGAGCCGCGTCGCTGATCGGCGCTCGTCGCAACCTGCCGCCCGCGTCCCGCGTGGTAGGAGGTGACGGAGGGGGACATCGTGACCGTGGTGACTGCCGAGGACGCGTTCTCGGAGTTCTACACGGCCAGCTACCGGCGGGTGCTGGCCCACGCGTACTCCTGTTGCAGCGACGTCGCCGAGGCGCAAGACATCACCCAGGAGGCGTACGCGCGGTTGTGGCCGCGCTGGCAGACGGTGAGCCGCTACGACGAACCGGTCGCGTGGGTGATGCATGTGGCCCACAACCTGTCGACAAGTCGCTGGCGCCGGGCGACGGTGGCCACCCGCGCAATGTTGCGGTTGCGCGGGGAGGCGGCGCGGGCAGCGGTGCCCGAACCGAGCGGCGACTCGGTCGCCCTGGTGTCCGCGCTGCACCGGCTGCCTGAGGCGCAGCGCAGGGCGCTGGCGCTGCACTACCTGGGGGACCAGTCGGTCGCCGCGATCGCGGTCAGCGAGGGCGTCGCCGAGGGCACGATCAAGGCGCGGCTGTCCAGGGGACGCGTGGCCCTGGCCGCGATCCTCGCCGAGACGCCGCCCGTGGATGAGACGAGGGTTGACCATGGCTGAGCGGGATGTGCTGCAGGAGCGGTTCGACGGGCTCGTCGCCGACTTCGAGGGCGGTCCGCTGCGTGCTCCAGGCGTGGCCGACGTCTATGCGCGGGCGCACCGGCGCAAGGTGACCCAGGTGGGCGTCGCCGCGGCTGTGCTAGCGCTGCTGCTGGGGGTGGGAGCCGCCCTGCTGCCCCTGGCCGGCACCGACCGGAGCAACACACCGATCAGCCCGCCTCCGGTGCCGCCCGGTGCCTTCCTCACCACCACCGACGCTGCCTCGATCGCCGGTTCGTGGACCCAGGAACCGCACTGGGCGGCGGTGACCACGGTGCCGGCGAAGTTGCGGTGGCCGTCCGCGTGCACACCGATGGTGCCGGGTGGACAGACCGTCGACCTGGTGGCGGCGCCAAGCAGCACCGGTGACCTGGTCGAGTCGACCTTGGTCGACGCCAGGACGGCTGCGGCCGCATCCGAGCTGCGGGACCGGCTGGCGGCCGACGTGCGGGCGTGCATGGCGGCCGCGGCCCATGTGTCGCACCCACCGGTGGGAGAGGTGGTGCCGGGGGCCGCCGTCGACGGGGCGACCGTCTACCGACAGACCGTTCCCGACGAGGCGGTCCGCTTTGCGGTGGCCAGCCAGTACGTGGTGGTCGCCGAGTCGGGGAGCAGGGTCGCGGTGGTCACCTGGCGGTTCTGGGCGCAGGACGTCGCCAGCGACTCGGTGCTGCGTTCGCTGGCCAGGCGCATCGTCGAGCGGCTGGCCAGCTCCTGATCGGTCGCCACCGTGCTGCCGGCGCGGTGTCGGTGGCGGAGCTGTTCGCGGTGCGTCAGGTGTTGGGGCGCTTGCCGTGGTTGGCGCCCTTCTTGCGACGTGCACGGCGTTTGCGGCCGGTCTTGCCCATCGGTCCTCCTCCGTGCGATCGACTGCCCATCCTCCCACAGCCGCCGGTCCGTGAGTTTCTGGCCGCCGGTCCGTGAGTTTCTGGCCGCCGGTCCGTGAGTTGTTGCGCTGGAACG
>JBBSGC010000047.1:0-13923 GCA_038254525.1 Propionibacteriales bacterium | reverse complement strand
TCGTGCCCGTTGTCCCGAGCCTGCTCCAGGCCACTGAGGTAGGCGTCCATGACGGCCCGGTAGCGCTCGAGCGCGAAGATCAGCGTGACGTTGACGTTGATCCCCTCGGCGAGTACGGCGCTGATCGCGTCGATCCCCTCGACGGTCGCCGGGATCTTGATGAACAGGTTGTCGCGGCCCACCGTCGACCACAGCTTCTTGGCCTGGGCGACGCTCTCGTCGGTATCGTGGGCGGCTGCGGGGTCGACCTCGATCGAGACCCGCCCGTCGACACCGTCGGTCTGCTCGGCCACCGGCGCCAGGATGTCGCAGGCGTCGCGGACATCGGTCGTGGTCAGGGCCAAGATGGCCTCCGCCGTGGACGCACCGTCAGCAGCCAGCTGGCGAACCTGCTCGTTGTAGCGCTCGCCATGCGACAGCGCGCTGGCGAAGATCGTCGGGTTGGTGGTCACGCCGACGACCGAGGACCCCTTGACCAGGTCGGCCAGGTTGCCCGACGCGATGCGCTCGCGGGACAGGTCGTCGAGCCAGATGGAGACGCCGGCGTCGGACAGTGCGGTGAGACGGTCGTTCATGGTTGTCCTCCTCGGACTAGGACGCGGGGTCGTTGCCGGCGTCGGGTGCATCGGGTGCGTCGGGGTTGTCGCCGGGGCCGACCGGCCCGGAGGCCCGGGCGTGCACCGGCACCGGTCCGCCCCCGATGCGTTCGGCGGCGGCGATGCTGTCGCGGGCCGCCTGCGCCACCGAGTCGCTGGTGATCCCGAACTCGCGGTAGAGCGTCGCGTAGTCGGCGGAGGCGCCGAAGTGCTCCAGCCCGACGATGCGCCCGGCGTCACCGACCACGTCGCGCCAGCCCTGGGAGACGCCGGCCTCGACCGAGACGCGAGCCCGGACCGCAGGCGGCACCACCGAGTCGCGGTAGTCGTCTGACTGAGCGTCGAACCACTCCTTGCACGGCATCGACACGACGCGCGCGGCGACGCCGGAACGGGCCAGCTGTTCGCGCGCCTCCACGGCGAGCTGGACCTCCGAGCCGGTGCCGATCAGCACCACGTCGGGTTGACCTCCATCGGCGTCGATGAGCACGTAGGCACCCTTGGCCACGTCGTCGGTCGTGGCGAAGCCGTCCGCGCCGCGCGGGAACGTGGGGACGTTCTGCCGGGTCAGGACCAGCCCGGCCGGCCTCGTGGGCTGCTCCAGGATGGTGCGCCAAGCGGCGACCGTCTCGTTTGCGTCGGCCGGGCGCACCACGTCAAGACCGGGGATCGCGCGCAGCGAGGCCACGTGCTCGACCGGTTGATGGGTCGGGCCGTCCTCGCCGAGGCCAATCGAGTCGTGGGTCCAGACGTACGTGACCGGGAGCTCCATCAAGGCGGCCAGCCGCACCGAGGGCCGCATGTAGTCGCTGAACACCAGGAACGTGCCGCCGTAGGGACGGGTGGTGCCGTGGATGGCGATGCCGTTGAGCACCGCGCCCATCGCGTGTTCCCGGACGCCGAAGTGCAGCACCCGGCCGAACCAGTCACCCTCGAAGTCCTTGGTGGAGTACTCCGGCGGGTTGAACGACGGCTGGTCCTTCGGCGTCGTGTTGTTGGACTCCGCCAGGTCGGCCGAGCCGCCCCACAGCTCCGGCAGCACTGGCGCGAGCGCAGACAGCACCTCGCCGGACGCCTTACGGGTTGCCATGCCCTTCTCGTCGGCATCGAAGACGGGCAGCGCGTCCGCCCAGCCCTCCGGCAGCCGCCGGGCGAGCAGTCGCTCGAGCAGTGCTGCCCGCTCGGGATCGGCCGCGGCCCAGGCGTCGAACTGCTCGGTCCAGGAAGACTGCTCCCGCTCGCCGCGCTCGATCGCCGAGCGCGTATGGGCGATGACCTCCTCGTCGACCGCGAAGTGCCGCTCCGGGTCCAGACCCAGCAGCTGCTTCGTGGCGGCGATCTCATCGGCGCCCAACGCCGATCCGTGCGCCTTGCCGGTGTTCTGCTTCGTGGGGGCCGGCCAGCCGATGATGGTCCGCAGCCGGATGAAGCTGGGCCGGTCGGTCACCGCACGCGCGGTGACGTAGGCGTCATAGAGTGCCGGCACGTCCTCGGAGTACGTCGTGCCGCCGTGCGTCCAGTCGACGGTCTGCACGTGCCACCCGTACGCCTCGTAGCGCGCCGCGACGTCCTCGGTGAACGCCACGGCTGTGTCGTCCTCGATCGAGATGTGGTTGTCGTCGTAGAGCAGGGTGAGGTTGCCGAGCCTCTGGTGCCCGGCAAGGGACGACGCCTCGCTCGAGACGCCCTCCTCGAGGTCGCCGTCGGAGGCGATGGCGAACACATGGTGGTCGAAGATCCCTTGGCCCCGCGGGCGGTTGGGCTCGAGCAGACCGTGCTGGCGCCGGACCGCCATGGCCAGGCCGACTGCGTTGCCGACACCTTGACCCAGCGGTCCGGTCGTGACGTCGACGCCTTTGGTGTGTTGGTACTCCGGATGCCCGGGGGTCAGACTTCCCCAGGTGCGCAGCGCCTCGAGGTCGCTGAGCTCGAGGCCGTAGCCGGTGAAGTAGAGCTGGATGTACTGGGTGAGGCTGGTGTGACCGCAGGAGAGCACGAAGCGGTCCCGGGCGATCCACTGCGGGTCGGCGGGATTGTGCCGCATCAGCTTGTTGTAGATCAGGTAGGCGGCCGGTGCCAGGCTCATTGCGGTGCCGGGATGGCCATTGCCGACCTTCTCCACGGCGTCCATCGCGAGCGCCCGCACGGTGTCGACGGCCCGCCGGTCAAGGTCGGTCCACTCCAGCGGGGCGTACGTGGTCGTCGGTGTCTCGGCGGGTGATGTCACGGCCTTCGGCTCCTCTGTGGGTCGGTGACGGCGCCGGCACGGCGAGAGCAGGCGGTCAGCGCCCAGCCGAGCCTACTCGTGCGCCGTGACGGCGCTCACTGCCTCCGCGATGCAGTGCCCAGCACGGCCCGCACTACACTCGGGGTGGCGTACGTGACGCAAGACCTGCTCCATCCGCGTCCGCCGGCAGGAACGAAGGCTCGGCCGGTTCCACGCCTCCAGGCTTCGGGTCGCCGGGCAACCCTTGACCTCTCGAGAAGGTGTGCGTGACGGCCGTCGACCCGCAGGTGCACGTCGAGCCGCCCACTGCAGCGATCCCCCTCGTCGGCGTCCGACTGCGGTTGCCGGACGTGGTCGGGGCGTACATCGCCCTGACCAAGCCGCGCATCATCGAGCTGCTGTTGCTCACCACGGTGCCGGTGATGTTCCTGGCCTCGGGCGGGGTCCCGGCGCTGTCGACGGTGCTCGCGACGGTCGTCGGCGGGACGCTGTCGGCAGGCAGCGCCAACGCGCTCAACTGTGTGCTCGATGCCGACATCGACCAGCGGATGCTGCGGACCCGGCGCCGTCCGCTGCCGCGGCACCTGATCTCCAACCGCTCCGCGCTGACCTTCGGCCTGGTCCTCGGAGTCGTCGCCACCGGCGAGCTCCTCATCACCGTCAACTGGCTCTCGGCGGTCCTGGCGCTCGCGGCCAACGTCTTCTACGTCGTCGGCTACACGATGCTGTTGAAACGGCGCACCTCCCAGAACATCGTCTGGGGTGGGGCGGCCGGCTGCTTTCCCGCGCTGATCGGTTGGACGGCGGTGACCGGCGAGCTGGCCTGGCCGCCGGTCGTGCTGTTCCTGGTCGTGTTTTTCTGGACGCCGCCGCACTTCTGGTCGTTGGCGATCCGCTACCGAGCGGACTATGCGGCGGCGGCGGTGCCGATGCTGCCGGCCGTGGCGCCGGCCCGGGTGGTGGCCAGGCAGATCCTCGGGTACTCCTACGTCATGGTGGCGACTTCGATGCTGCTGTGGCCGGTGGCGGGGATGGGCGTGTTCTACGTCGTCGCTGCGCTGGCGCTCGGCGGGGCGTTCATCGTCGAGGCTCACCTGCTCCTCCGCCGCACCGCCACTGCGGGTGAGCAGCTTGCCGCGCTGGCGCCGATGCGGCTGTTCCACGGGTCGAATGCCTATCTGGCGCTGCTGTTCGTCGCCGCGGCGGTCGATCCGCTGCTGCGCTGACCCCTTCGCCGCCGAAGGCTGGCGAGGGGGTCCCCCGTGCTCGACCTTATTGGTGTTGGGGACCCCAGTGCCAGTTGATGAGTGGCGCAGGCTTCCCCGGTCTCCGTGTCCCGGGTCTCAGTGAACGAGAAGCTGGACCAAGGCGGCGGCCAGGGCCGCTGCCGCAACCGCCAGCATCCCCACGGTCACGGCGGCGACCAGTGACGTGGGGGGCAGCGGCACGCCGGCGTCGATGGCGTCGCGGACCGATCGCCACCGCCGGTAGGCGCCGTAGGCCAGCAGGCCGCCGAGCAGGATCGAGGCGATGCCGGCGACCGTGACGAGGCGCCCGATGTCAGAGATGCCGTAGATGTGCTGGACCGAGGCCGCGCCGAGCCCGAAGACGATGAACGACAGCGACATCCGGAACCAGGAGAGCAGCGTGCGCTCGTTGGCCAGTGAGTAGCGCGGGTCGGGGGCGTCCTGCTCGGACGCCGCGCGGTCAGCGTTCACCGAACCGCCTCGGCGTCGACGGTCACCGGGGCGGCGGCCGGGACGCCGCAGACACCACGGTCCCGGGTGGTGAGCAGCACGGCGGTAGCCACCGCGACGAGGACCGAGGCGCCGAGCAGGTGGGCGGCGACCAGCGCGACCGGCAGATCCGTGGCGTACTGCACGAAACCGATCAGCCCCTGAGCGAGCTCGACGCCGAGCAGCCACTGCACCGCGCGGACTGCCGGGCCGGGGGCGTCCAGCGCTCGCACCGCGACGACGCAGCCGATGGTCAACCCCACAAGGAGGAACACGACGTCGGCGTGCAGCTGGCTCATGGCCGCCGGGTCCAGGCCGTTGCGCGGCACGTGCGCGTCGCCCGCGTGTGGCCCGCTGCCGGTGACCACCGTGCCGAGGTAGACCACGAGCCAGACAGTGGCCCAGGTGGCCTTGACCAGCCAGACCGCGGGCACGGGCATGCTCGGCCGGGGAGCATCGTCACCCTCGCTGAGCCGCCGGATCAGCAGCACGGACAGGCTGATCAGCATCATCGACACAATCAGATGTCCGGCGACCAGCCAGGGGTTCAGCGAGGTGAGGACCGTGATGCCGCCGAGCACGGCCTGCGCCGGGATGCCGAGTGCCAGCAGCAGCGCTGTTCGTCGCACCGACGAGCGCGCCGGCCGCATCCGCCAGGCCGCCACCAAGGTGGCGATCGCGACGGCGGCCAGCACGAAAGTCAGCAGCCGGTTGCCGAACTCGATCACACCGTGGACGCCCAGCTCGCGATGCGCGACGAAGGACCCCGACCTCCCGTCGTTGCCCGCACTGCATTCGGGCCAGGTGGGACAGCCCAATCCGGACGCAGTCAGCCGGACCGCGCCGCCAGTCAGCACGATGACCACGTTGGCGACCAGCGAGGCGTACGCGAGGCGGCGCAGGCCGGGGTGCAGCGCAGCGACGGACCGGCCCGCGGCCGAGCCGCTCATCTCACTCCCACCGGAAAGTCCGTGCGGTCAGCAGTGAGCCGGCCGTCGCCCAGGCCGCCAGCACGACGAAGGACCAGCCGTCGAGCCCGGCCCCCGTCACGGCCTCGCGCAGACCCTGCGCAAGCGCACCGGAAGGCAGCAGCTGCAGCAAGGGCTGCACGGCGGCCGGGTAGCGGTCCAGCGGCACGACCACACCACCACCGACGAGCAGCAGCAGGTAGACCAGGTTCGCCGCGGCGAGCGTCGCCTCGGCACGCAGGGTCCCGGCCATCAACAGGGCAAGCGAGCCGAACGCGGCGGTGCCAGTCAGGACCACGACTACCACGGCGAGGACCGCGCCCGCCCCGCCGCGGGGGTGCCAGCCGAGGATGGCGGCGACCAGCGAGACGACGGCGAGCTGACCGGCCTCGACCAGCAGCACGGCGCCCACCTTGCCGGCCAGCAGGCCGCCGCGCGGCAGCGGGGTGGCGCCCAGCCGTTTGAGCACGCCGTAGCGGCGCTCGAAGCCGGTGGCGATCGCGACCGAGGTGAAGGCCGTCGACATGACCGCGAGCGCGAGTACGCCCGGCGTGACGATGTCGATGCGGCGGCCGTTGCCCAGGTCCACCAACGACCCCGACTCCTGGCCGCCGAGCAGCACGAGCAACGGGATGACCAGCGCGAGCAGCAGCTGCTCCCCGTTGCGTAGCAGCAGCCGGGTCTCCATCAGCGCCTGCGCGCGCACCATCCGGGTCAGCGGAGCGGCGCCAGGCGCCGGTGCGAGGTTCACGGCCGCAGGTCCCGCCCGGTGAGGTCGAGGAAGACGTCCTCGAGCGTGCGGCGCTCCACCTGGAGCGACTCGGTGAGCACGCCGTGCCCGGCGCACCACGCGGTCAGCGACGCGACAGTGTGCGGGTCGACGTCACCGCGGATCACGTAGCTGCCCGGCGTCACCTCGTCCCCGACGGTGCCCGCGGCCAGCGCGGCCGTCAAGGCGGGTAGATCGATGCCCGGCCGGGCCGAGAACCGGATCGTGTTCTCGGCGCCTCTGGCGGTCAGCTCGGCGGGGGAGCCGGACGCGACCAGCCGACCGGCGTCGATGACATGGACGAGATCGGCCAACCGCTCAGCCTCGTCCATGTGATGGGTGGTGAGGACGACGGAGACGCCACTGTCGCGCAGCTCGTTGACGAGGTCCCAGGTGCGGTGCCGGGCCTGCGGGTCCAGACCGGCGGTCGGCTCGTCGAGAAAGACCAGCTCGGGGCGCCCCACGACCGCCATCGCGAGCCCGAGGCGCTGCTGCTGGCCCCCGGACAGCCTCCGGTAGGGAGTGCGTCCACAGCCGTCGAGCCCCAGCCGGTCGATGAGCTCGGCGGTGTCTAGGGGGTGGGCGTGCAGCGCCGCAATGTGTCGCAGCATCTCCTGGGCACGGGCCCCCGACCACGAGCCGCCGTTCTGCAACATCACGCCGACGCGCGGCCGCAGCGTACGCCGGTCGGCGACGGGGTCGAGGCCGAGCACGCGGACGGTCCCGTACTGTGGCCGGCGGTAGCCCTCGCAGGTCTCGATCGTGGTGGTCTTGCCGGCGCCGTTGGGGCCTAGCACCGCGGTGACCTCGCCTGCGGCAACTTCGAGCGACAACCCGTCGACGGCGGTCGTGTCGCCGTATCTCATGACGAGATCGGTCACTTCCACCGCGGGGTCAGCCACGGCTCAAAGTCTAGGTAGCGGTTTGCCGCGCACTTCGCCGCGTCCCACGACCGGCCCACGGAGCTGACCGCCCCTGCGTAATGGACCGCCGGTCCGAATCGTCGGGTTGCCGGTCGCGAGCCTGCTGGGCGGGAGTTCGGTGGTCGCGTTCCGCCCGTTGGCTTGCCGCTACGGCCGAATAACGTCACACTGGTGTTGTGGAAATCAGGACGGCCGGCACGCCGGCGCAGGGCGGCTTGGCGGTGGCCGACGTCCCGACTCCGATTGCCCGGGAGACCGGTGACGCCCCCACCCGAGCCCGAGTCGTGCGTTCGGTGCTCGAGCAGGGTCCGTCCACCGCCGTCGAGCTCGCCCAGCGACTGGGCCTGACGCCCGCCGCGGTCCGCCGGCACCTCGACTCCCTGGTTGCCTTGGGCCTGATGACGGCGGCGGAGCCGCGGATGGTCGGCACCCGGGGGCGCGGCCGCCCGGCCAAGGTCTTCACACTGACCGAGCGCGGTCGTGACGAGTTCGACCAGGCCTATGACGACCTCGCGCTGTCGGCGTTGCGCTTCCTGTCCGAGAGCGGTGGCCCCGATGCGGTGACGGCCTTCGCGCGGCAGCGGGTCGGCGAGCTCGAGGAGCGCTACCGCCCTCTGCTCGAGGCGGCCGAGCCGGCGCAACGCTCGCAGGTGCTGGCGCAGGCGCTGACCGGTGACGGCTACGCTGCCTCCGTCCGCACCGCCCCGAGCGGTGACCAGATGTGCCAGCACCACTGCCCGGTCGCCCATGTCGCCGCAGAGTTCCCGCAGTTGTGCGCGGCGGAGACCGAGGTCTTCTCCCGGCTGCTCGGCCGGCATGTCCAACGCCTAGCCACCATCGCCCACGGCGACGGTGTCTGCACGACTCACGTTCCGCAGACCAGGAGGACACCGCGATGACGTCCACAACCCACCCGGAGCTCGACGGACTCGGACGCTACGAGTACGGCTGGGCCGACTCCGACAGCGCAGGTTCGATCGCCCAGCGCGGTCTCTCCGAGGCGGTCGTCCGTGACATCTCCGGCAAGAAGTCGGAGCCGGCGTGGATGCTCGACCTGCGCCTGAAGGGCCTGAAGCTCTTCCACCGCAAGCCGATGCCCTCGTGGGGGGCTGAGCTGGGCGGCATCGACTTCGACAACATCAAGTACTTCGTGCGCTCCACCGAGAAGCAGGCCACCTCGTGGGAGGAGCTCCCCGAGGACATCAAGAACACCTACGACCGGCTCGGCATCCCCGAGGCGGAGAAGCAGCGGCTGGTTGCCGGCGTCGCCGCGCAGTACGAGTCGGAGGTCGTCTACCACCAGATCCGGGAGGACCTGGAGCAGCAGGGCGTGATCTTCGTCGACACCGACAGCGGACTGAAGAAGCACGAGGAGCTCTTCCGGGAGTACTTCGGCACGGTCATCCCGGTGGGCGACAACAAGTTCGCGGCGCTCAACACCTCGGTGTGGTCAGGTGGCTCGTTCATCTACGTGCCGAAGGGTGTGCAGGTCGACATTCCGCTTCAGGCGTACTTCCGGATCAACACCGAGAACATGGGCCAGTTCGAGCGCACGCTGATCATCGTCGACGAGGGCGCCTACGTGCACTACGTCGAGGGCTGCACCGCGCCGATCTACAGCTCCGACTCGCTGCACTCGGCGGTCGTTGAGATCATCGTCAAGAAGAACGCGCGCTGCCGCTACACGACCATCCAGAACTGGTCCAACAACGTCTACAACCTGGTCACGAAGCGGGCGACCTGCGAGGCCGGCGCGACCATGGAGTGGATCGACGGCAACATCGGGTCCAAGGTCACCATGAAGTACCCCGCCGTCTACCTGATGGGCGAGCACGCGAAGGGTGAGACGCTGTCGATCGCGTTCGCCGGCGAAGGCCAGCACCAGGACGCCGGCCCGAAGATGGTGCACTGTGCGCCGTACACGTCGAGCTCGATCATCTCCAAGTCGGTGGCCCGTGGCGGCGGCCGCACGTCCTACCGCGGCCTGGTCCAGGTGCAGGAAGGCGCGCACCACTCGGCCAGCACGGTCAAGTGCGACGCGCTGCTCGTCGACCAGATCAGCCGCTCCGACACCTACCCCTACGTCGACGTACGCGAGGACGACGTGTCGATGGGCCACGAGGCGACGGTGTCCCGAGTCAGCGACGACCAGCTGTTCTACCTGATGAGCAGGGGTATGGAGGAGGACGAGGCGATGGCCATGATCGTGCGTGGCTTCATCGAGCCGATCGCCCGCGAGCTGCCCATGGAGTACGCGCTCGAGCTGAACCGGCTCATCGAGCTGCAGATGGAAGGGGCCGTCGGCTGATGCCAGACGCCCTGGTCGAGTCCGCACCGGTTGAGGCTGTGGCAGGAGCGGTCGAGAGTACCGGCAGCGTCGCCAGCCACCTGCACCCCCTGCGGTCCTACGACCTCCAGTTGCACCCGCTGCCCACGGGTCGAGAGGAGGTGTGGCGGTTCACGCCGCTCAAGCGGCTGCGGGGGGCGCTCGACCCCGAGCCGACCGACGACCGCGACGGGATGTTGGCCGCGACCTACGAGGTGGCTGCTCCAGACGTGGTCGGGCTGTCCACGCTGCGGCCCGGGCAGGCGCCGCGCGGGAGCGTGCTCGTTCCCGCTGACCGGGCCGCCGCGGTCGCGTCCGCTGGGACCGAGCAAGCCCTGCACCTATCGGTGCCCGCGGGCACCGAGCTCGAAGAACCGATCCGCGTCGTGGTGACCGGCACCCCCGACCGGCGCAGCAACGCACATTACGTCTTCCAGGTCGGTGCCCACGCCAAGGCAACTCTGGTGCTTGACCATGTCGGGTCCGGGGTGCACACGGGCAACCTCGAGGTTCTCGTCGGCGAGGGCGCCGACGTGACGGTGGTGAGCATCCAGGCCTGGGCGGACGACGCAGTGCATCTGGGCCAGCACGATGCCAGCGTTGGACGTGACGCCCACTACCGCCATGTGGCTGCGACCCTGGGCGGCTCGGTGGTGCGGCTAAACTCCGTCGCCCGCTATGCGGGGCCTGGCGGCGACGCCACGCTGCTCGGCCTGTACTTCGCCGACGCGGGCCAGCACCTCGAGCATCGGCTCTTCGTCGACCACAACGCACCCAACACGCGCAGCGACGTCGACTACCGAGGCGCCCTCCAGGGAAAGGGTGCGCACACGGTATGGGTGGGAGACGTGCTGATCCGCAAGGTGGCCGAGGGGATCCAGACCTATGAGAGCAACCGCAACCTCGTGCTGACCGACGGATGTCGGGCCGACTCGGTGCCCAACCTCGAGATCGAGACCGGCGAGATAGTGGGCGCCGGCCACGCGAGCACGACGGGGCGCTTCGATGACCTGCAGCTGTTCTACCTGCAGAGCCGTGGGGTCCCCGAAGACGAGGCGCGCCGGCTGGTCGTCTACGGCTTCTTCGCCGACATCGTGCGCCGCATCGGCGTACCGAAGATCGAAGAGCGGCTCATGGCCGCGGTCGAGGAAGAGCTGGCGAGCAGTGTCGGCCTGCCCGCCGCCACACCGGTCGGTGCCCATGGGTGAGATGGTCCGGGCCTGTTCGCTGAGCGAGCTCACCGAGGGCTCGGCGCTTGCCGTTGAGGTCGGCGGCACACCGCTGGCGCTCGTACGCTGCGAAGACGAGGTCTTTGCGATCCATGACGAGTGCTCCCACGCGGCGATCCCGCTCTCGGAGGGCGATGTCGAGGGCTGCGAGATCGAGTGCTGGTTGCATGGGTCGCGCTTCGACCTGCGCACCGGCAAGGTGATCAACCTGCCGGCCACCGAGCCGGTGCCGGTCTACGCATGCACCGTCAACGGTGACGACGTTCTCGTCGACGTCACCACCGCACTACCCGACCACAGCTGAGGAGCTGCCCCACTCATGGCCACTCTGGACATCCGCGACCTGCATGTCTCGGTGCAGACCGAGGACGGCGCCAAGGAGATCCTCCGCGGCGTCGACTTGACCGTCCGGTCCGGTGAGACCCACGCGATCATGGGGCCCAACGGCTCCGGCAAGTCGACGCTGGCGTATTCGATCGCCGGTCACCCCAAGTACGCGGTGACCAGCGGCTCGGTCACGCTGGACGGCGTCGACGTGCTGAGCATGGCCGTGGACCAGCGTGCGCGCGCCGGTCTTTTCCTCGCCATGCAGTATCCGGTGGAGGTGCCGGGGGTCTCGGTGTCCAACTTCCTGCGGACAGCCAAGACCGCGATCGACGGCCAGGCGCCCAAGCTGCGCACCTGGGTCAAGGAGATGAACGGCGCACTCGACGCAATGTCCATGGACCGGCAGTTTGCACAGCGCAATGTCAACGAGGGGTTCTCGGGAGGGGAGAAGAAGCGGCACGAGATCATGCAGCTCGAGCTGCTCAACCCACGCTTCGCCATCCTCGACGAGACCGACTCCGGTCTCGACATCGACGCGTTGAAAGTGGTCTCCGCGGGCGTCAACCGCTTCAGCGCGCAAGGTGACCGAGGCGTGCTGCTGATCACCCACTACACCCGGATCCTGCGCTACATCCAGCCAGACTTCGTGCACGTGTTCGTCGCCGGCCGGGTGGCCGAGCAGGGCGGCGCCGACCTGGCCGAGCGACTGGAGGCCGAGGGCTACGACCGCTACGTCCGTGCCGCCGCGGCTACGGCCGGAGCACCCGAGGCTTCCTGATGAGCGTTGGCGAGTCCGGCTACGACGTCGAGGGCATCCGCAAGGACTTCCCGATCCTGTGGCGCCGGCTCGGTGCCGACCTGCCGCTGGTCTACCTCGACAGTGCCAACACCTCGCAGAAGCCGCAGCAGGTGGTCGATGCGATGACCGAGCACTACCTGCTGCACAACGCCAACGTGGCCCGGGCCATGCATGAGCTCGGCGCTGAGGCCAGTGCTGCCTACGAGGGCGCCCGCGACAAGGTGGCGGCCTTCATCGGCGCTCCGGACCGCGACGAGGTGGTCTTCACCAAGAACGCCTCGGAGGCACTGAACCTGGTTGCCACCGTGCTGGGGCGGGCCCGCGGCGAGCTCGGGGTAGGCCCCGGCGATGAGGTCGTCATCACCGAGATGGAGCACCACTCCAACATCGTGCCGTGGCAGCTGCTCTGTGAGCGGACCGGTGCCACGCTGCGCTGGTTCGGGCTGACCGACGACGGCCGGCTCGACCTGTCGCCCATCGACCAGCTCGTCAACGAGCGCACCAAGGTGGTGTCGCTGACCTGGGTGTCCAACATGCTGGGCACCATCAACCCGCTGACCGAGGTGATCGCCCGCGCGCATGCTGTTGGGGCCCTGGTGGTGGTCGACGCCTCGCAGGCGGTCCCGCAGCTGCCGGTCGACGTGGGGGCGCTCGGTGCCGACTTCGTCGTGTTCACGGGCCACAAGATGGTGGGACCGACTGGGATCGGCGTGCTCTGGGGTCGCCGCGAGCTGCTCGCGCAGCTACCGCCGTTCCTCGGCGGTGGGTCGATGATCGAGACGGTCACGATGGAGCGCTCCACGTTCGCGCCGCCGCCGGCGCGCTTCGAGGCCGGGACTCCACCGATCGCCCAGGCGGTCGGCCTCGGCACGGCTGTCGACTACCTGCAGGGCCTCGGCATGGCGGAGGTCGCCGCGCACGAGCAGCGCATCACCGCGTACGCCCTCGAGCAGCTGCAGCGGGTCAACGGCCTCAGTGTGCTGGGCCCGAAGGAGCCGGTTGACCGCGGTGGAGCGGTGAGCTTCGAGCTGGCCGGCATCCACCCGCACGACGTGGCCCAGGTGCTCGACGCCCGGGGCGTCGCCGTGCGCGCGGGGCACCACTGCGCGAAGCCGGCGCACGCGCGCTTCGGCGTCCAGTCCTCCACCCGGGCGTCGTTCTACCTCTACACGACCGAGCGGGAGATCGACGCGCTCGTCGAGTCGCTGGACTACGCCAAGCACTACTTCCGGGGAGCCTGATGGATCTCAACGCGCTCTATCAGGAGATCATCCTCGACCACTACAAGAACCCGCACCACGAGGGCCTGCGCGAGCCGTACGAGGCCGAGGTGCACCACGTCAACCCGACCTGCGGTGACGAGGTCACGCTGCGGGTGCACCTGGCCGACGATCAGGTGGCCGACGTCTCCTACGACGCGCTCGGCTGCTCGATCAGCAAGGCGTCGACCTCGGTCATGACCGACCTGGTCATCGGCAAGCAGCTCGATGAGGCGATGGGCCTCCACGAGGACTTCCTGGCGCTGATGCACGGCAAAGGTCAGGTGGAGCCGGACGAGGACCGCCTGGAAGACGGCGTAGCCTTCGCGGGCGTGGCGAGGTTCCCGGCGCGGATAAAGTGCGCGCTGCTGGGTTGGATGGCGTGGAAGGACGCGGCCGCGCGGGCGGTCGCCTCGGGCGGCGCGGGCGCGCGGTCGGCCGTCTCAACGCGAGCGACGACTCTGGAGGAGGAGCGATGAGCGAGCCGACGGATCTCCCGGAGGTCGACCTGTCCGGGTCCGGTGGCGCGGTCAGCGTCGACGACCTCACCGAGGCGATGAAGGACGTGGTCGACCCGGAGCTGGGAATCAACGTCGTGGACCTCGGGCTGGTCTACGAGATCCTGGTGGACGACTCGAGCAATGCGGTCATCAACATGACGCTGACGTCGGCGGCCTGCCCGCTGACCGACGTGATCGAGGACCAGACGCGGCAGGCGCTGGAGGGCCTGGTCAACGACCACCGGATCAACTGGGTCTGGATGC
>JBBSGC010000046.1:0-14029 GCA_038254525.1 Propionibacteriales bacterium | reverse complement strand
TCACCGTCGCCATGTGACCACCACGTCGTCGTGGGACGCGCCGGTCGCCCGGCCGTCCTTGAGCTCGTAGTAGTGGATGACCACCGACAGCGCGGTGATCTCCGGTGCGTCGGGATGGTGGTCCTCGTAGGCGTCGGCCACCTCGCCGAGCAGCTCGGGGTGCGCCTCGATCCGGTCGAGCTGGCCCTCGATCTCCGCCCGCCGGATGCCCGTCGCGTCGGTGTCGTCGAAGTCGAACACCGCGCCGGATGCATCGTGGGCCCGCAGCACCGTGTCAGCAACCGGCTCGTCGAGGTCGCGCGAGGTCGAGTACATGCTGAACGGCCCGAACGGGAAGTCGTCGTCGCTGCCCCACAGCGATCCGGCAAGGATCCCCGCCGTCAAGGCGGCGGTGACGAGCACCCGTGCGCGGCGGCCACCTCTGCCGATGTCCACCGATGGATCCTACGGAGCCCGCAACGCCGCAACGGCCTCCCCGGCCGTAGCGACGCACCGGATCCGCTGGGCCATGGGCCGGTCGACAGCCAGCGCCTGCAGCAGCGGCCATGCGGGCAGCCGCTGCTGCCAGTACTCCAGGCCGACCAGCACCATCGGCCGCACCGACGTCGCGGGCGCGTAGTAGTTCTCGCAGGCGTCGGTGAAGATCTCCTGCACGGTCCCCGCAGCTCCCTCCAGAAACACCACTCCGCCATGGCAGCGGTCCAGCAGCACGGCCTCGCGCAGCGGGTTCGCGAAGTACTTGGCGATCGCGGTCGCGAACAGGTTCGGCGGCTCGTGGCCGTAGAACCAGGTCGGCACCCCGAGGCTCAGGTGACCGTCGGGATGTCGGTCGAGCACTCCGGCGGCCCGACGCGCCCAGTCCGTCGGCGAAGGATGGAACGACGGCACGGCACCGAGCGCACTGGCCGCTGAGTCCAGTGCGGAGACATCCTCATCGGCGAGGTAGGCACCAAGATTGGCCGCCTCCATGGCACCAGGGCCGCCGCCGGTCGCAACCGTGTAGCCGGCGCGGGTCAGCTCCCGGCCCAGGCGAGCGGCTTCCACGAACGCCTGGTCGCCGCGTACGGTGGCGTGCCCACCCATCACGCCGACCAGCGAGTCGCCGTCGATGGTATGGGCGGCCAGCAGGTCGTCGAGCGCGTCCTCGATCGCCGAGTCGTGCAGGGCCTTCGCCAGCGCCGCGGCCACGTCGCCGGCACGTTCGACGGATCTGGCCCAGGCGTACACCACAGCGTCGTAGCAGTCCTCGTACGGAGCCTCGGCTATGCGGTCGTAGAGCTCTGACGCGGTGTAGAGGGAGTTGCGATAGGCGTCGAAGGGCACGTCCGGGATCGCCGGGAAGACCAGAGCTCCCCGGCTGCGCAGGTTGTCGGCGACCGCCTCGTCCAGGCCGCAGCCCAGGAACAGCGCGCTGGTGACGTCGAGCCCGCGAAGTGCCTGCTGACGCTGGTGCAGGTCGACCGACTGCACACGCGCGCCGCGCAACGACGCCGCTGCGTCGCTCGCGACGGTGTCGAAGGCGGCGAGGGACTCGATCTCGACGGGCACTCCGCCAGGCTAGCGATCCAGCGACCCTAGAATGCCGCGGCGACCAGCTCGCCGAACAGCTGGCCGGCATCGGCGTCGAGCCCGCGCGAGCTGAACCACGAGCACACGTTGCGGCAGTCCCGCTCGAGGAACTCCATGCCGCGGGGGTTGCCCACCAGGTCGACGACCTGCGGCAGGTCGATGAGCACCAGTCGGTCGCCTTGCGCCAGCAGGTTGTAGGGCGAGAGGTCGCCGTGCACCAGGCCGCCGCGCGCCATGACGGTCATGGCCTCGCGTAGCTGCTCCCAGTAGCCGCGGACCACCGAGGCCTCGGGACGGAGCTGCGCCAGCCGAGGAGCTGCCGCGCCGTCGAGCTCGATGAACTCGAGCAGCAACTCGATGCCGTCGACCTGGACCGGGTACGGAACCGGCACGCCGACCTGCCAGAGCCGGGCGAGCGCGGCGAACTCGGTGAACGCCCACTGGCCGGCGGCGACCGAACGACCGAACGACGACTTCTTCGCCATCGCGCGCGCGTCGCGGGTGTTGCGGGTGCGCCGGCCCTCGGTGTAGGCCGCGCTGCGGTGGAACGAGCGGTGCTGCTCGGTGCGGTAGCGCTTGGCTGCCAGCACCGACATCCGCCCCGGCGCGCCCGGCACCGCTCGCTCCAGCAGGAAGACGTCGGCCTCCTTGCCGGTCTTGAGCAGGCCGAGCTCGGTGTCGACGGCGGCGTCGTCGGTGATCACCCACGAGGACCTCGGGTTGGGGCCGTGCGCACCGCGCTCGACCGAGGACCAGGTCGACCAGCGCTGGTCGTCGCCGAGCTCGGCCAGCTCCGCGTAGGTGAACGCGAGGGCGCCGGCCGGGTCGGGGTCAGCAAGTTCGGCAGCAGATGGGTCAGGTTCGAAGAGGTTGCCAGGGCACATGAGAAGTGGAGCTCCGAGGTGAGAAGGAGGTGGGGGAGCGGACCCCGCGGGCAGCGATGGACATCTCGTCGCCTCCTTGGTCTCGGGCCGCGTGCCGCGGCGGCGCAGCAGCGGCGCGTGGTGGTGCCGGGTCAGCGTGACCGACCGGAGGCCGCGCCGGCAAGCGGATATCGACGCCGCCGAGGAGGCACGCGAGGATGGGCGGCATGGGCAGCTACGCCGAGCAGTACGCCGCGAGCATCGCGGACCCGGAAGCGTTCTGGGGTGAGCAGTCGTCCCTGGTGACCTGGTTCAGGAAACCCCGGCGGGTGCTCGACGACGACACGCCGCCGTTCTACCGGTGGTATCCCGACGGCACGCTCAACACCTGCTTCAACGCGCTCGACCGGCACGTGGTGGGCGGCCGAGCAGACCAGCCGGCGCTGATCTACGACAGCCCGGTCACCGGGCAGCAGCAGACCCTGAGCTATGCGAGGCTGCTCGAGCAGGTGGCGTCCTTCGCCGGAGCGCTTCGCATGCTGGGTGTCGGCAAGGGTGACCGCGTGGTGGTCTATCTGCCGATGGTGCCGCAGGCCGTGGTGACGATGCTGGCCTGCGCGCGCATCGGTGCGGTGCACTCGGTCGTCTTCGGCGGTTTCGCTGCGGCAGAGCTGGCGGCCCGCCTCGACGATGCCCGGCCGAAGGTGGTCGTCTGGGCCTCTTGCGGCATCGAGGCGAGTCGCGTCGTGCCCTACCAGCCGATGCTCGACAGGGCCATCGGACTCTGCGAGCACAAGCCCGATACCTGTGTGGTGCTGCAGCGTCCGGAGAGTCCGGCCGACCTGGTCGAGGGACGCGACATCGACTTCGACGTCGCGATGCGGGCCGGCGCGTCGGATCCGGCCGAGTGCGTGGAGGTCGCCGCCACCGATCCCTTGTACGTGCTGTACACCTCGGGCACCACGGGAAAGCCCAAGGGGGTCGTGCGGGACAACGGTGGCCACGCGGTTGCGCTCGCCTGGTCGATGGCCAACATCTACGACGTCTCCGCCGGCTCGGTGTGGTGGACGGCGTCGGACGTCGGGTGGGTCGTCGGCCACTCCTACATCGTCTACGCACCGCTGCTCGTCGGTGCCACCACCGTGCTCTACGAGGGCAAGCCGGTCGGCACCCCGGACGCCGGCGCCTTCTGGCGGGTCATCGACGAGCACCGGGTGGCGGGCTTCTTCACGGCGCCGACCGCGTTGCGTGCGATCAAGAAGGAGGACCCGCAGGCGACCCTGCTGTCCAACCGGGAGCTCGCCAGCCTGCGCACCGTGTTCCTGGCCGGCGAGCGGCTCGATCCCGACACGTACGCCTGGGCCACCGACACCCTCGGCGTGCCGGTCGTGGACCACTGGTGGCAGACCGAGACCGGCTGGCCCATCGTGGCCAACCTGCGGGGACTCGAGCCGATGCCGCTGAAGCCCGGGTCGCCGTCGGTGCCGGTTCCCGGCTGGGACGTCGCCGTGCTCGATCAGGCAGGGCAGCCGGTGCCTGCCGGGATGGAGGGTGCCCTCTGCCTGCGGCTGCCGCTGCCGCCCGGCGCCCTGTCGACGTTGTGGCACGACGACCGGCGCTTCGTCGAGTCGTACCTGTCGGCCTTCCCCGGCTACTACCTCTCTGGCGACGGAGGCTACCTCGACGACGACGGTTACCTGTACGTGATGGGTCGGACCGACGACATCATCAACGTCGCCGGGCATCGGCTGTCGACGGGTTCGATAGAGGCGGCGCTGTCCTCGCACCCCGCGGTTGCGGAGTGTGCGGTCATCGGCGTGGCCGACAAGCTCAAAGGCCAGCTGCCAAAGGGCTTCGTCGTGCTGAAGGCCGGTATCGACGTCGACCCGGACGTGCTGGCGGCCGAGCTGGTCGCCGCAGTCCGCGACCAGGTGGGACCGGTCGCCGCGTTCCGCTCGGTGGCCGTGGTGCCGGCCCTGCCAAAGACCCGCTCGGGCAAGATCCTGCGCAAGTCGATGCGCCAGATAGCCGACGGCGCCGACCCGGAGGTGCCCTCGACCATCGAGGACCCCGCGGTGCTCGACCGGCTACGGCCAGCCTTGCGCGCTCAGTAGCGGCTGCGCTCAGTGGCCGCCGGTGAGTGGCCGCCGGTGAGTGGCGCCATCGCCCGCGCCAACAGGCTGGGCCGGGAGGTACGTGCCTCTTCGGCGTCCGCCAGCGTCATCGCGCGCAGACCGGCGTTGACCCCGAGCCAACGCAGGGGTTCTGGCTCCCAGCTCGGGCTGACGTGACCGACCCAAGGCAACGTGACCAGCTCGCTCTGCCGCTCGGCGATCAGGTCGGCGAGCGTCTGTCCGGCCAGGTGCGACGTGCCGACGCCGTCACCGACGTAGCCCCCGGCCCAGGCCACGCCGCTCCCGCGGTCGAGCCCGACGGAGGCATGCCAGTCGCGAGGCACGCCTAGCACGCCGCCCCACGCATGGGTGAACCTGGCCTCGTGCAAGGCGGGCAGCAGCTCACGCAGGGTGGCCCGCAGGGCGGCGAAGACCGCCGGCTCGTGGTCGTGCTCCGGGCGTACGCTCGACCCGAAGTGATAGGGCGCTCCTCTGCCGCCGAAGGCGATCCGCCCGTCGCGGGTCCGCTGGCCGTAGACGATCAGGTGCCGACCGTCGGTGAAGGTCTGCCGCTGCTCGAGCCCGGTCGCTGACCAGAAGTCCACGGGCAGCGGCTCGGTGGCCACCATGAGGCTGTAGACGGGCGCCAGCCTGCGGCGCTGGCCGGCCAGGCTGGCCGTGTAGCCCTCGGTCGCCCGCACCACCACGTCGGCTCGCACCCGCCCGGCGGCGGTCTCCACGGTGCCAGCGGCGACGGAGCGCGCCGGCGTGTTCTCGTAGATGGTTACACCTCGCCGCTCCACCGCCCGAGCCAGCCCGCGGACCAGCCGCGCGGGGTGTAGGGCGGCGCAATGCGGGGTGTAGGTGCCGCCGACCACATCGGTTGCGGCGAGGTGTCCACGTGCCGAGCCCGCATCGAGCAGCTCCAGCTCGTCGGTGCCGAGCCTGTTGGCTTCCTCGACCGCGGCACGCGCCCGGCGCAGCTGGACGTCGCTGCGGGCCAGGACCACCGTGCCGCCGCGGTCGTAGTGCGCGTCGATGCTCTCGTCCGCCGCCGCGTCACCGACGCCGACCACACTGTCGCGCATCGCCCGGGCCATGCGCACCGCGGCTGCGGCACCATGCCGCCGCGCGAGCACCGACGACGCCGTCGGGAACAAGGCGCTGCACCACCCGCCGTTGCGGCCGGAGGCGCCGAAGCCGGCCACCTCCCGCTCCAGCACGACGATCCGGCAGTCCGGAGCCACCCGGCTGAGGTAGTAGGCCGTCCACAGGCCGGTGTAGCCGGCGCCAACGATCGCCACGTCGACTTCGAGTGGCCCGGGAAGCGCCGGGCGCGCGGCCCAGTCGTCGTCGGCCGTGTCGTGCCACAGCGACAACCCCTGGTAGTCCGTAGACCGGATCAGCGGACGCCCCACGAGTACGTCTGCTTGTGCAGCTTGAGGTAGACGAACGACTCGGTCGCACGTACCCCCGGGATCACCCGGATCCGCGTCGACAGCATCTCGAGCAGGTGCTCGTCGCTCTCGCACACCACCTCCGCGAGCAGGTCGAAACCGCCGGCGGTGATCACGACGTAGTCGATCTCGTCCATCTCGGCCAGGGCGTCGGCCACCGGCTCGAGTGGTCCCTCGGCGGTGATGCCGATCATGGCCTGGCGGGCGAAGCCGAGCTCGACCGGATCGGTGACCGCCACGATCTGCATAGCCCCGTTGTCGAGCAGCCGCTGCACTCGTTGGCGCACCGCCGCCTCGGAGAGACCGACCGCCTTGCCGATCGCCGCATACGGCCGTCGGCCGTCTGCCTGTAGCTGCTCGATGATCCCCTTCGAGACGTCGTCCAGGCCACCGCCGCGTTCGCGCTTGCGCTTGGCCGGCGGGGGCTTACGAGTCACCACAGCGCCCATCGTGCGGCGCCGCTCGGGCGGGTGCAAGGGAATCCGTGGACCTCGGGGCGGAAACGTCCGAAATCCGAAGGTGAAGCGCTCGGCTATGTCACCCAGCGTGCTTGCAATGAAACCATCAGCGACCCAAGAGGCATCCACTCGACCGCGTTCCGCCGATCGCGCGCCCGATTTCGTTGCGGATCAATGACAGCGCGACGGAATCGCTTGTCTCCTCCGGTCTGCTCTGTCACGATGCGTGGACATCGGTTGACGAGCCCGCCTGCCTGTGGGCGGCGCCACCGTAGTCTCGAGAAAGGGACACCTCACGTGCCTTCGTCGATGCGCCGCGAGCTGCCCCTGGACGCGAACTGACGCCTCGAAAGGTGTGCTCGAAATGAATGCTCCTCGACCAGGCCCGGTACTTCCTCCCGAGCTCGCCCAGCTGGTCCGCCGACCGGTGACCCGGCGCTCGTTCCTGCGCGGGGCCTCGGTCAGCGGGCTCGCTCTCGCCGGTGGCGGCCTGCTCGACGCCTGCGGTACCCCGGCGGCGAAACAGACGTCGACGTCGTGCGTATCACAGGACCTTTCGTCGACCCAGCACACGCTCAACTTCTCGAACTGGCCTGCCTACATGGACCAGAAGCGGGTCGACCGCAACGGCAGCAAGGTGACGATCCTGCCTACCCTGGAGGACTTCCAGAAGCAGACGGGGATCACGGTCAACTACAACACCGACGTCAACGACAACATCGACTTCTTCGAGAAGGTGCGCAACCAGCTGGGCGCCTGTGAGCCGGTCGACCGTGACATCTTCGTGCTCACCGACTGGATGGCCGCCCGGATGATCAACCTGGGCTGGCTGCAGAAGCTGGACCACGCGAAGATGCCGAACGTGGACGCCAACCTGGCTCCGAAGCTCAAGAGTCCGGCCTGGGACCCCAACCGTGACTACAGCGTGCCCTGGCAGAGCGGTCTCACCGGGATCGCGTACAACGAGCAGCTCACCGGCAAGGTGAGCAGCTTCGAGGAGCTGGTCACCCGCCCCGATCTCAAGGGCAAGGTCACCCTGCTCACCGAGATGCGCGACACCATGCTGTTCATGCTGCTGGTCACCGGCGCCGACCCCGAGAAGTTCACCGCCGACCAGTGGGGCACCGCCCTGGACAAGCTCAAGCAGGTGGTCGCGGCGGGACAGATCCGGGCGTTCAACGGCAACAACTACCTGCAGGACCTGGTGAGCGGCAACGTCTCTGCGTGCGAGGCGTGGTCCGGTGACGTGATCATCACCCAGTACGACAACCCGCACATCAAGTTCGTTGCGCCGCAGGAGGGGTTGGCGCTGTGGAGCGACAACATGCTGGTGCCCAACAAGGCGACTCACGAGACCAACGCCGAGAAGCTCATGAACTACTACTACGACCCTGAGGTGGCCGCCCGGCTGGCTGCCTGGGTCAACTACATCTGCCCGGTCAGCGGCGCCCGAGAGGCCATGCAGAAGATCGACCCGAGCCTCGTCGGCAACCCGCTGATCTTCCCCGACGACACCATGCTCTCGAAGACCCACGGCTTCATGGCGCTGGACGAGACGACCTCGCGCCAGTACGAGAGCGACTTCGCGCAGGTCACGGGCGTCTGAGGTGAGGGCTCGACCCGGCGCGGCTGCGGCTGACAGCACCCAGACCGAGCCTGCTTCGTCTGGGGCCGACCTGCGCCTGGAGGCGTTGACCAAGCGCTTCGGTGCGTTCACGGCCGTCCGCGACCTGTCGCTGCGCGTACCGGCGGGGTCGTTCTTCGCGCTGCTCGGTCCGTCGGGGTGCGGGAAGACCACCACCCTGCGCATGGTCGCCGGTCTCGAGGAGCCCTCCGCGGGGGACATCTTCCTCGGCGACCGGCGGATCACGACGCTGCGCCCGTACAAGCGTCCGGTCAACACGGTCTTCCAGAGCTACGCCCTGTTCCCGCACCTGTCGGTCGAGGAGAACGTCGCCTTCGGGCTCAAACGGCAGGGACAACGGCGGGTCGGCGAGGCCGTGACCCGGATGCTCGACCTGGTCGAGCTGTCCGGCTACGGCCGCCGCCGGCCGGCGCAGCTGTCCGGCGGCCAGCAGCAGCGGGTGGCCCTGGCCCGCGCGCTGATCAACTCACCCCAGGTGCTGCTGCTCGACGAGCCGCTCGGCGCGCTGGACCTGAAGCTCCGCCGCCAGATGCAGATCGAGCTCAAGCGCATCCAGACCGAGGTCGGTCTTACCTTCATCCACGTCACCCACGACCAGGAGGAGGCCATGACGATGGCCGACACGGTCGCGGTCATGAACGCCGGGGTGATCGAGCAGATGGGCCCACCTGCCGAGCTCTACGACAACCCGGCGACCACGTTCGTCGCCAACTTCCTGGGGCAGTCCAACCTCGTGTCGGGCCGGGTGGCACACGTCTCGGGCTCGGTGCTCGAGGTGGACGTCCAGGGCGCCACGGTGCTGGTGCCGACCGTGCGGGCTCGGGTGGACAGCGGCGCCGCCTGGGTGGGCGTCCGGCCCGAGAAGGTGTTCATCGAGCGAGCCGGGGCCGAGCGCGACGACGGCGTCAACACGTTGGCGAAGGGCACCGTGTCAGATGTCAGCTTCAGCGGGATGAGCACCCAGTACCTGGTGCGCATGCCGTGGGGACAGGAGCTCACCGTGTTCGAGCAGAACACCGGGGCCCGTCGGCTGCTCGCCGTCGGCGCGCAGGTGGACCTGCACTGGAGACCCGAGCACACGTTCGTGCTCGATGCCGATGAGCCCGAGCTCGCCGGTGTCGAGCAGCAGGATCTGGCCGGGTCGCGCGTCGGGTCGACCAAGCCGGCATGACGACAGTCACCGAGGTCGCGAGGGAGACCACCGGCCAGGACGTCGCGGAGCAGCCGGCTCGCCGTGGCTGGCTGGCCTACCTGTTGCTCCTGCCCGGTACGGCCTGGCTGGCGCTTTTCTTCCTGGTGCCGATGGCGACGCTGGTGGCCACCAGCCTCTATGACCCGACGGGGACGCTGGAGACCGGCTACCGGTTGACGGGGGCCTTCAGCAACTACGTCGACGCGATCCGCACGTACGGCAGCGAGTTCTGGCGGTCGCTGCTCTACGCCGGCCTGGCCACCGGGTTCGCCCTGCTGCTGGGCTATCCGCTCGCGTACGCGATCGTGTTCAAGTCGGGTCGCTGGAAGAACGTCATGCTGGTGATGGTGATCGCCCCCTTCTTCACCAGCTTCCTGATCCGCACCCTGGCGTGGAAAGCGATCCTCTCCGACCACGGTTTCGTCGTCTCCACCTTGAAGTCCGTGCACATTCTCAGCAGCGACGGACGACTGCTGGCTACGTCGGTCGCCGTCGTCACCGGGTTGACCTACAACTTCCTGCCGTTCATGGTGCTCCCGCTCTACGCGAGCCTGGAGAAGGTCGACCCTCGGCTGATCGAGGCTGCGGGCGACCTCTACGCGCCGCCGTTGGCGGGTTTCTGGCGGGTCACGGTCCCGCTGTCGATGCCCGGCGTGGTCGCGGGCACCTTGCTGACCTTCATCCCCGCCGCCGGTGACTACATCAACGTCGAGCTGCTCGGGACGCCTCAGCAGACCATGATCGGCAACCGCATCCAGGGCCTGTTCGGGGCCGGTGACTATCCGGCCGCGGCGGCGCTGTCGGTCACGCTGATGGTGCTCATCGTCGTGATGGTGATGGCCTACATCTGGCGCGCGGGCACCGAGGAGCTGCTGTGACCGCTTCGTTGGTACGGCTCGGCCGGTGGGTCACCGACCACGTCATCTTGTTCATCGGCCTGCTCGTGCTGCTCTACACGCTGCTGCCGGTCTTCGTCGTCGTGCTGATGTCGTTCGACAACTCCGCGGACCTGGCCTACCAGTTCAGCGGCTTCACGTGGTCCAACTGGACCGCACCGTGCTCGTCCTACGGAATGTGCGACGCGCTCACCACCAGCCTGAAGATCGGGCTGCTGGCGACTGCGGGTTCGACCATGCTGGGCACGTTGATGGCGTTCGCCATGGTGCGGCACCGCTTCTTCGGCCGCAGCATCGCCAACGTCACGATCTTCCTGCCGATGGCCTCTCCGGAGATCGTCATGGGGTCCTCGTTGCTCGCCCTGTTCGTATCGATGGGCTTCGCCGGCCAGCTGGGTTTCGGGACGATCCTGATCGCGCACATCATGTTCTGCCTGTCGTTCGTCGTGGTGACCGTCAAGGCCCGGCTGGCCGGCATGGACGGGCGCTTGGAGCAGGCGGCGATGGACCTGTACGCCAACCAGTGGCAGACCTTCTGGCGGGTGACGTTCCCGTTGGTGTTCCCCGGCATCCTCGGCGCGGCGCTGCTGGCGTTCTCGCTCTCCTTCGACGACTACATCATCACCAACCTCAATGCCGGTCAGACGCAGACGTTTCCCATGTTCGTGTGGGGCGTCTCCCGCAAGGAGATCCCGCCGCAGATCAACGTCGTCGGCACCGCGATGTTCCTGATCTCGCTGTTGGTCGTCTTCGCGGCCGGCCTCACCCATCGGCGGGGGTCGCGGGCGGCTGCCTGAGGGCGGTCAGAGGTGGTTCTCGGCCTCAGCCAGCACCGCTCGCAGGATCTGCTCGATCTCGTCGAAGTGCTCCTGCGTGGCGATCAGCGGAGGGGCCAGCTGGACGACCGGGTCGCCGCGGTCGTCGGCGCGGCAGTAGAGACCGGCGTCGAAGAGCGCCTTGGACAAGAAGCCACGCAGCAGCCGCTCGGACTCGTCGTCGTCGAAGGTGGTCTTCGTCGCCTTGTCCTTCACCAGCTCGATGCCGTAGAAGTAGCCGTCACCGCGCACGTCGCCCACGATCGGCAGGTCGAGCAGCTTGTTGATCGTCGCCCGGAAGTCGCCCTCGGTCTCCCGCACGTGCTCGTTGAGCTGCTCGCGCTCGAAGATGTCCAGGTTGGCCATGGCGACCGCCGTCGACACCGGGTGGCCGCCGAAGGTGTAGCCGTGGGCGAAGTAGTTCTGACCGGTCTTGAACGGTTCGAACAAGCGCTCCGAGGCGATCATCGCGCCGAGCGGGGAGTAGCCGGAGGTCAGACCCTTGGCGCAGGTGATCATGTCCGGCTGGTAGCCGTAGCGCTCGGCGCCGAACATGTGACCGAGCCGCCCGAAGGCGCAGATGACCTCGTCGGACACGAGCAGCACGTCGTACTGGTCGCAGATCTCACGAACCCGGGCGAAGTAGCCGGGCGGCGGTGGGAAGCAGCCGCCGGAGTTCTGCACGGGCTCGAGGAAGACCGCCGCGACCGTGTCCGGGCCCTCGAACTCGATTGCCTCGGCGATCCGGTTGGCCGCCCACAGCCCGAAGGCCTCCTCGTCGTCGGCGTGCTCGGTGGCGCGGTAGAAGTTGGTGTTGGGCACCCGGAACGTGCTCGGCACCAGCGGCTCGTAGGGCGCCTTCATCCCCGGCAGGCCGGTGATCGACAAGGCGCCCTGCGGGGTGCCGTGGTAGGCGATCGCGCGGCTGATCACCTTGTGCTTGCCGGGCTTGCCGGTCAGCTTGAAGTAGTGCTTGGCCAGCTTCCAGGCGGTCTCGACGGCCTCGCCGCCCCCGGTGGTGAAGAACACCCGGTTGAGATCACCAGGCGCGTAACCGGCGACCCGCTCGGCGAGCTCGACTGCGGTCGGGTGCGCGTAGGACCACAACGGGAAGAAGGCCAGCTGGGAGGCCTGCTTGGCCGCGGCCTCGGCGAGCTCGGTGCGCCCGTGGCCCACCTGCACGACGAACAGGCCCGCGAGCCCGTCGAGATAGCGCTTGCCTTGCGAGTCGTAGATGTAGACCCCGTCGCCGCGCACGATCATGGGCACGTCGGCCTTGTCATAGGCGGAGTGCCGCGTGAAATGCATCCACAGGTGGTCCTTCGCGGCGTGTTGCAGCGCGTCGGAGTTCGGGTCCTGGTTGGCGGTCATGTCACACCTCGACAAACTTGGTTCGTGCAGGAGCGGGAGGATGCGGGAGGGCTGTCCTGGATGCTGAGTCTGCCGGACCGCACCGGCGGATCGCAAGCGGATCCGTCGTGACAACCCGTGTTCAACCGTGAAACGCTTCGCGGAGGCGGGGCTCAGGAACGAAATCCGTGGAGGTGGAGACGCGTGAGCAGGTACGGATCCCAGTATGGCCCGGACCTGACGTTCCTCGGCGTACCGGGCTGCGACCTCGACGCGCCCGAGACGTACGCCGGTGCTGACGTCGTCATCGTCGGCGCGCCCTTCGACGGCGGGACGTCGCACCGCCCGGGGACCCGGTTCGGACCGCAGGCGATCCGGCAGGCGTGCTACCTGCCCCACGACGGGTCGCGGCCCCACCTGGCCCTGCGGGTGGACGCGCTGGCCGACCTGGGCGTGGTCGACGCCGGCGACGTCGAGATGTTCTCCGGCGACGTCGAAGGGTCGATCGCCTCGCTCGAGGTCGCCGTGCACACGGTGGCTGCCGCCGGCGCGATCCCGCTCGTGCTGGGCGGCGACCACACCATCACCCTGCCCGACGCCACCGGTGTGGCGCGGCACCTCGGCTTCGGCAACGTCTCGATGTTGCACTTCGATGCCCACGCCGACACCGGGCACATCGAGTTCGGCTCGCTGTACGGCCACGGCCAGCCGATGCGCCGGCTGATCGAGTCCGGCGCCGTGCGCGGCGACCGGTTCCTGCAGATCGGGCTGCGTGGGTACTGGCCCGGTCCCGAGACGCTGGCGTGGATGGCCGAGCAGCGGATGCGCTCCTACGAGATGACCGAGATCGTGCACCGCGGCCTCGACGACTGCCTGACCGAGGCGTTCGCCATCGCCACCGACGAGTGCGAGGGGGTGTTCCTCTCGGTCGACATCGACGTGTGCGACCCCGGGCACGCGCCGGGGACCGGCACCCCGGAGCCCGGCGGGTTCTCGGCCCGCCAGCTCCTGGACTCCGTCCGCCGAAGCTGTCGTGAGCTGCCCGTGGTCGGCATCGACCTGGTCGAGGTGTCGCCGCCGTACGACCACTCCGACATCACCGCGTTCCTCGCCAACCGGGTGGTGCTGGAGGCGCTGTCGGGAACCGCCGCCCGGCGCCACGGCATCGACCACGACCCGGCCGGCCCGCTGCTCGAGGGGCGTTGAGATGGCCGCGCCGGACCTGCTTTTCACCGGTGGGTCAGTATTTCGGCCCGACGCCCCGCCCATCGGGGCAGTCGCGGTCACCGGCGGCCGGATCGTCGCTGTCGGCGGCAACGACCTGCGGGCACTCGCGGGTCCGCGCACCCGGGTCGTCGACCTGGGGGGTGGACTGCTCGTCCCCGGTTTCGTCGACGCGCATGTGCACCCCGTGCAGGGCGGCCTCGAACGCATGCGCTGTGACCTGTCGGCGACCAGTGGCCACGCAGGCTGCCTGGCGGCGGTGGCCGCCTACGCCCAGACGCAGCCCGACACTGAATGGGTCACCGGTGGCGGCTGGAGCATCGCGGACTTCGACGGGGGAACCCCGCTCGCCGCCGACCTGGACCGGGTCGTGGGCCATCGCCCGGCGTTCCTGCTCAACCGCGACCACCACGGCGCCTGGGTCAACAGCGCCGCGCTGAGGCGAG
>JBBSGC010000045.1:0-14057 GCA_038254525.1 Propionibacteriales bacterium | reverse complement strand
GATGGCAAGGTCGCGTCCACTCGCCGGCCACGCGTTCATGCCGTGCAGCAGGTTGACGGGTTCCGCCAGCGCGACGCAGAGGGGGACTCTTCAACCTCCTCGCTGTCAGGCGAGGCGGTTGACGGCCACCTTCGCCACCGACTCCATGGTCTGGCCCGCCGGACCCCACGTCCCGGTCACCTCGATGAAGCCGAAGTTTGTGCCCTTGCGGAAGACGACCACGCCGCCGTCCGGGCGGGTCTCGTCCCCGCGGTACGACACGGCCCACGTGGCGAAGCCGGAGCCGACCCGGGCCGAGTCGGTCGGGCCGTAATGGAAGTCCCACTTCCTCGGCTTGCCCTGGCAGTCGCGGATCCCAGCGTCGAGCAGCGTCTTGGCGTAGCGCTTCGCCTGGGTGGGAGTCGCCGCCTGGGCGATCGACTCGTACAGCGCCTGGTCGCTGTGGCGCCGGCTCGTCCAGGCGGCAGTGATCGGCTTGCTGGAACCGTGAAGGACGTCGGTCCACCGGTTGCCTTCGCCGATGCATGCGGAGAAGTCGTCGTCGCGGTTCAGGACGACGGTCTCGGTGTCCAGCTTCACTTGGATCGCGGCGAGGTCCTCGCTCTGCACCAACTGGCTCGATCCGATGGGCAGGACGGTGTCCCCCGGGTCGGCCTGCGCGACGGATGGACCCAGGCCGGCCGAGGCGGCGGTCGCCGCGGCTGCCGCGGCCAGGATGAGCGCGCGTGATCGGACCGTACGCCGAGCGGTCCTCGAGCGCGTCGTGCCGGTGGTGCTGGTGGTGTTGGTCATGGCGATCCTCCTTCTGTCGTGCTGCCGGCGTTGCCGGCGAGCACTGCGGTTGCTGTCACCATCAGAGAGGGGCTGGGCCGTCACTTGGTTGGGTGCGACTTTCGCGTCGGCACGGAGGTCAGCCGAGCCGGAGCGCGGCGGCGTGGCTCAGTGCGGCGAGCTGCTCGTACGCGTTACCGCCGGCAATCACGCATGCAGCAGTGTCGCCCGCGCTGGCGCACCAGCTGATGTAGAGCACGGCGACGTGGAGGCCGTGGCGTAGCACGGCTATCCCTCCAGAGATCTTCTCGCCTCTCGGGGCCCGGCCGGTCGTGTTCAGCTCGCCGTCGACCGTGCCGAGCCAGCTGGCCGTGGTCGCCGGGCCCAGCCGTTCGGTGTGGGTGGGTCCGTAGACCCAGTGTCCCGCCACCGCCTCCTGGCAGGCCTCGAGCTTGCGCAGAACCCGCCGGGCGACGTGCGTCGCCTCCGCCGCGTCCCGGCTGGCGATCGCCTGCTCCGTGGCGACGACGCTCCCCGCTTCCCAGAGCCGCTGGAGGGGCGGACCGCTCGAGGCGACGTCGTCCAAGGTCTGCTTCTCGTGGCAGACCACCAGCTCCAGTCGGACGTCCGAGCGTTGCGGGGTGACGGTGAGACCGACCTCGCGGAAGTCGGTGGTGGTGAGCATGTTCGCGCTGTGGACCGGACCTCGATCGAGAGCGCTCGGCGTGGGCGAGGCGCTCGGACTCGGCGAGACGGATCCAATTGGCGACGCGGCCGATGGCGTCGTGCTGGTCCTGCTCGGATTGCCGCCCGCTTCGACCCCGCGGTCGGGAAGGACGACGGCGCCCACCAGCGTGCCCAACGCCGCAGCGGCGCCGACCACGAGCACCGCGGCACGCGTCCTCACGGCTGCCGCTCGCTGTCCAGCCGCAGCCGCGGCTTCACGAACCTCCGCGCCCGACGGATCCTGTCCTTCACCGTGCCCAGCCGGGTCCGGGTGACCTCGGCGATCTCCTCGTAGCTCAGCTCACCGAGGTCTCGCAGGACGAAGGACTCCACCAGTGCGGGGTGGCGCTGCTCGAGCTCGTCCAGGGCATCGAGCAGGTCCAGGCGGGTCCGGGCGATCACGCTCGTGGTGCAAGGGTCGGATGCGTCGGGGACGGTGCACGAGGTGATCGTGTGACTCATGGTCAGGAGGGCGTCGTGCATCACGCTGGTCGTCTCCGCTCTCCCCCGGTCCGCTCACCGCGGGACCACCATGATGGAGGGATCATTCGGATCCTGAATACGGTCACAATAAGGCAGTCACCAGCCACGGAATCCCACTCCGCTGTCTCGCCCGACGTAGGGTCGCGTCCATTGCGGCGCAGGCGCGACGCACCGCGCGGAACCGGCTCTGCCGCTCGTGCTCGTCGACCAGCTCCGAGATGAAACCGGCCGCGGTCAGCCCCGCTGCCGGAGGCGAAAGCGCTGCAGCTTGCCGGTGCTGGTGCGCGGCAGCGCGTCGGCGAACTCGACCACGCGCGGATACTTGTACGGCGCGATCTGCTGCTTGACGAAGTCCTGGAGCTCCGTGGCCTTCGCCGGGTCGCCGACCACTCCATCGCGGAGCACGACCACGGCCTTGGTCAGCTGGCCCCGGGCCTCGTCGGGGACGCCGACCACGGCGCACTCGCTGACATCGGAGTGTCCGAGCAGCGCCTCCTCCACCTCTGGGCCGGCGATGTTGTAGCCGGCGGAGACGATCATGTCGTCGCTGCGGGCCTGGTACCAGAAATAGCCGTCGGCGTCCTCGACGAAGGTGTCGCCGGTGATGTTCCACCCGTTCTGCACATAGGCGGACTGCCGGTCGCCGGCGAGATAGCGGCAGCCCGTCGGACCCTTGACGGCCAGCCGCCCGATCGAGCCCGGCGGCGCGGGTTCCCCCTCGGCGTCGACGATGGTCGCGGTGAAGCCGGGCACCGGGCGGCCGGTCGAGCCCGGCCGGATGTCGTCGTCGGCGGCCGAGATGAAGATGTGCAGCATCTCGGTCGAGCCGATGCCGTCGATGATCCGCACCCCGGTTGCCTCGTGGAACGCGTGCCAGGTCGCGGCCGACAGGTGCTCACCTGCGGACACGCAGCGTCGAAGCGACGCCAGCCGGTCGAGCCGTCCGGCCAGCAGCATTGCCCGGTAGGCCGTGGGCGCGGTGAAGCAGATGGTGGCCCGGTGGCCGGCCACCGCGTCGGCGAGCTCGTCGGGCGTTGCCTTCTCCAGCAGCAGCGTGGACGCGCCGACGCGCAGCGGGAACACCACGAGGCCGCCGAGGCCGAAGGTGAACGCGAGCGGCGGAGTGCCGGTGAAGACATCGTCGGCGGCCGGTCGCAGCACGTGACGGGAGAAGGTGTCCGCGTTGGCCAGCACGTCACGATGGAAGTGCATGGTGGCCTTCGGCCGCCCGGTGGTGCCCGAGGTGAACGCGAGCAGTGCCACGTCGTCGGCGGCGGTCTCCACGGCCGGGCCGGTGGGGTCTTGCCGTTCGCGCCGCCGCGCCCGCTGGGTCAGATCGTCCTCGCCGTCACCGCCGTACTCCAGGACCGGCACCGACGGCGGCAGGGCCGTGCACAGGTCGTCGGTGAAGCGGGCGTCGCACAGCGCGAGATCGATGCGGGCGATCTCGTGGATCGTGCTGAGCTCACCCGACCGCAACAGCGGCATCGTGGTCACCACGACGGCGCCGATCCTCAGCGCCGCGAACCAGCAGGCGACCAGCCAGGGGTTGTTGGGACCGCGGAGCAGCACCCGGTTGCCCGGGACGACGCCCAGCTCGTCGACGAGGACACCGGCAACGGCCCCGGAGACCCGCAGCAGGTCGTCGTAGGTCCAGACCGGGCCGTCGGGCGAGCGCAGACACGGCCGGTCCCCACCGTGGCGCCCGATGGTCCGGTCGAGCAGCTCGACCGCGCAGTTGAGCCGGTCGGGGTAGTGGAGCTCGGGCAGGTCGAAGCGCAGCTCGGGCCAGCTGTCGGGAGGCGGCAGGGAGTCGCGGCAGAACGTGTCCACGTGCGCCGACGGGGTGAGCCGCATGCTGCCCTCCGATCACTGACGCTGCCCGTAGTATCCCCATGTCATGACGGCAGTCAAGGAACCGCGATACCGCGACTCGCCTCGGGCGCTGATCGTGACCGTCTACGGCCTGTACGCGCGCGATGCCGGTGGCTGGCTCGGCGTAGCGACCCTGGTCCGCTTGCTGGCCGAGCTCGGGGTCGACGAGCCGGCTGTGCGCTCCTCGATCTCGCGGCTCAAGCGGCGAGGCATCCTCGAGCCGGCGCAGCTGGCCGGCGTGGCCGGCTACACGCTGTCCCCGTCGGCGCGCCAGATCCTCGACGAGGGCGACCGGCGGATCTTCGACCGACCACGGGCCCGCCTCGAGGACGGCTGGCTGCTGGCGGTGTTCAGTGTTCCCGAGGAGCAACGCGGCCAGCGCCATGCGCTGCGCTCCCGGCTGACCTGGCTGGGTTTCGGCACCGTGGCGGCCGGCGTCCGGGTGGCTCCCGCACACCTGGAGAGCGAGACCGGCGACGTCCTCAAGCGCGCGGCGCTGGCGTCCTACGTGGACCTCTTCCACGCCGACTACCGGGCGTTCGGCGACGTCGGTCATCAGGTGCGGAAGTGGTGGGACCTCCAGCAGCTGCAGGACTCCTACGACGAGTTCCTTGGGGTCCACGCGCCGCTGCTGGCCCGGTGGCGACGTCGCCGCAGCACTGCCGGCGCGGAGGCCTTCGCTGACTACGTGCGCGCGCTGACGGTCTGGCGACGGCTGCCGTACCTCGATCCCGGCTTGCCCGCCGAGGTGCTGCCCGCCGACTGGCACGGAAGTCGGGCCGGTGCGCTCTTCGGCGGCCTGCGGCTGCGGCTGGCCGGACCGGCGCAGCGCCACGTCGACGAGGTGCTCGGCGCGGTCGGCGGGCTGAGCTGAGCGCGGCGGGTGAGCTCAGGTGACCGCGAAACCCTGGAGCTCCACGCGCGCAGCGGGGTCCCACAGCCGGGCGACGCCAACTGCGGCCATTGCCGGGTAGTCGGTGCCCACCAGTCGCCGCCACACCGATCCGATCTCGCTGCTGTGGGCGCGGTAGTCGTCGATGTCGACCAGGTAGACCGTGACGCTCGCCAGCTGGTTCGGTCCGCCTCCGGCGGCGCGTAGCGCCATCAGCAGGTTGGCCAGCGCCTGCTCGAACTGTTCGACGATCCCTCCCGCGACGATGCTGCCGGTGTCGCCGGTGGCGGTCTGCCCCGCAAGACACACCAGACGGCCCTGGGCGATGACCGCATGGCTGTAGCCGTGAGGTCTGATCAGCTCCCCGGGGTTGACCCGTTCGACGCTCACGACTGGTGTGCTCCTCCGTCGATGGTGATCGCCTGGCCGTTCACCGAACCGCTCACCACGCAGAACCAGACCGCCTCGGCGACCTCGCGCGGCGTCACCAGGCGCCCGGTCGGCTGCTTGGCGGCGAGCAGGTCGCGGGCCGCGGCGGCGCTGCGACCGGTCCGCGCGGCGATCGCGTCGACGGCGGCGTCGGTCATCGGCGTGTCGACGTAGCCGGGGCAGACCGCGTTGACCGTGACGCCCCGGGAGGCCAGCTCGGTGGCGGCCGAACGGACCAGGCCGAGCACGCCGTGCTTGCTCGCGGAGTAGGCAGCGAGAAAAGGCTCGCCCGCCTGGGCGGCCACCGAGGCGACGACCACGATGCGCCCGAAGCCAGCCTCGACCATGCCCGGAACCGCCCGGCGCACGCACCGGAACGGCGCGGTCAGGTTGATGTCGAGCATCCGCTGCCAGTCCTCGTCGCTGGTGTCGTGGACCTTGGCCGACATCCCCGCGCCCGCGTTGGCCACCAGCACGTCCACCCGACCCCACTGCCGCTCCACCGCGTCGAACAGCTCGTCGGGCGCGGTCGGCTCGGTGAGGTCGGCGGGCAGCACGAGGGTCTCACCGGCGCACCCGGCCGCCGTTGCGGCCAGCTCATCGGCGCTCCGGGCGGTCAACGCCACGCGCAGCCCTTCGGCGCTGAGCCGCGCGGCCACCTCGCGGCCGATGCCGCGGCCGGCTCCGGTGACCAGAGCCACCGAAGCGGCGCCCGGCGGGTCTGCGACGTCGGCCGGCACCGCCCGAGCGTCGCACCGGCGACAACGGAGGGTCAAGGCGGATGGCCGGCCGCCCGTAGAGTCCCGTCGCATGGATGCCACCCGCCGGCTCCCCGCCGAGCTCGTCGAGCACGCGCGGGCGTTCGCGGCGGGCGGGCGGGCCGCGGTGACTCCACGCGACGCCTCCACAGTCGTGCTGCTGCGCAGCGATCCCGGCGGTCCCGGCGGTCCCGGTGGCGCCAGCGGTCCCGGCGGCGTCAGCGGTCGCGGCGTGCAGGCGTACCTGCTGCGTCGGCACGCGGGCATGCCGTTCGCGGGCGGGATGGTCGCCTTTCCCGGTGGCGGTGTTGACCTTCGCGACTCCGACGGCGTCGTGGCCTGGGCTGGCCCGTCGGCCGGTGACTTCGCGGCGCGCCTGGGCTGTGCCGAGCTGCTCGCCCGCGCGCTGGTCTGCGCCGCGGTGCGCGAGACGTACGAGGAGGCCGGCGTGCTGCTCGCCGGTCCGACCGCCGCCAGCGTCGTCGGCGACACCAGCGCCGCTGACTGGGAGGCTGATCGGCGGGCACTGGTCGACCGCTCGCTGGCGTTCAGCGACTTCCTCGATCGCCGGGGGCTGGTGCTGCGAGCCGACCTGCTCGCGCCGTGGGCCCGCTGGATAACGCCCGACTTCGAGCCTCGGCGCTACGACGCCCGCTTCTTCGTCGCCGCGCTGCCCGCCGGCCAGCGGACTCGCGACGTGTCCGGCGAGGCGGACCTGGTCACCTGGATGCGGCCCGTCGACGCAACCGCTGCGGTCGACACCGGACGGCTGCGGATGCTACCGCCCACCTACGTCGTGCTGTCCGAAATCGCCGGCTTCCAGTCCCCCGCGCAGGCGCTGGTAGCTGCCGCGGACCGGGTGATCCGACCGGTGCAGCCGACGGCGCGGATCGTCGGCGACCAGGGCTGGTTGAGCGTGGAGCTGTGACCGGCCGGGGCTGGCAGGGCGGTGTGGTGGGGCAGCGCGCGCGGTGCGTGCTGGCGCCGAACGCCGGCCCGATGACTCTCGACGGCACGAACACCTGGGTGCTGCGCGAGCCGGGCGCCCGCCGCTGCGTCGTCGTCGACCCGGGGCCGCTCGACCTCGCCCACCTGGAACGGGTCGTCGACACCGCGGGACCCGTCGGGGCGGTGCTGCTCACCCACGGGCATGCCGACCATGCCGAGGGAGCACGGACGTTCGCCGAGCGGGTCGGTGCCGGCGTACGCGCGCTCGACGCCGCGCACCGGCTCGGCACCGAGGGGTTGGTCGACGGGGACGTCGTCGCGGTCGACGGCCTGGAGCTGCATGTGGTCGGCACGCCGGGGCACACCGCGGACTCGCTGTCGTTCGTCATCCCGGCCGAGCGGGCCGCGCTCACCGGTGACACCGTGCTGGGTCGGGGGACCACCGTGGTCGCGCACCCGGACGGTCGCCTCGGCGCGTACCTGTCGTCGTTGCACCGGCTGCGTGAACTTGCCGCCTCGGCGCAGGTGAGCTCGGTGTGGCCGGGACACGGGCCGGTGGTCGGCGACGCCCTGAACATCATCGACGCCTACCTGGCGCACCGAAAAGAGCGGCTCGAGCAGGTCCGGGAGGCGCTGGCCGCCGGTGCGGTGACGCCGCGTGAGGTCGTCGAGCGGGTCTACTTCGACGTCGACCCGGTGCTCTGGCCGGCCGCGGAGCTGTCGGTGCGGGCGCAGTTGGCCTACCTGGGCGCCAGCTGAGCGACCTCTAGCACCCCCTTGACGTTCCGTCGGGGCGACAGTGGCTCAGCGGGCCCGGCGGCGGAGCCGGTCGACGTCGATGAGCACAACCGAGCGCGGCTCGAGACGCAGCCAACCACGCATGGCGAAGTCGGCAAGGGCCTTGTTGACCGTCTCCCTGGAGGCGCCGACCAGCTGGGCGAGCTCCTCCTGGGTCAGGTCGTGGTGCACGTGGATACCGTCATCGGCCGGGCGGCCGAACCGGCCAGACAGGTCGAGCAGCGCCTTGGCGACCCGGCCGGGCACGTCGGAGAACACCAGGTCGGCGACGACGTCGTTGGCCCGGCGCAGCCGCGCGGCGAGCTGGTTGAGCAGGCCGCGGGCGACGTGTGGCTGGTCCACGAGCCAGCGCAGCAGCTCGTCGTGGCCGAGACTCATCAAGGTGCAGTCGGTCACCGCAGTGGCCGTTGCCGAGCGCGGGCCCGGGTCGAACAGCGACAGCTCGCCGAACATCTGCCCCGGTCCCAGGATCGCCAGCAGGTTCTCGCGCCCGTCGGTGGAGCTGCGGCCCAGCTTGACCTTGCCGTCGGTGACCACGTAGAGCCGGTCGCCACTGTCGCCCTCGCGGAAGAGCACCTCGCCCCGGCGGAGCCGCTCATCGCTCATCGACGACCCCAGCGAGGCCGCGGCCTCGTCGTCGAGCCCCGAGAACAGAGGTGCCTGCCGGAGCACGCCGTCGTCCACTGATCCTCCTCGCGGCACGCGAGAGCGGGAGCCGAGCGCCATCGGCGTAGCTCGGTGTGCCGGGTCACAGTGTGCCGCATCCCCGTACGCTGAAGGCGTGCCAGCCCCCACCGCCACGTCGTCGGGGTCCGCGGCGGCGGCGGCGCCGGCGTTGGTACGCAGGGCCCGCAAGATCGACCGCGCGCTCGCCGGCACCTACCCCGACGCCCGTACCGAGCTCGACTTCACGACGCCGTTCGAGCTGCTGATCGCGACCGTGCTCTCGGCCCAGACGACCGACAAGCGGGTCAACTCGGTGACGCCCGCGCTGTTCGCCCGCTATCCCGATGCACCGGCGCTGGCCGCCGCCGATCGGGAGGTGGTGCAGGCGCTGGTGCAACCCACCGGGTTCTTCCGGGCCAAGACCGCCTCGATCCTGGCGCTGGCGCAGGCGCTGTGTGAGCGGTTCGGCGCTCAAGTGCCGCCGCGGTTGGAGGACCTGGTCACGCTGCCCGGAGTCGGCCGCAAGACCGCCAATGTGGTGCTCGGCGACGCCTTCGGCATTCCCGGGCTCACGGTCGACACGCATTTCGGGCGGCTCGCGCGCCGCTTCGGGTGGACCCAGGAGACCGACCCGGTCAAGGTCGAGCATGAGGTCGGTGCGTTGTTCCCGCGCCGCGACTGGGTCTTGTTGAACCACCACTTGATCTGGCACGGCCGCCGCTGCTGCCACGCGCGCAAGCCCGCCTGCGGCGCCTGCCCGGTGGCCCGCTGGTGCCCGGCTTTCGGTGCGGGCCCGACCGACGAGGCGACCGCCCGCGCCTTGCTGCGCGCCGAGGGTCCGGCATGAGGTCAACCGGTACGGCGGGCGGACTGCTGGTCGCGGTCGTGCTCGCAGCAGCAGCTGCGTGCGGCTCCTCGGGCGCGAGCAGCTCGCCGGGCGGTCAGCTGCCGCTGGGCTCGGGACCCTGCACGTCGACGTGGACACCCCCGCGCTGGTGCGGCCGCTGCAGGTCAACATCTGGGCGAGCAGCTGCGGACCGTGTCGAGTCGAGCTGTCGCTGCTCCAGCGCGTGCACGAGGTCGGCGGCGACAAGCTCGCGGTCCCCGGCATCGACTTCAGCGACGCCGCCCCGGCTGCGGCGCTCCAGCTGGCGGCGCAGTCCGGAGTCACCTACCCCTCGGCGGCCGACCCGGGCGCGGCCGTACGTCCGGACCTGCGCGTGATCGGGCTGCCGGAGACCGTGTTCGTCGACGCCGCGGGGCGCGTGACCGCCGTGGTGCGCGGTCCCCTGACCTCGTATGCCGAGGCTGCCGCACTCGTGCACCAGCACCTCGGCGTGACCCTGCCGGCCGACGCGGGAACGACCCCGTGACGGCCGCCGCCCAGCGGGAGACCCATGCGCTGCCGCGCTGGCTGCAGCCACTAGCGGAGGTCGCCGCGTCGATCACCTCCAGGGACCTGTCCCGGCGCGTTCCGCCGCCGCCGGTCACGGCTCGCGCCTCGGCCGTACTCATGCTCTTCGGCGAGGGCGCCGCCGGTCCGGACCTGCTGTTGACCGAGCGCTCCCATGACCTGCGGGCACACGCCGGCCAGGTGGCGTTCCCCGGCGGGGCGAGTGACCGCGACGACGACGGCCCGGTGGCTACGGCGCTGCGGGAGGCGATGGAGGAGGTCGGCGTCGACGCGGCCGGCGTCGACGTCTTCGGCCTCCTGCCGGCCCTGTGGGTGCCGCCCAGCAACTTCGCGGTCACCACGGTCCTCGGCTGGTGGCGCGAGCCGTCGGAGGTGGTCGCCGTCGACAGCGCCGAGGTGGCCGCGGTGCTGCGCGTGCCGCTGGCCCACCTGCTCGAGCCGCGCAACCGGTTCACGGTGCGGCACCCGTCGGGGTGGACGGGGCCGGCCTTCGACGTCGGTGACGGGCTGGTCCTGTGGGGCTTCACGGCTGGTGTGGTCGCCCGGCTGTTCGTCTCGGTGGGGTGGGAGCAGCCGTGGGACGCCGCGCGGGTACGGCCGGTGCCCATAACCGTGCAGGGTCGGGCGCTGTGAACATCCTCGACTGGCTGCTGGTCGTCGTGACGCTGTCCTACGGCATCTCGGGATACTGGCGCGGGTTTGTCACCGGCGCCTCGGCGACCGCCGGCCTGTTGCTCGGCGGGGTGCTCGGCATCGCGGTGGTGCCCCACCTGCTCGGCGGCCTTCAGCCGTCTGTGGGGGTCTCGCTTGGCGCGCTGGTCGTGGTGCTGGTCGCTGCGTCGGTGGGTCAGGCCATCGGTGCGTTCCTCGGCAGCCGGATTCGTGACCAGATCACCTGGCGCCCCGCGCGTTCGCTCGACAAAGTAGGCGGCGCCGCGCTGAGCATGGCAGCGGTGCTGTGCATCGCCTGGGCGCTCGGCTACGCCCTCAGCGGTGCCCGGCTGCCGGGCATCGGCGACGAGGTGCGCGGCTCGACGGTGCTCGAGCGGATCGACGCGGTGATGCCTGACAGTGCCGTCTCGGTGCTGGGGGCCTTCAACCGGGTGGTCGACTCCAGCTTGTTCCCGCGCTACCTCGAGCCGTTCGCCACCGAGCGGATCGTCGACGTACCGGCGCCGAGCTCGAGGCTGCTGCATCGCCCGGCAGTCCAGGGAGCGTCTGCGTCGGTGGTGAAGGTGCTGGGCGATGCGACCTCGTGCGACCGTCGGATTGAGGGATCGGGCTTCGTGTACGCGAGCGGGCGGGTCATGACCAACGCCCACGTGGTTGCCGGGGTCACCGACCCGACGGTCAGCCTCGCGGGCCGTACGTACGACGCGCAGGTCGTCGTCTACGACCCGCAGCTGGACGTGGCGGTGCTGGCGGTCGATGGCTTGAGCGCGCGGTCGCTGCGGTTCGCGGGGCCGGTCGAGTCAGGCTCCTCGGCGGTGGTGCTGGGCTATCCCCAGGACGGCCCGTTCGACGCGGAGGCGGCACGGGTGCGGGCGAAGCAGCAGCTGAGCAGCCCCGACATCTACGACGACGGCACGGTGACCCGAGAGGTGTACTCGATCCGGTCGCTGGTCAGGTCCGGCAACTCCGGCGGGCCGCTGCTCTCGCCGCACGGGCGGGTGCTCGGCGTGGTCTTCGCCGCGTCGCTGGCGAACAGCTCGACCGGCTACGCGCTGACCGCGGCCCAGGTCGGACGGGACGCCGACAGCGGGCGCAGTGCCACCACAGCGGTCTCGACCGGCGGCTGCGTGTGAGCGTTGGAGGTCAGCTCGGCTTGAGCGCCTGAGGGATCTGCTTGGTGGTTGCGATGGTCCGCTCGGGACCCCGCACCCGCTTGATCCGGCGCAGCCCCAACAGGGCCAGGATGCCGGCGAGCAGGAGGTAGAACACCGTCACGATGAGGAAGGCCCACCACGGGCCGAGGCCTGCCCAGACCAGGAAGTACGCGATGGTGACCGACAACAGTACGAGCGCGACCATGCCGAGAAACGCGGCCGCGGCCAGCAGCCCGGCGCCGATGCCGCCCGTGGTCAGGCTGACCTTGAGCTCGGACTTCGCCAGCGCTATCTCGCTGTGTACCAGCGCGGACATGTCGCGGCTGGCGTCGGCGACGAGTCGACCCAGGGTCGGCTCCTCGTCGCGCGCAGTCAGATCCGCACGGTGTGATCCGGTGTGGCTCATGGTCGCTCCTGTTCGCCGTGATCGCGCAGCCGCAGCCTAGAGGACGCCGCCTGTCGGGCGCCGGACCGCACCACCGAAGAGTCGCATCAGTAGGCTTCCGCCGCGCCCTGGCGCTGTCATGGCGGGCGACGGCCAGGTCTCGACGCCGGTGGGGCGTTCGCGTTCGTGAACCGTTCGTACGCCTTGTCGTCGTCGTCGGCGAAGAACCGAGCCGCCCTCGGCTGCACGACGCCGAGGGAGTACGTCATGCCACCCATGCCACACCGTGGCGGCTCGGCATGCACCACCACGAAGGCCAGCCGCAGCATGCTGCCTCCCTGTGGGCACGCCTGCATCATCCCACCCCAGTGACCGCCAAGACGGGCCTCAGTGACCGCCGAACGCACCAAGCGGGTGGCTACTCCTCGTCGGCGCCGGCACCCGACATGCGCTCGGAGATCGAGTCCATCACCGCGGAGTCGGCAAGCGTCGTCGAGTCGCCGACTGCCCGGTGCTCGGCGACGTCCTGCAGCAGCCGGCGCATGATCTTGCCCGACCGGGTCTTGGGCAGCTCCGGCACGACGAGGATCGACCGTGGTTTGGCGATCGCACCGATCTGCCGGGTCACATGGGCGCGCAGCTCGGCCACCACGTCGGCCCCGCCGTCACCGGCCTCCTCCCGCAGGATCACGAACGCGACCACAGCCTGTCCGGTCGTGTCGTCGGCGGCTCCCACGACGGCGGCCTCGGCCACCTTCGGGTGGGAGACCAGGGCGGACTCGATCTCGGTGGTGGACAACCGGTGCCCCGACACGTTCATGACGTCGTCGACCCGCCCCAGCAGCCACAGGTCGCCGTCGTCGTCCTTCTTCGCGCCGTCGCCGGCGAAGTAACGGCCCGGGAACCGCGACCAGTACGTGTCGAGGTAGCGCTGGTCGTCGCCCCACAGGGTGCGCAGCATCGCCGGCCATGGCTCGGTGAGCACGAGGTAGCCCCCTGAGCCGTTGGCGACCGACGTGCCGGCGTCATCGACCACGTCGGCCCCGATGCCCGGTAGCGCCTTCATCGCCGAGCCAGGCTTGGCCGCGGTGACGCCGGGCAACGGGGAGATCATCTGCGCGCCGGTCTCGGTCTGCCACCAGGTGTCCACAACGGGGGTACGCCCGCCGCCGATCGCCTCGCGGTACCAGATGTAGGCCTCGGGATTGATCGGCTCACCCACCGAACCGAGCACGCGCAGGCTCGACAGGTCGTGCTTCGCGGGCAGCTCCTTGCCCCACTTCATGCAGGTGCGGATGGCGGTGGGAGCGGTGTAGAAGATGCTCACCTTGTAGTCGGCGATGATCTGCCACCAGCGATCTTTCCCCGGGGTGTCGGGGGTGCCCTCGTACATCACCGACGTGCAGCCGTTCGCCAGCGGACCATAGACGACGTAGGAGTGGCCGGTCACCCAGCCGATGTCGGCGGAGCACCAGAAGACGTCGGTGTCCGGCTTGAGGTCGAAGACCGCCCAGTGCGTCCACGCGCACTGGGTGAGATAGCCGCCGGTGGTGTGCAGGATGCCCTTGGGATTGCCGGTCGTGCCCGAGGTGTACATGACGTAGAGCGGGTGCTCGGAGTCGAACATCGCCGGCTCGTGGTCCGACGAGGCCTTGTCGACCACGTCGTGCCACCACACGTCCTTGTCGCCCCATTCAACGTCCTGGCCGGTCCGGCGTACGACCAGCACGCGCTCCACGCCTGGCGAGCGCCCCACCGCGTCGTCGACAGCCGGCTTGAGCGCACTCGGCGCGCCCCGTCGGTAGCCGCCGTCGGCGGTGATCACCAGCTTCGCGTCGCAGTCCTCGATCCGGCTCGCCAGGGCATCGGCGGAGAAACCGCCGAAGACGACGGTGTGCACGGCACCGAGGCGTGCACAGGCCAGCATCGCCACGATGGTCTCGGGAATCATCGGCATGTAGATGGCCACCCGGTCGCCGGCGCCCACGCCGAGGTCGGTGAGGGCGTTGGCCGCGCGGCAGACCTCGTCGGTCAGCTCGGCGTAGGTGATCGTCCTGGAGTCGCTGGCCGGTTCGCCGATCCAGTG
>JBBSGC010000044.1:0-14326 GCA_038254525.1 Propionibacteriales bacterium | reverse complement strand
GCTGAGCTGGCGGGCCACTGGCCGGAGCGGGTCCTCACCATGCAACGCAACTGGATCGGTCGCTCCGAGGGAGCCCACGTCGACTTCCCGGTCGACCGCAGCACGGAGACGATCAGGGTGTTCACCACCCGACCAGACACGCTGTTCGGGGCGACCTTCATGGTCGTCGCGCCCGACTCTGCGCTGGCCGAGCGGCTCTGCACCGCCGAACAGCGCCCGGCGTTCGAGGCCTACGTCGAGAAGACCAAGCTCACCTCGGAGATCGAGCGGCTGACCGCCGAACGGCCCAAGACCGGCGTCTTCCTGGGCGCGCGAGCGATCAACCCGGTGACCGGCTGGCGGATCCCCGTCTTCGTCGCCGACTACGTGCTGCCCGACTACGGCACCGGCGCGATCATGGCGGTGCCCGGTCAGGACCAGCGCGACTGGGGCTTCGCAATGACCCGCAGCCTCCCGATCGTACGCACGGTGCGGCCACCCGACGGCTTCACCGGCGACGCGTACGTGGGGGAGGGGCCGGCGATCAACTCGACCAACGACGAGATCAGCCTCGACGGTCTCGACGTCGCCACCGCGAAGGCCCAGATCATCGACTGGCTGGAGGCCACCGGCCGTGGTGAGCGGACAGTCACCTACCGGCTGCGCGACTGGCTGCTGAGCCGGCAGCGCTACTGGGGGGCGCCGATCCCCATCGTGCACTGCGCGTCGTGCGGTGAGGTGGCGGTCCCCGACGAACAGCTGCCGGTGCGGCTGCCCGACCTGTGGGGCGCGGACCTGGCGCCTCAGGGCACCTCACCGCTGGCCGGGGCGGCCGAGTGGGTGGCGACGACGTGCCCGCGCTGCGCCGGCCCGGCGACCCGGGACACCGACACCATGGACACCTTCGTGGACTCCTCGTGGTACTTCCTGCGCTACTGCTCACCGCACTTCACCGGGGGGCCGTTCGACCCCGAGCAGGTCCGTCGTTGGATGCCGGTCGACCAGTACGTCGGTGGGGTCGAGCACGCCACCGGCCACCTGTTGTACAGCCGGTTCTTCACCAAGGTCCTGTACGACCTGGACCTGGTGGACTTCACCGAGCCCTTCCGGGCGCTGCTGAACCAGGGCCAGGTGATCAACCAGGGCAGGTCGATGTCGAAGTCGCTGGGCAACGGCGTCGACCTGGGCGAGCAGATCGACCGCTTCGGAGTGGACGCGGTGCGGCTGACGATGGTGTTCGCGGGACCGCCGGCGGACGACATCGACTGGGCCGACATGTCGCCCGCTGGTTCACTGAGGTTCCTGCAGCGCGCCTGGCGGCTCGCCCACGATGTCGGTGATGGTTCTGGCCCGGAGCCCCTCACCGGTGACATCGCGCTGCGTCGGGTCACTGCCGGCACCGTCCGCGACGCCACCGAGCTGATCGAGTCGCATCGGTTCAACGTCTTCGTCGCCCGGGTGATGGAGCTGGTCAACGCGACCCGCAAGGCCATCGACTCCGGCTGCGGCGGTGCGGATCCGGCCGTACGGGAGGCGGTGGAGGCTGTCGCGATCATGCTCAGCCTGGTCGCGCCGTACACCGCCGAGGAGATGTGGGAGGCCCTGGGGCACGAGCCGACCGTCGCGCTGGCCGGTTGGCCGGTTGCCGACCCGGAGCTGCTCGTGCAGGAGTCGGTGACGGCGGTAGTGCAGGTGCAGGGCAAGGTCCGCGCCCGGTTGCAGGTGGCGCCCGACATCGGTGCCACCGACCTGGAGCAGGCGGCCCTGGCCGACGAGCACGTGCGCCGCGCGATCGAGGGTCGACCGGTCCGCAGGGTGGTCGTACGCGCGCCGAAGCTGGTCAGCGTCGTTCTGTGACCGGATCGTCGGTTGCCCCGGTCGAGGCCAGCAACGCCGCCTTGTCGGAGGCGTAGGCGACCATCCAGTGCGGGTGCAGGCGCAGATAGGCGATGTCGTCACCCCAGCTGCCCGGCGAGCTGCCGTAGTGGTCCGCGAGGTGTGCCTCGAGGCTCGCGAAGTCGGGGTGCCCGGGGTCAAGCCGCTCCACCCGGCCGTGGGTGAAGACGCCGAGGTCGTCACCGACCAGGTGCGCGGCCGAGGCCTGCGGTCGCCGGCGCAGGTGGCGCGCCTTGGCGGCGGCACCGGAGGTGGTGAATACCCAGCGGGTGTGCAGGAAGTGGCCGTCGACGCCGCTGATCCGCGGCTCACCGGACGCGGTCACCGTGGCCAGCGCCAGCGTGCGCATCCCGGTGAGCACGGCGCAGGTCTCGCGCGCGTCCAGCGTGCGCTCGGGTGCCTGGATGATCCCGCGCAGGTGCGTCGTGGCGCCGGCGAGCGAGCGGGTGAGCAGCGAGTCCAGGGCGGCCAGCTCCTGCGGCGTCTCGTACACGGTGCGCACCCTTGCACATCGGTGCCTCGGTCGGCTGCACCACTAGCCTGCGGGCATGCCGCCCGTCGCCGTCGTCACCGACTCGACCGCCACCTTGCCGGCCGCAGTGGTAGCCGCCCGCGGCATCCGGGTGGTTCCGCTGCAGGTGGTGATCGGGACTCGCTCGTTCGCCGAGGGGCTGCAGGGGACTCCGGACGCCGTGGCGGCGGCGCTGCGGCAGTTCGCGCCGATCAGCACGTCGCGGCCGGCGCCCCAGGCATTTCTCGCCGCCTACGAGGCGCTGGCCGGCGAGGGCTGCACCGGTGCGGTGTCGGTGCACCTGTCCGGAGCCGTCTCGGGGACCTTTGAGTCCGCCGAGCAGGCCGCCGCGCGCGCCGCGCTGCCGGTTTGGACCGTTGACACCCGGCAGGTCGGGATGGGGGTCGGCTTCGCGGTGCTCGCCGCGTCCGACGAGCTGCGCGCCGGTGGGGACGCGGCGGCCGCGGCCGCCGCGGCGACCGCCTCTGCGGCGGCGACCGTCTCCTACTTCTACGTCGACACCCTGGAGCACCTGCGGCGCGGCGGGCGGATCGGGGCGGCCGCGGCGCTGGTCGGTTCCGCACTCGCGGTCAAGCCGCTGCTGACCGTGCGCGATGGCCGGATCGGTCCTCTGGAGAAGGTCCGCACCGCGGCGCGCGCGCTGGGCAGGATCGAGGAGCTGGCGGTGGAGGCGGCCAAGGGGATCGACGGCCCGGTACGCGTGGCGGTCCAGCACCTGGCCGCGGTCGAGCGGGCGCAGACGCTTGGCACGCGGCTGTCGGAGCGGCTGCAGCTCGCCGGCGTGCAGGTCAGCGAGGTCGGCGCGGTGATCGGGGCCCACGTCGGTCCCGGCATGGTCGCGGTCGTGGTTGCACCCGCCTGAGTCCGCCCTTCCGCCGGACCGCTGCCCGCAGACTTCGCACCAACCGCGGCTGTCCACAGATGCGTCTCGGCGCACCCGGAGGTCCCGCTTGCTGCCTAGCGTCTAAGCATGGTCGACAAGGGGCGTGCGACAGCGGCGAACCGGCCCGGCTCGTCGGATGCGGCGCGCCGGCGCCTTGACCTGCTTGGAGTCGAGTTGGCTCACGAGCTCGGCTCGGCGCCCGCTGGGCCGTTGACCACGGACCGGCCGGACGAAGCCCGGGCCGCGCAAGCCGCACCCGGGTGGGACGAGGTCGGACCCCCGTCGCGGCCAGATCGCGGTGGCGACCCAGCGGGACGGCATGCCGCGCGGCCGCAGCCTCGTACGGCACGGTCGCGAGCCGCAGTGGGTGACCGGTTGCCGGTGGCGTTGCGCGAGGCTGCGGTCGGCCGGTTCACCGGCTCGCACCTGGGCGTGCTGGCCGCTCTGGTCGCTGGGTTGCTGTGCGTAGCGGCCTGGTGGGCACTGGCCGGGCGCCCGCAGGTGCAACCGGTGGCCCCGCTCGCGCCGGTGGCCGACGGCCCGGCGACTTCCGGGACGGGAGCTCTGAGCACCGCGGCCGCCACCTCGGGGCCGCCCGGCGCGCCGGGCACCGGCACTGCGGATGCGACGGGGACGACCGGCCCATCCCCTGCGGGTGCCGCCGTCATCGTTGACGTCACCGGCAGAGTTCGCCGGCCCGGGATCGTCACTCTGCCGCAGGGCTCGCGGGTGGCCGACGCCCTGGACGCCGCCGGCGGTGCGCGACCCGGAGTCGACCTCACGACGCTCAACCTGGCGCGCCAGCTGGTCGACGGGGAGCAGCTACTGGTCGGCGTGCGGCCCGCCGCCGTCCCCGGTGCCCCGGCAACTGCGCCGCCGTCGGGCCTCCCCTCGTCGGGCGCGCTGGTCAACCTCAACACCGCGACCGCTGAGCAGCTTGACACGCTGCCGGGCGTCGGCCCGGTGACCGCCCAGGCGATCCTCGACTGGCGCACGCAGAACGGCTCGTTCACCAGCGTCGACGAGCTGCTCGAGGTCGACGGCATCGGCGACGCGACGCTGGCCGATCTGAGGGACCTGGTGACCGTGTGAGCACGGTGGCTGGGTGAGGCTGCGGGCCGACGGGCCCGACGGGGATGCCGACGCCGAGGAGCCGCGGCTGGCCATCGATGCGCGCCTCGCGGCCTCTGCCTTGTCGGCGTGGCTGGTCTGCGCGCTCGCCCTGCAGCTACCGGCCGGCCGGACGGTGCTGGCCGGCGCTGCGCTGCTCGTCGCCGGCCCCTTGCTGGCCCGGCGGGCCGACCCGCGGCTGACCGCTGTGCTGCTCGCGTCCGCCGCCGCCATGGTGGCCGCCGGTCTGCGGCTGACGGTCGTCGGCGCCGGGCCGGTGCCCCAGCTGGCAGCAGCAGGTGCCGCTGTGGACGCACAGGTCACCCTCACCTCCGACCCGGTCGCGCGACCAGGACGGTTCGGCGACGTCGTCGTCGTGGACGTCCGAATCGACCAGGTCACCGGCCGGGGAGTCACCACCTCGGTCCGCTCACCGGCGGTGGTGTTCGCCGACGACAGCTGGCTCGGCCTGCGCCTCGGCAGCACGGTCCGGGTGGTGGGGCGCCTCGAGCGCTCCACCGACCCGCGTGACGCAGCGGTGCTGATCCCGAGCCGCCTCGAGGGCGTCATCTCGTCACCGTCGTGGTGGTGGAACGCCTCGGGCGCCCTGCGGGGCGGTATTCGCGAGGGAGTCGCGCGAGCGGGGCAGACCGAGCGGGAGCTCACCCCGGCGCTGGTCGACGGCGACGACTCGGCGATCAGCCCCGCACTGGGCGACGCCTTCCGGGTGTGCGGGCTGACGCACCTGCTGGCGGTCTCCGGCACCAATCTCACTATCGTGCTGGCTTTCCTGCTGACTCTTGCCCGCTGGCTGGGAGCCCGTGGCTACCTGCAGGTCGTGGTCGGGACCGTCGCCACCGTCGGATTCGTGGTGCTTGCGCGGCCCGAGCCGAGCGTGCTGAGGGCAGCCGCGATGGGACTGGTCGCGGTCGCCGGCCTGGGTGCCGGCGGGCGACGCCGCGGCGTGCGGGCACTGTCGGTGGCCGTGCTCGTGCTCGTGCTCGTCGACCCGTGGCTCGCCCGATCGGCCGGCTTCACCCTGTCGGTGCTCGCCACCGCGGGCATCTTGCTGCTCGCGCCGCCGTGGCGAGACGCGCTTGCCGGGTGGCTGCCTCGCTCGGTGGCTGAGGCGATCGCGGTGCCGATGGCAGCACAGGTGGCCTGCACCCCCGTGGTGGCGGTGCTGTCCGGGCAGGTGTCGCTGGTTGCGGTCGTCGCCAACATGCTGGTGGCACCGGTGGTCGCCCCGGCGACGGTGCTGGGGCTGGTCGCCGGCCTGGTCGCGCTCGTCTGCGCACCCGTCGCGCACGTCATCGGTTGGGCCGCGGCAGCGATGGTGTGGTGGATCGTCACGGTCGCCGAGCACGGTGCCGCCCTACCCGGAGCCGCGATGGGCTGGGGCACCGGCCCCGCGGCCATCGTCGCGCTCAGCGGCGCCTGTATCGCAGCCAGTGCGCTGGCTCGCGGCGTTCTGCGCCGCCCGGTGGCGGCTCTGGGTTGTGTGGCGCTGACCGGCATCTGGGTCGTGCACCCGATCAGTCCCGGCTGGCCTCCGGACGGCTGGGTGCTGGTCGCCTGCGACGTCGGACAGGGCGACGGGCTGGTCTTGGACGCGGGCCCCGGTGCCGCGGTCGTCGTCGACACCGGCCCCGACCCGGCGCTGATCGACCGGTGCCTCGACCGGCTCGGGGTCGACTCGGTCCCGCTGGTCGTGCTCACGCACCCGCACGCAGACCACGTCGACGGCCTGTCCGGGGTCGCGGACGGTCGCGACGTGGGCGCCATCGAGGTGGGCGCCGGGGCGACCAGCCGCCCCGACTACGCCGGGGTCCTGCGCTGGGCGGCCGGGCAGTCGCTGCCCGTGCGGGAGGTGGGCCCCGGGCTGCGACAGGCCCTCGGCCGGTTGTCCTGGACGGTGCTGGCACCTGTGCCGCACTTCGAACTGGCCGGTGTTGGCGACGGCGGCGCGGTCAACGACTCGAGCGTCGTCTTGTCGGTGCAGTCGGCCGGGATCACGCTCTTGCTCACCGGCGACGTGGAACCATCGGCGCAGTCCCAGCTCGAGCAGTGGGGAAGCTCGTTGCACGCCGACGTGCTCAAGGTGCCGCATCACGGCAGCCGTTACCAGGACCCGGCGTTCCTCGCCGACGTCGGCGCTTCCCTGGCCATCGTCAGCGTCGGCGCCGACAACGACTACGGTCATCCCGCCCCGGAGACGATCGCGCTGCTGCAGTCGCTCGGTGAGACTGTGCTGCGCACCGACGAGGTCGGCGACGTGGCCGTCGTCGTGCGTGACGGCGCGCCGGCGACGGTAACCCGATGACCCGCGGCGGTGGCTGTCTGCGCCGCCTGGGATGCTGACCGGCGATGGCCGACTCATCGATCCTGGGCACCGTGACACTGCTCTCGGGCAAGGCGGAGTATCTCGCCGAGCGCGAGGTCGCCGAGGCACTCGCCGAGGTCCGTACCGCCGACGCCGACTGCGACCTGACCTCCGTCGAGGCCGGTGACCTCGCGTCGGGGTCCCTGGCCGAGCTGACGACGCCATCGCTGTTCGCGCGGGTGCGCATGGTCGTGATCCGTGGGTTGAGCGAGCTGCCCGACGACGTCCAGGGACAGCTTCTGGCATACGCCGCGGACCCCGCACCCGACGTCGTGCTGGTCCTACTGCATCCGGGGGGAGCGAAAGCCACGTCGCTGCTCGATCGGTTGCGGAAGCTGCCCGCAGTCCGCCAGGTGGCGTGCGAGGCACCGAAGCCGTGGGAGCTGTCGGCGTTCGTCACCGCCGAGGTCCGGCGACGAAGCGGCCAGATCGCGCCTGACGCGGCGGAGTTCCTCGCCGCCGCCGTCGGTGACGACCTGCGGGCATTGGCTGGCGCCGCCGACCAGCTCGTCGCCGACTTCGAGCGGGAGCGGCTGACCACCTCCATGGTGCGCCGTTACTTCGACGGCCGAGCCGAGGTCAAGAGCTTCGACATCGCCGACGCGGCCATCGAGGGTCGGGTCGCGCTGGCGTTGGAGCAGCTGCGGTGGGCGATGGGCAACGCGGTTGCGCCGGTTCTGATCACGAGCGCGTTCGCGTCCGGCCTGCGGTCGCTGGCGCGCCTGCAGGCAGCCCCTGCCGGGTTGCGTGACGGTGACCTGGCCCGGGAGATCGGTGCTCAGCCCTTCCGGTTGCGGGCTTTGCGCAACCAGCTGCGGGAGTGGGACGCGACCGGACTGGTGAGCGCCCTGCAGGCGGTCGCGCAAGCCGACCTGGAGGTGAAGGGGGGTGCCGGCGACAGCGACTACGCCTTGGAGCGGATGGTGCTGCGCGTCGTGCGCAGCCGACCAAGGCGGTGACGTGGACGCGCCGGTGCCGGCGCAGGTCGCTAGGCTCGGCAGCCACCGAGCAGAGGAGCTGTCATGGACACCGAGACGCGGGCGCCCAACCGGTCGTTGAAGGACGCGCCGCTGCTGGTGCGGGCGACGCGGCGCCTGGAGGACAACACCGCGATCGACCAGCTGAGCGCGCTGCTGGCACCGGCGGCCGGAGCTCTGCTGGCGTCGAAGCGACGCGCGGACCTGCTGCACGGCAGCTGGCTCGGGCACGCGCTACACCCGCTGCTCACCGACCTCCCGATCGGCTCGTGGACCAGCGCCATGCTGCTCGACGTCGCCGGCGGACGTCAGTCACGCCCCGCGGCTCAGCGGCTGGTGGGGGCGGGACTGCTCGCGGCGCTACCGACCATGGCGACCGGCTTGGCCGAATGGGGTGACACGACCGGCGGCGACCGGCGGGTCGGTGCGGTACACGCGGTTGCAAACAGCGCTGCGCTCGGTCTCTACGCCGGCTCGTTTCTCGCCCGCCGACGCGGCCAGCACCTGCGAGGCGCCCTGCTGGCGCTTATCGGTGGTGGGGCGCTCGCGGCGGGCGGCTACCTGGGCGGTCACCTGGTGTCGGCGCGCAAGGTGTCAAGCCGGGACCCGTTCTACGCGGCGACCGACGCCGCTTGCTGAACAGCCTCCTAGAGCGAGGCGCTGCGCTTGGCGATCGCCGACTTGCGGTTGGCCGCCTGGTTCTTGTGGATCACTCCCGCCGAGGCCGCCTTGTCGAGTCGGCGACCGGCCAGCCGGCCGAGCCGCTGTGCCGCCTCGGTGTCGCCGGAGTCGGCCGCCTCGCGGAAGCGGCGCACGGCAGTCTTCAGCGCCGAACGGACGGACTTGTTGCGCTCATGCGCCTGCTCGTTCTGCCGGTTGCGCTTGATCTGGGACTTGATGTTTGCCACGGGGCAGGCCTCTACGACGTCGTTCGGAAGGATGGTGTCCACGAGCTGGCGGAGTCGCCGGGAACGTGAGCGGCCCAGGTTATCAGCGTGTCGGGGAGGCGCCCAAATTCCCCCCGCCCTGCAGGCGACGCCGCGCCGCGGCGAGAAAACGGTCGGCCTCGCGGCGCCGGAACGCCGGCAGTGACGGCAGCCCAGGAGCGGGTGGGTCCGCCGAGCGCACGGCGAGGTAGCCGCCGAGGGCGAGCAGCAACGAGGTCACCTGCGCCTGGTCGGCGCCGTGGGTGCGCTCGGCCTGGTCGATCCACCGGTCGAAGGCCGGGGTCTCGGCGCGTTCCAGCGCCAGCACGAAGAGGTCGCCCCAGCGCGGTCCGAGCCTCGACATCCCCCAGTCCACCACCACCGCGGACCCGTCCGCGCGGACCAGCAGGTTGTCGTTGCGCAGGTCCCAGTGGCAGAAGGTCTCGAGGCTGAGCCGGCCGGGGAGCGCCGCCACCCGGTCGGCCAGCTCGTCGACTACAGGTACCGCCCAGGCGGGCAGGTGCAGGCCCGGGTCGACGAGCATGTCCTGCCAGGCCGCACTCCAGCGGCAGGTGCTGGCGCTGACCGTGCGGGTGTCGACGCTGACCGGTGCCGCCGGCTCGGTGGAGCACAGCTCGGCGAGCTCGGACGGCGCTGGGGTCAGCTCGTCGCACTGGGTGGCGACGATGTCCCAGACGACCCTTGCCTGTGCGGCGTCCGAGAGGTCGGGGTGCTGGCCGTCGACGTCCTCGAGCAGCAGGCCGACCCAGTCGCCGTCGTCGTGGGTGCCGAGCAGCCCGGGCCGATAGGGCACCGCCGCCAGCACCGAGAGCACGCGCGCCTCGTGCCGGAAGAGGTCCGGAGTCTGCGGGTTCAGCTCCGGCCCGACCGCCTTGACGAAGGCCCGCCGCCCGTCTGCGGCCACCAGCCGTGCCGCGCAGCCCGGCGACATGCCACCGCGCTGGGTGCGGGCCTGCACGACGCGGCTGCCGAGGCAGTCGTCGACCCAGCGGCGCACCGCGGCCGGCACCGACGCGTACGCCATCCGGACGCCCACTGCTCGCGGGGCGAGTCGACTCATCGCCACCCTCGGCGCTCTGCCAGCCAGCCCCAGGTCACCTCCGCGTACCAGCGTTGGTGAACGCGGATCCATGGCGACGTGGCCGGCGCCTCCGCCTCCTTGGCGCCGAGGAAGTAGACCGCGAGCAAAGCGAGGACACCGTCGATGTCGGCGGGAAAGACCCTGTTCGTGAGGCTGTTACTCCGGAGGATGGCGTCGACGTCGTGACCGTCACCGCGTGCGCCGATGAGCAGCGTCAGCAGGTCGATCCACGCCGCTCCGCGGACGGGCCAGTTCCAGTCGCAGATCCAGACCGAGCCCGCCTCGTCGACCAGGATGTTGTCGTCACGCAGGTCGCAGTGGACCATCGTGTCGCCTGCGCCTGCCGCAAGTCCGGACATCGCCAGCTGCCGGGTCTCGCTGCCGTGCGCGGCCACGAACGGGTCGGGCTGGAAGCGGTCCCAGTACGACGGGAAGCTGTCCAGCTCTGCTGCCCAGCTCGGCAGGCTCAGCGCATCCGGTGCCGGGGTCAGGTGCAGCGACATCGCGGTGACCGCGTCCACGGCAGCGAGCAGCTCCGTGCGGCGCCACGGCCGCACGGGTGGGCGACCAGCGATGTCTTCTAGGCACAGCACCACCCAGCCGTCGGCGTCGTACGCCCAGCGCAGCCTCGGTGCCGGGACGCCCGGCGGCAGCGCCGCCAGCTTGCGTGCCTCGTCGCGGTAACTTTCGGCGAACATGGCGCGGGTCGCCAGGTCGGCGGCCTTGACGAAGACGCGGTCGCCGTCCTCCAGCAGCAGCCGTGAGGCGAAGCCCGGCGTGTAGCCCGAGCCCTGCGATGCGGCGTCGACCACCCGACGCCCCAACCGGCCCTCGATGAGACCACGCAGCTCGCGCGGCAGCTCGAACCAGGTGGGGCGCAGCGCGGTCGCCCCCACGGGCACGGTGACCGGCACTCGCACGGCCGGTGACGGGAGGTGCATCGGTCGATCCTGTCCGACGCGCACTCGCGCGTCGACCGCTTTGCGGCGTGGAAGAATGGCGGTCCGCCCGCAGTGCCGATCGACCGGAAGCCGTCTGTGCCGCCCATTCCAGCGCCAACACCCGGCTCGACCGACCCGTCGCTGATCCGCAACTTCTGCATCATCGCGCACATCGACCACGGCAAGTCCACGCTGGCCGACCGGATGCTCCAGCAGACGGGCGTCGTGGTCGGGCGCTCCATGCGCGCGCAGTACCTCGACCGGATGGACATCGAGCGTGAGCGTGGCATCACCATCAAGAGCCAGGCGGTCCGGCTGCCCTACACCGCCCGACCGCTAGGCGGCTCGTCGCCGGTCACCTACGTGCTGAACCTCATCGACACTCCCGGCCACGTCGACTTCACCTACGAGGTGAGCCGCAGCCTGGCCGCCTGCGAGGGCGCCGTCCTGCTGGTCGACGCCGCGCAGGGGATCGAGGCGCAGACCCTCGCCAACCTCTACCTGGCGCTGGAGGCGGACCTGCACGTGATCCCGGTGCTGAACAAGATCGACCTGCCAAGTGCGCAGCCCGACAAGTACGCCGCGGAGATCACCCGCATCCTCGGCGGTGCGCCCGAGGACGTCCTTCGGGTGTCGGCGAAGACCGGCGCCGGTGTCGCGGAGCTGCTTGAGGCGGTCGTCGCGCAGGTGCCCTCGCCGCGGGGCATCGCCGACGCGCCGCCGCGGGCGCTGATCTTCGACTCCGTCTACGACACCTACCGAGGGGTCGTCACCTACGTACGCGTGGTCGACGGCCGGCTGTCGCACCGGGACCGGATCGCGATGATGTCGACCGGAGCGGTGCACGAGATGCTCGAGGTGGGAGTCATCTCACCGGAGCCGGTGAAGGCGCGCGAGATAGGCGTCGGCGAGGTCGGCTACCTGATCACCGGGGTCAAGGAGGTCAGGCAGTCGCGGGTCGGTGACACGGTGACCTCCGCCGTCGGCGGGGCGACGCAGGCGCTCGGCGGCTACCGGCACCCGAACCCGATGGTGTTCGCCGGGCTCTACCCGATCGACGGCGACGACTACCCGGGCCTACGGGACGCACTCGACAAGCTGCAGCTCAACGACGCTGCGCTCGCCTACGAGCCGGAGACCTCGGGTGCCCTCGGTTTCGGCTTCCGCTGCGGCTTCCTCGGGCTGCTGCACATGGAGATCGTGCGCGAGCGGCTCGAGCGGGAGTTCGGGCTCGAGCTGATCTCGACCGCTCCCAACGTCGTCTACCGCGTACGCATGGACGACGGCACCGAGCACATGGTGACCAACCCCAGCGAGTACCCGAGCGGAAAGGTCGCCGAGGTGCTGGAGCCGGTCGTACGGGCGACGATCCTCGCCCCGAGTGAGTTCATCGGAACCATCATGGAGCTGTGCCAGAGCCGTCGCGGCTCGCTGCGCGGCATGGAGTACCTGTCCGAGGACCGGATCGAGATGCGCTACCAGCTGCCGCTGGCCGAGATCGTCTTCGACTTCTTCGACTCGCTGAAGTCGCGGACCAAGGGCTACGCGAGCCTGGACTACGAGGCCGTGGGGGAGCAGGGCGCGGACCTGGTCAAGGTCGACGTGCTGCTGCACGGCGAGCCGGTCGACGCGTTCAGCGCGATAGTGCACCGCGACGCCTCCTACGCCTACGGCGTCGCGCTGGTCGCCAAGCTGAAGAAGCTGATCCCGCGCCAGCAGTTCGAGGTGCCGATCCAGGCTGCCATCGGCGCCCGGGTGATCGCCCGGGAGACCATCCGCGCCATCCGCAAGGACGTCCTCGCCAAGTGCTACGGCGGCGACATCACCCGCAAACGCAAGCTCCTGGAGAAGCAGAAGGAGGGCAAGAAGCGGATGAAGATGGTGGGTCGGGTGGAGGTGCCCCAGGACGCCTTCATCGTGGCGCTGTCGACCGTGGATGCGGGCGGCGACACCTCCGTACGGCGCTGAGCTCGCCGCTGCAGCACAACCGGTCGTAACCGGCCAAACCGGCTGAAGTTTCGCACCTGCCCCGCTCAGGTCTAGGGTGACTAGTCGATCACGAAGGGCGACCCCCTTCTGGGCGACGGGAGTCAGCAGGGTGACCAACGAGGCGCCCCCGCAGGCTGGTCAGGGTCACGCCGGCCGGTTGCAGCGGCTGCTCCCGGAGACGCAGGCTGCTCGGGTCATGGCGCTGGCGACGTTGGTCAACACGGCCGGCTCCGGCTCGTACATGGTCGTCGCCGTCCTCTACTTCACCCGCATCGTGGGGCTGTCCCCGACCCAGGTCGGTGTCGGCCTGTCGGTGGCCGGCCTGTTCGGGATCTTGTCCGGTGTGCCGATGGGCCACCTCGGCGACAAGCGCGGCGCCCGTGAGCTGCTGATCATGCTGCTGGTCCTGGCCGCCCCGGTCGCCGCGGCAGCCGCACTGGTGACCAACGCGACCGAGTTCGTGCTCGCCGCCAGCGGGCTGGCCGTTCTCGACCGGGGCTCGGCTGCGGTCCGCGCGGGGCTGATCGCCTCCGCATCGGTTGGCCCTGAGCGGATCAGGACCCGGGCGTACCTGCGGTCGGTGACCAACATCGGCATCACGATCGGCGCCGGGATCGGGGCGCTGGCGCTGCTCGCCGACACCCGCGCCGCCTACGTGGTGCTGCTGCTCATCAACGCGTTGACCTACCTGGCCACCGCGGTCGTGCTGCGTCGCCACCCGCACGTCCCGCCGACGCCGAAGCACGAGGCGGCCCCCATCTGGCAGGTGTTCCGCGACCGGCCGTACGTCGTGGTCACGATTCTGATGGCGTCGATGGCCATCCAGTACTCGATCCTGGACGTCGGCATCCCGCTGTGGGTCGATCGCTACACGAGCGCGCCGACCTGGGTGGTCTCGGTCCTTTTCGTGGTCAACACTGTCACTGTGGTGCTGTTCCAGGTGCGGGTCAGCCGGCGGGTGGAGCACGTGGCGACTGCTGCCAAGGTGATCTCGTCGTCGGGGTTCGTGTTCTTCGCCGCCTGCGGCCTGCTGGCACTCGCGGCCGGGCGGTCCGTCGCGACGGCCGTCGCGCTGCTGCTGGCCGGCGGGCTCATGCACGCGTTCGGGGAGCTGCTGCAAGCCGCCGCCCAGTTCTGCCTTGGCCAGGAGCTTGCCCCCGGCCACGCGCAGGGCCAGTACCAGGGGCTGGCCAGCACCGGCTTCTCACTGTCTACGATGCTCGCCCCCACCGTCATAACGCTGCTCCCGATCACGCTGGGCGCGCTCGGGTGGTGGCTGCTCGGCGGTGTCTTCGTGGCGCTCGGCCTGGCGCTGGTGCCGGCCGTGGGCTGGGCGGCGCGGACCAGGCCCGACTACGCCAGCGTGGTACTGCCTGCGGGTGGGTAGCCGTGTGCTCTACGGTCTAGGCCAACAGTGGACTTGATCGAGGGACCATGACAACTCCGGTGCCGACGCGCGACGACCTGTCCGTGGTCGAGGGCCGTGCCGCCAGTGTCGCCGAGATGTTCCTCGACCGGGTCCGTTCGACGCCGGCCCTGGAGGCCTACCGGTTCCCGGCAGGTGAGGCCTGGGTGTCGCGGACGTGGAGTGAGACCGGGACGAGCGTG
>JBBSGC010000043.1:0-14429 GCA_038254525.1 Propionibacteriales bacterium | reverse complement strand
GGGGCGGCCGCGTAACCTTTGTCTGCTGCACCGTGCCTGGAACGTCTGCGAGATGGAGTCGATGAAGGACGCTCGACCAGCCCCTCGCCGGGCACCGGGAACCGGCGCCGCAACGTGACCCGGCGCACGACCTACCGGCCGCTGGGCGCCAGTGTCGTGGCGGTGGTCGCCGGCGGTTGCCTGGTCACCGTTGCTGTCGTGATGTGGATGGGCTTTCCGGCCCCGGTGCGCGACTCGTTCACGACCTTCCAGCGAGCAACGCTGGTCTTGGTGCTGCTCGCCGCGCTGGCGGTCCTGCTGGGCATCGCCCGCGCGTCGGTGAGCTTCGACGACGTCGGGCTCGACGTGCGCAACGGCTACCGCTGTCACCACCTCGACTGGGCGCAGGTCGTCGCAATCCATCTGGCCCGCGGAGCGCCGTGGGCGAGCATCGACACCTCCGACGGCCGGACGGTCGCTGTGCTGGCTCTGCAGGGGTCCGACGGGGACCGGGCGCTGCGCATGCTGCGCACGCTGCGCCGGGCAGTCGCCGCCCACAGCGGCCGGGAACCACCCGCGGGCGCTAGCGGTCGCACGGACCCTCGCTAACCGGTAGTTATTCCCCACCGCGCAGTGCAGACCTGGCTCGGCGCCAGCCGCATCAGGTCTGTCCCGCTGCGGAAGGCGTTCGGCGGGCAGGTCATCGGCTCGACCGCCAGCGCCTGCCGCGCCGCCCGGTCAGGAAGCTGGTCGCCGGTGAACACCTGGACCCACCGGTGGTGCTCGTCGAGCCACAGAGTCACCGGGGCGGCGCCTGGTCCGGTGACCCGCACCCGGGCCAGTCCGTCGGTGTCGCGAACCAGGTCCGTGAACGGGTTGTCCAGCTGCAGCGACCCGATCCGGCGCGCCGCCGTGAAGTCGTGTTCGGCGTCGACCGGCTCGGCGGCCCCCGGCAGGCCGCGGTGATCAACCCGGCACATCCGGCGGGCCGGCAGCTGCAGAGTCCACTCGTCGACCGGGCCTGCACCGCTGCACAGGTACGGGTGGAAGCCGTGACCGTACGGAGCTTCCTGAGCACCGAGATTCGTCGTTGTCGCGGTGACCGTGAGGCCGCGGTCATGCAACGCGTACTCGACCCTTAGCTGGAGGTCGAAGGGATAGCCCGGCGAGGGGAGCAGGTGCAGGTGTGCGGCCACGGCGGACTCGTCGAGCTGCTCGAGCCGCCAGGACTGCCAACGGACCAGCCCGTGTGATGCGTTGTGCTTGGCAGGCTCGCTGAGCGGCAGCTGGTTGCGGGTCCCGGCGAAGTCGTAGCGCCCGTCCTCGATCCGGTTGGGCCACGGCATCAGCACCTGCCCGCGGCCAGATGACGCCATCGCGTCCTCGGCGAAGCCGGCGAGCAACGGACGTCCCTCGCGCGTCAACGAGCGCAGGGTCGCCCCGGACTCGACGACCACCGCAGCGCAGCGTCCGGCCCGCAGCCGGACCTGCCGCCCCGACGGAAGGGCCGGGCCGTTCACCGGGCCGCCTGCTCGACCACCAGGCCGGTGTCCACGACGACGTCCGCCGCCGAGCGAGTCCCTTCCCGGGCGTGCACGAACTCCTCATCGGCTGCCCACCGGTCCCAGTGCGCGGCGAAGACCCGACCGTCGCGGGCCAGCGCCCGCGCTCGTCGCACCGGCTCGGGGCTCTCCACCCAGATCAGCGAGGAGACCGCATCGGCGTAACGGCGGGCGTAGGAGCCGACGCCCTCGAGCAGGATCACCGACGTAGGTACCTGTGGTACGGGCTCGCGGCGGACGCCGCGGTGCCAGTCCCAGGTGGCCACGTACCCGGGCAGCCCACGGCGCCATGGCGCCACCAGTGATGTCGCAACGAGGTCGGCGACGTCGGGGAGTCCGGACCAGCCGGCGTACAGGTCATCCAGGTGCAGCACGCTGACCTGTCCCGGGCAGGCGAGGGTGCAGCCGGCGGCGAGCTCGTCGGCGAGGGAGGTCTTGCCGGCGCCGGCGCGCCCATCGAGGCAGACCAGGCGCGAGCCGGGCAGCCGCGACGGCGAGGACAGCACCTGGGCCACCAGCTCCGGAAGCAGCATTCAGCGGATCCCGCGGCGGTTGAGAATGTCCTCCACCTCGGCGAAGTCCCCGGTTGCGTCCTTCGCCACCGGCTTCGCCTTGGACCGCAGCGCCCGACGGGGGCGTTGGGACACCGTTTCGCCGATACCACGACGGGCCGCCACGGTGCCGACCGCGACCAGGCTGACCCCCACCAGCGCCAGCGCGACGCCGAGCCAGGCAGCCGGGTTGAGCACGAAGCGGGTCAACCAGTCGCCGAGCGCGGAGCCGACCCGCCACACCACAGTGACCAGACCGAGCAGCCAAGCGGCCCAGGGGAGTGTCGCCCACCCCATTCGGCGGACCGCCACCGCGCGCCGACCGGTGTGCCACGCGTGCCAAGCCGCGGCGCCGCAGCCGCCGGACAGCAGGACAACCCAGGGGAGCCACCACCACGACGTCTGCGCAGGCATGGCCCCAGTCTGCCCCACCGGTGCCGGGCTGCGTCCCGGCTACGATGTCTGCGCGTGCGGAGCGTTCCCGATCCCGGCTTTGCCGGCGACCTCGGTGACCCCGACGCCGCGCTGAGGACGGCCGCCGCACAGTGGGCGGCCGGGGGTGCGTTCGCCCCGGTGCTGGCGGCCCTGTGCACTGCGCGGCTGTTGGTGCCGGTCGTGACGATGCCCACCGACCCGGCTGCGGAGACCGCTGAACGTGGTCAGGGCTCCGGTGCGCAGCTGGCTGCGGTGCTGCTCAGCGGACGGGACGGACGCCGGGCGCTGCTCGCGTTCACCGGCCTGCCGAGCATGCAGGCGTGGGACGCGCGGGCCCGGCCGGTGCCGGTGCGAGCCGCAGCCGCCGCCTCCGCCGCCGTGGCCGAGCGGGCGGAGGCGTTGCTGGTCGACGTGGCAGGACCTGTGCGCATTGTGGTCGAGCGGACCGACCTGGACCAGCTGGCGAGCGGCCACCAGCTCGTGCGGCTGGGCGACGCCTACGCCTGGGTGGCCGGGAGCTGACCGCCTCGAGGGTGGTGCGACGGGCCGGAGCCCGCTGGTAGCATGGGCGCCGACCTTCTGCGCCGATGACTCGTCTCCGTGCTCTGCACGAGTGCCGGCTTCGGTGCAGCGCACAAGCGGAGACCATCTCCCACCCGCACCGACCTCTGGTCGTCGGGTTCCGGTCAGTCGACGGCAAGTCGTCGGCTCCGGCAGCTCTCGGCTGCCGGCGGTGGCTCTGTGCGTGTGGCACAGGGCCCTGTTCCGTTTCTGGGCTCAGGTGCCGGGTCGCAACGGCACGGCACCCGAAACGACCCAGGAGGACCTATCAGCACAGAGCTACGCGTCAACGACCGGATCCGCGTCCCGGAGGTCCGACTCGTCGGACCCAACGGTGAGCAGGTCGGCATCGTGCGCATCGACGATGCCCTGCGACTGGCCACGGAGTCCGAGCTCGATCTGGTCGAGGTGGCTCCCATGGCCAGGCCGCCGGTCTGCAAGCTCATGGACTACGGCAAGTTCAAGTACGAGACCGCACAGAAGGCCCGCGAGTCCCGACGCAACCAGACGAACACGGTCATCAAGGAGATGAAGCTCCGTCCCAAGATCGACTCGCACGACTACGAGACCAAGAAGGGTCACGTCGTGCGGTTCCTGCGCCAGGGCGACAAGGTCAAGATCACGATCATGTTCCGGGGGCGGGAGCAGCACCGTCCCGAGCTCGGCTTCCGGCTGTTGCAGCGGCTGGCCGAGGACGTGGGCGAGCTCGGATACGTCGAGTCGACCCCCCGTCAGGACGGCCGCAACATGACCATGGTGATCGGACCGCACAAGAAGAAGGCCGAGGCGCGGGCGGAGGTCAAAGCCGAAAAGGTCAGGGTCGCCGAGGAGCGGGCCGCCGAGCGCGCGGACGAGAAGGCCGATCGGCTGCCCCAGGCGATCGAGCACAAGCCGCGTCGGCGCTCGGAGAACATCGACGCGGACACCGACGCAACCAGCTGAGCCGCCCCACCACCACGTGTTCCCTCGCCCGGCGGGGGAGGACCCACCGAGCGAAAGAGGCACTGATGCCGAAGATGAAGCCGCACTCCGGCATGAAGAAGCGGGTCAAGGTGACCGGCACCGGCAAGCTGCGTCACCAGCAGGCGCGCCGAGTCACGCACCTGATGCAGAAGAAGTCGACCGGGCGTACCCGACTCGACGACGGTGTCAAGGACGTAGCCAAGGCCGATGTCCCGCGAGTCCGCAGGATGCTCGGCCGCTGAGGCCGGCCAGGTCCTGACCGCTTTTCCGTTCCCGCCCAAGACCCGGTCCAGCACCGGGGCGCCAGGCGCTGCAGGCACCAAGGAGTCCGACAGTGGCACGCGTCAAGCGGTCCGTCAACGCGCACAAGAAGCGCCGAACCACGCTGGAGCGCGCCTCCGGCTACCGGGGCCAGCGCTCCCGCCTCTACCGCAAGGCCAAGGAGCAGGTCACCCACTCGATGGTCTACGCCTATCGCGACCGTCGTGCGCGCAAGGGCGACTTCCGCCGGTTGTGGATCACCCGCATCAACGCTGCCGTCCGGCAGCACGACCTGACCTACAACCGCTTCATCCAGGGGCTGAAGGCGGCTGACGTCGAGGTCGACCGCAAGATCCTTGCTGACCTGGCGGTCAACGACGCGCCGGCCTTTGCGGCGCTGGTGGAAGTCGCCAAGGCGAACCTGCCAGGCGATGTCAACGCGGCCAGGAACTCCGCCGCCTGACCCGCCGGTGACTTCCGGCGTCCCGAGACGATGAGCAGGACGAGCCCGGGTCCGGCGCTGACCCCCCGTTCAGGGCGGGCGCGCCGGGCCCGCAGGCTCACCGCACACGCGTCCCGGGTCGAGCGCCGGGAGTTCCTCGCCGAGGGACCGCAGGCGGTGCGCGAGGCGCTGCTTGACAGCGGGGCCGTCGAGGTCTTCGGGTCCAGGTCCGCGACGGAGCGGCATCCGGACCTGGTGGCGCTCGCGACCGGGCAGGGCGTGAGCTGGACGGTCGCCGAGGACACCGTCGTAGCGACGCTCAGCGACACGGTGACGCCGCAGGGCGTCGTCGCCGTCTGCCGGTTCGTCGACGTTTCGCTGAGCGAGCTGGTCGTGCCAGGCGTACGCCTGCTCGCCATGTGTGCAGACGTCCGCGACCCTGGAAACGCCGGGACCGTGATCCGCTGCGCCGACGCGGCCGGAGCCGACGGCGTGCTGCTGACCGGTTCGTCGGTTGACCCTTACAACCCCAAGGCGGTCCGCGCCAGCGCCGGCAGCCTCTTCCACCTGCCGCTATGCGTCGAGCCCGACCCGGCGACTGCGATCGCCGCGGCCCGGTCAGCCGGCCTGACGGTGCTGGCCGCCGAAGCCGACGCGGACCTGGACCTCGTCCGCGCGGACACCGACGGGTTGCTGGCCCGCCCCACCGCCTGGTTGTTCGGCAACGAGGCCCGGGGTTTGCCGATCGAGGTGCTCGCGCTGGCCGACCGGATCGTCAGCGTCCCGATCTACGGCCGGGCGGAGAGCCTCAACCTGGCCACCGCCGCCGCGGTCTGCCTCTATGCCTCGGCCCTGGCCCAGCGCCGGAACAGCTCTCCCGCCGCTGAGGGTCCCCTGTCTCAGCGGCCCCGTACGCACTAACGTGCCGGACGACAGCTTGCCGGCGACACAGGGAGGTAAGCGTGGGCGCAGCGAGCGGTGTCATCGAGCTCGACGACCTGCCCGACGGGCTCGTCGTCGCCGGTGCCGACGGCGCGGTCGAGGCCGCCAACCTCGCTGCCGCCGCGATGCTCGGGACCCGGCGAGCCGATCTGCTCGGGGCGAAGCTCGCCGAGGTGATGGCCCTCGACGACCTCGAGGGCAACGACTGGTTCTCGTGCACCCAGCCCTACGACGGGTTCCCGCTGCGCCGCAGGCTCAGCGAACAGACGTGGCACCACGCCGACGGCCGGGAGCTGCTGGTGACCGCGCGCCTGGTCAGACGGCGTCCCGCGGGGACCGTGCAGCGGGTGGTGGTGTCCTTGCGCGACGCCCGTGCCCGGGCGCACAACGACCGGGAGCGCTCGGATTTGGTCGCAACGGTCGCCCACGAGCTGCGCTCCCCGCTCACGGGCGTCAAGGGCTTCACCGCGACACTGCTGAGCAAGTGGGACCGGTTCTCTGACTCCCAGCGACTGCTGCTGTTGCAGACCGTCGACAGCGACGCCGACCGGCTTGGCCGGCTGGTGACCGAGCTGCTCGACGCCGCGCGCATCGACTCCGGCCGGATGCGCGTACGCAGGGAGCCGCTGTCGGCGGTGGCTCAGGTGGAGCGCGTGCTGGCGAACATCGGAGCCGGGAGCGGCCGGTCGGTCGACCTGCGTGTCGAAGGCGAGATGCCGACGGTGTGGGGCGACAGCGATCGGCTCGTGCAGGTCTTCACCAATCTGGTCGAGAACGCCTTCGTGCACGGGGGAGGCCGCGTCTCGGTCCTCGTGCAGCGCAAGGCCCGGCGGGGCGCCGACGGCGTCGAGGTGTGTGTGGACGATGCCGGGCCAGGTTTTCCACCGGCCCAGCGGCATCGCGTCTTCAACAAGTTCTGGCACAACGGAACCACGGGCGGGTCCGGGCTCGGCCTCTACATAGTGCGCGGGGTGGTCGAGGCACACGCCGGCTCGGTGGCCATCGCCGAGTCACCTAGCGGCGGCGCTCGGCTGCAGGTCTGGCTACCCGTCAATGAGCCCGCCGTGCTGCGGGACTGACCGCACGCCGCTGTGCCGGGGTATCTGAGTGGTGGGCCGGCCTGCCGGCTTCCTAGACTCGGGGGCCGAGCCGGTCGTACCAGGCCTGCGCAGGACCCGGCCCTCCGCCGGCCGCCCGAAAGGCCCTGATGTCCGGCCCCAACACCGACTACGACCCAGTCCAGGTCAGCGCCCTACAGCCCGACGAGGTCGCGGCTGCACGCGACCGGGCGCTGGCAGCAGTAGCGGCGGCCGATTCGCTGGAAGCCCTCAAGCGGGTACGTCTGGCGCACGCCGGTGACCGGTCGCCGCTGGCGCTGGCCAACCGCGAGATCGGCGCTTTGCCACCGCAGGCCCGCAAGGATGCCGGCCGACGGCTCGGGCAGGCCCGGCGGACGGTTGCCGAGGCGCTCGAGGCGCGCCTGAAGCAGCTGCAGGAGGCGGCCGAGGAGCGGATGCTGGTCGAGGACGTCGTCGACGTGACCCTTCCCTATGACCGTGACCCGGTCGGCTCGCGGCATCCGCTCACGACGCTGCAGGAGCGCATCGGCGACGTGTTCGTCGCCATGGGATGGGAGGTCGCCGAGGGACCGGAGGTGGAGGCCGAGTGGCTCAATTTCGACGCGCTCAACCTCGGCCCCGACCACCCCGCCCGCACGATGCAGGACACCATCTTCCTGGAGCCGGCCAGCGCCCACATCGTGCTGCGCACCCACACCTCACCGGTACAGGCGCGCACCATGTTGTCCCGCAGGCCGCCGATCTACGTCATCTGTCCGGGGCGGGTCTTTCGCACCGACGAGCTGGACGCGACCCACACACCGGTCTTCCACCAGGTAGAGGGGCTGGCGGTAGACCGGGGCCTCACGATGGCGCACCTCAAGGGCACCCTCGACCACTTCGCCGCGGCGATGTTCGGTGACGGCATCACCACCCGCTTCCGCCCGTCGTACTTCCCGTTCACCGAGCCGAGCGCCGAGGTGGACCTGCGCTGCTTCGTGTGCCGGGGCGAGGCGCCCGCGGTCGAGGACTGCCGCACCTGCAAGGGCGAGGCCTGGATCGAGTGGGGCGGCTGTGGGGTCGTCAACCCGCGGGTGCTGGCCGCCTGCGGTATCGACAGCACGGTGCACACCGGCTTCGCGTTCGGCATGGGCATCGACCGGACGCTGATGTTCCGGCACGGGATCGCCGACATGCACGACATGGTCGAGGGTGACGTGCGCTTCACGGCGGCCTTCGGGTTGGACATCTGATGCGCGTGCCGTTGTCGTGGCTGCGCGACCACGTCGACCTGTCCCCGCAGGTCCGGGCGGGTGAGCTGGCGGCCCGGCTCACCGACCTCGGGCTCAAGCTCGAGTCCCTGACGGCCACCGGGGCTGGCCTCCAGGGTCCGCTGGTGGTGGGCCGGGTGCTGACGGTGACACCGGAGACCCATCGCAACGGCAAGACCGTGCGGTGGTGCAGCGTCGACGTCGGGGAGGCACACAACGACCCGGCTGGGTCGCGCGGCATCCTGTGCGGCGCGGCCAACTTTGCAGCCGGGGACCTCGTGGTCGTGTCACTGCCGGGCGCGGTGCTGCCCGGCGACTTCCGGATCGCCGCGCGAAAGACCTACGGCCACCTCTCGGACGGCATGATCTGCTCGGCCCGCGAGCTTGGTGTCGGTGACGACGCGGAGGGCATCATCGTCCTGCGACCGGGCGAAGCGGCGCCCGGTGACGATGCCGGCTCCCTGCTCGGCCTCCGGGAGGAGGTCATCGAGCTCGAGATCACTCCCGACCGGGCCTATGCGCTGTCGATACGCGGAGTCGCCCGCGAGGCGGCGCTGGCCTACGGCGTCGCATTCCGGGATCCCGCCTCGGTGCGAGTCGACACCGGTCCGGGCCCTTCGTACCCGGTCGCCGTCGACGACGCGGAGGCATGTCCGGTCTTCGTCATCCGTACGGTGAGTGGCTTCGACCCGGCAGCCCCAACGCCACGGCGGCTGGCCCGAAGGCTGCAGCTGGCCGGTATGCGGCCGATCTCCTTGCCCGTGGACATCACCAACTACGTGATGCTCGAGCTCGGGCAGCCGATCCATGGCTACGACCGTGACCGGCTCCAGGGACCGATCCGGGTGCGGCGGGCCGACCGGGGCGAGCGACTGCGCACGCTCGACGGGCACGACCGGGCGCTGGACGCCGAGGACCTGCTGATCACCGACGACCGGGGCCCGGTCGGTCTGGCCGGAGTCATGGGCGGTGAGAGCACCGAGATCTGCGCCTCGACGTCGGCGGTGGTCATCGAGGCAGCGCACTTCGCACCGGTTCCCGTGGCCCGAGCGGCCCGTCGGCACCGACTGGTCTCCGAGGCCTCCCGCCGTTTCGAGCGCGGTGTCGACCCCCAGCTGCCGATGGCTGCCGCGCAACGAGTCGCAGATCTGCTGGTCGAGCTGGGCGGCGGAACCATCGAGCCGGGGGTCACGGTCGTGGGCACCTACCCACATCCTGAGGTGATCCGCCTCGACGCCCGGCTGCCCGAACGGGTCTCGGGGGCCGCGATCTCGCCCGACAGCGCGATTGCCGCTCTGCGCGCCGTCGGCTGCTGCACCGGCCCGCCGGAGCGCGACCCGCTCGACGTCACGCCGCCCACCTGGCGACCCGACCTGACCGACCCCTACGACCTCGTCGAGGAGGTGGTCCGCGTCGTTGGCTACGACACCGTTCCGTCGGTGCTGCCGGCGCCACCACCGGGTCGCGGCTTGACCTGGTCGCAGCGGTTGCGTCGCCGGGTGGGCCTGGCGCTGGCCGGCGCCGGCTACACCGAGGTCGTCGCCTACCCGTTCGTCGGGGCGGCCGACTTCACCGCGCTGGGCCTGGCCCGCGACGACCCGCGGCGCAGCGCGATCACCGTCGCCAACCCGCTCACCGCCCACGAGCCGCTGCTGCACACGACACTCGCGCCCGCGCTGCTGCATGCCATGGCGCGCAACGTCGGGCGAGGCAGCGCCTCGGTCGCGCTCTGCTTGGTGGCTCCGGTCTTCCTTCCCGGCAGCAACCGGCTCCCGGCGGCGCCATTGCCCCCAGCTGACCGGCCACCCTCCGCGCAGGAGCTGACGGCGCTCGACGCCGCGCTCCCGGCGCAGCCGCGCCACCTGGCGGTGCTGCTCAGTGGCGAGCGGACGCCCGCGGGCTGGTGGGGACCCGCTCGGGCAGCGAGCTGGGCCGACGCCGTCGCCGCCGTCCGCCTCGTCGCCAGGGTGCTCGGCGTGCCGATCGAGATCCGACCGGCCGAGACACCCCCGTGGCACCCGGGCCGGTGTGGACAGGTCCTCGTCGACGGAGTGGGCATCGGCTTCGCCGGCGAGCTGCACCCTCGGGTGTGCACGGCCTACGGCGTTCCACCGCGCAGCGCCTTCGCCGAGGTGGACCTCGACGCGCTCATCGCGCAGGCGCCGACGATCAGGCCGGCACCGAGGTTCTCGACGATGCCGGTGGCGAAAGCGGACGTCGCCCTGGTCGTGGACGCATCCGTCCCGGCCGCCCGCGTCGAGGCGGCCCTGGTTGACGGGGCCGGACCGCTGCTCGAGTCGATCCACCTGTTCGACGTCTACATCGGCGCTTCGGTGCCTACGGGGAAGAAGTCGCTGGCGTTCGCCCTGCGCTTCCGGGATCCGTCGCGCACGCTGACCGAGCAGGACACGGCGGCGGCCCGGGAAGCCGCGGTGAGTGCGGCGGCAGAAGCGACGGGGGCCGTTCCCCGCTCCTGAGCTCGCTCGCGAGGCACCCGCCGACGACGGCAGCGATGTCACCGTCGATCATCATGTCGGGCAGCTGCCCGTGCGGGCTGGGCGACCCGGCCCTGCGTTGGTGAGGAGATCCCATGACCCGACACTTCTTGCGCGACGACGACCTCAGCCCCGACGAGCAGGCGGAAGTGCTCGCCCTCGCGGACACGTTCGCCAAGGACCGCTTCCACGCTCGACCACTCGACGGGCCACGTGCCGTCGCTGTCGTCTTCGACAAGACGTCGACCCGGACGCGGGTGTCGTTCTCGGTCGGCATCGCCGAGCTCGGCGGCTACCCGCTGGTGATCGACGCGCAGAGCAGCCAGCTGGGGAAAGGCGAGACGATCGAGGACACCACTCGCGTCCTCGACCGCCAGGTGGCGGCCATCGCCTGGCGAACCTTCGGGCAGGACCGGGTCGACGCGATGGCCGCTGTCTCGCGCGTACCGGTGATCAATGCGCTGACCGACGAGTTCCACCCGTGCCAGATCCTTGCGGACCTGCAGACGGTTCTTGCCCGCCGCGGCCGGCTGGCCGGTCTCACGCTGACCTACCTGGGCGACGGTGCCAACAACATGGCGCACAGCTATCTGATCGGCGGCGCAACCGCCGGGCTGCACGTGCGCGTCGGCACTCCGCGGTCCTATCTGCCCGATCCGGGCGTGCTGGCCGACGCCGAGCGGATCGCGGCGCGGACCGGCGGGTCGGTACGCGTGGTCCACGATGGCGAAGAGGCGGCCGACGGTGCCGACGTCCTGGCCACCGACACCTGGGTCTCGATGGGCCAGGAGGAAGAGGCGAGCATGCGGGCCCGACCGTTCCTGCCGTTCCGCCTGTCCTCGGACCTGGTGGCCCGAGCCGCGGACGACGTCGTCATCCTGCACTGCCTGCCGGCCTACCGCGGACAGGAGATCGACGCCGACGTCATCGACGGCCCGCACAGTGCCGTCTGGGACGAGGCCGAGAACCGCTTGCACGCACAGAAGGCGCTGCTCACGTGGCTGCTCGGCAGGTCGCAGCGGTGACCACCAGCATCCGAGCGATGCTCAACCGGTCACCACTCGACGTGGCGGCCGAGCTGCTCGGGTCGACACTCGCCCACCGGACCGACGACGGCACGGTGGCGGTGGCCCTGACCGAGGTGGAGGCCTACGACGGTCGGGACGACCCTGCATCGCACGCCTACCGCGGCCAGACGCCGCGCAACTCGGTGATGTTCGGCCCGGCGGGTCGGCTCTACGTCTACTTCAGCTACGGCGTGCACTGGTGCTGCAACGTGGTGACCGGCCTCGAGGGGCAGGCGTCCGCGGTCCTGCTCCGCAGTGGCCGGGTGGTTGAGGGCGTGGAGCTCGCCCGGCGGCGGCGCGGCGCCCGCGTACCGGACCGTGGCCTGGCTCGGGGACCAGCCTGCCTGGCCCGTGCGCTCGGTATCGACGGCAGCTGCAACGGTGTCGACCTGCTGGTAGCCGGGAGCCCCCTGCGGCTCGAGGTCGGCGAGCGGCTGCGGCCCGTTGCAGCGGGACCGCGGGTCGGCGTGAGCGCGGCAGCCGACGCCAGGTGGAGGTTCTGGCTGCAGGACGACGCGACCGTGTCGAGCTACCGGCGCAGTGCTCGAGCACCCGCCGGGTGACTCGTACGGCTGCGGCGGTGCCGTCGCGGTGATGAGTGACAATGGTCCGCACGAGGACCCGGCGACGGTCCCACGACGTCGAGGAGCGAGCAGCAGCATGGACACCGCAGCCAGCACCCACGTCGAGGCGCGGGTGCCGACCGGCGAGGACGATGTGCTGGATGACCTGAGTGCGCGCGGACTGGTGGCGCAGTCCACAGACCAGGGCTCCCTGCGCGCGGAGCTCGCTGCAGGCCCCGTCACCTACTACGTCGGCTTCGACCCCACGGCACCGAGCCTCACCATCGGCAACCTCGTGCAGCTGCTCACCGCCCGCCGGCTGCAGGAGGCCGGGCACCGGCCGTTGGTGCTGGTGGGCGGAGCAACCGGACTGGTCGGCGACCCGAAGGAGTCGGGCGAACGCACGCTCAACGCAAAGGACGTAGTGGCGGAGTGGACCGCTCGCATCTGCGACCAGGTCGCCCGCTTCGTCGAGCTCGATGGGGACAACGCCGCCACCGTGGTCAACAACGCCGACTGGACGCAGCAGCTGGGCACGCTGGACTTCCTGCGGGACGTCGGCCGGCACTTTCCCGTCAACCGCATGCTGGGTCGCGACGTGGTGCGCAAGCGGCTCGACGCCGGCATCAGCTACACCGAGTTCAGCTATGTGCTGCTCCAGGCGATGGACTACCTGCAGCTGCACCGACGATACGGCTGCCGGCTGCAGACCGGCGGGAGCGACCAGTGGGGGAACATCACAGCGGGCGTCGAGCTGGTGCGCCGCGCCGACGGTGCGCGGGTGCACGCCCTTGCGACGCCGCTGGTCACGAAGGCCGACGGCACGAAGTATGGCAAGACCGAGTCGGGGACCGTCTGGCTCGACCCGACGTTGACCAGCCCGTACGCGTTCCACCAGTTCTGGCTGCAGGCCGAGGACGCGATGGTTCGCACCTACCTGCACATGTTCTCCTTCCGGCCGCGAGATGAGCTCGACGCCTTGGTGAGCGAGCACGAGGCGCGTCCGGCGCGTCGGCTGGCCCAGCAGGCGCTGGCTGCGGAGGTCACCACGCTGGTGCACGGCGCCCCGGAGGCGGCGGCTGCCGAGCGTGCGGCGCGTGCCCTGTTCGGCAATGCCGAGCTGGCCGAGCTGCCCGAGGCAACTCTGCGTGCGGCGCTTCAGGAAACCCCGCACGCGCGCCTGGAGGTCGCCGCGGCGCTGCCCAGCGTGACCGATCTCCTCGTTGCGACCGACCTGGTTCCCAGCCGGTCCGCCGCGCGGCGCACAGTCCTCGAGGGCGGCGCCTACGTCAACAACCAGCGAGTCGACGACGCCGATGCGCCCCTGGCCCGATCGGTGTTGCTGCACGGCCGCTGGATCGTGCTGCGCAAGGGCAAGCGCACGGTTGCCGGGGTCGAGGTGGTCGGCGACACCCGCTGACCGACTCGCCCCGGTGGAAGCGGCGGGCTGGTGCCCGTCGGCGCCGCCCCATCCGGGACCGGGCCGCCCCCCGGGTGCGATGAACCACCGTGCCCATGAAGAGCCGGGCCGCGTTGACGGCTCTGAACCGCCCGACGTAGGGTTCGAGTAGTCGAGACGAGGGACGCAGGGTCGTGGATCCAACTCACTCCATCCGACTGGTTTGACGGCCGCCGAGGCGTCCGGTAAGTTTGCGGAGTTGCCCCGAGACCGCCACCACAGGTGGTTGGGCCCGGTGCGCGTCTGATCCTTGAGAACTCAACAGTGTGCAAAAGTCGACGAAGACAGTAACGCCCCGTCGACGAGGTCGCCGTTCGTGGTGGGCTCGTCTGCGGATTCCTTTGACAAGCAACAAACTTGTCAGGATTGTCTGTTGACGGAGCCGGGTGCATCACGCGCCCGGTGCCGAATAGATTTCAACGGAGAGTTTGATCCTGGCTCAGGACGAACGCTGGCGGCGTGCCTAACACATGCAAGTCGAGCGGTAAGGCTCCTTCGGGAGTACACGAGCGGCGAACGGGTGAGTAACACGTGAGCAATCTGCCCTTCACTTCGGGATAACCCCGGGAAACCGGAGCTAATACCGAATACGACCACTGATGGCATCTTCGGTGGTGGAAAGTTCCGGCGGTGAAGGATGAGCTCGCGGCCTATCAGCTTGTTGGTGAGGTAATGGCTCACCAAGGCTTCGACGGGTAGCCGGCCTGAGAGGGTGACCGGCCACACTGGGACTGAGACACGGCCCAGACTCCTACGGGAGGCAGCAGTGGGGAATATTGGACAATGGGCGGAAGCCTGATCCAGCAACGCCGCGTGAGGG
>JBBSGC010000042.1:0-14805 GCA_038254525.1 Propionibacteriales bacterium | reverse complement strand
GTCTGCACCTCGGCGCGGCCTTCCTTGACGCCCTGATGCTCGGCGAGCGCCACCTGCACCTTGTGCGTGCCCCACAGCCCGAGCAGGAGCGCAAGCGCGATGCCGTAGGGCGCGAGGCCGGCGAGGAATGGCACGGTCAAACCTTCATGCCGGTTATGGTCCAGAAGTCATCCGCGAGGCTCGGGTTGATGTAGTCGAAGGGCATGTAGAAATACCCCGCATCGCCCCACGATCGCCTGCTCCGAGACCGTGATCATGTCATCCACGAGCGACTCGATATGGGTCCAGTTGAGGGCGCCGACCGTGGGCAGCCGCAACCCGTCGGCGATCGTCGAGGTCGTCTGCTCGACCGGCCAGGCCACCCGCCGGCGCAGCCGGAACGACTCCGTGGCGTCGGCCGCCAGCTCCGGCTCAACTCCCACCACCCGGACGTGCGGTGCGAGCGCCTTGACGGCGGTCGCAACGCCGGCGACCAGGCCGCCGCCGCCCACGGGCACCAGCACGCATTCGACGTCCGGCGACTCCGCGAGCACCTCAAGGCCGACGGTGCCCGCCCCGGCGATCACGGCCCGGTCCTCGTAGGGCGAGACGACGGTGGCGCCGCTGCGCTCGGCGATGGCGGCACACGCCTGCGCGCGTTCGGCTGCCGGGACCAGCTGCACCCGTGCTCCCCAGCGTCTGGTGGCGTCGACCTTCGCCGTTACCGAACCCTCCGGCATCACGACGGTGCAGTCGATGCCGGCGCGACCGGCAGCACAAGCCAACGCCTGCGCGTGGTTGCCGGAGGAGTGGGTGACGACTCCTCGGGAGCGAGCGGCATCGGTGAGCATCGCGACGGCATTCGTGGCCCCGCGAAGCTTGAAGGCGCCGGTGGGCTGCAGGGACTCGGCCTTGACCCGAAGAGCACCCGGATCCGCACCCGGTCCAGCGGCGAGCAGTGGAGTTCGCACGCACACCCCGGCAATGCGGTCGGCGGCCGCCTCGACGTCGGCCAGCGAGATCAGACCCATGGGTCAACCCTCGCAGACGGCGCCGTCGAGGGTGGGGGCCGCGAGCGGCGGACGCCGTGGCGACCTACCCTTGACGGCGTGGGCAAGGTCCTGATCGTCGTCGTGGTCGTGGTGCTCGTCGTCTACACGGTCTTCGACGTGCTGGCCGCCGACCGCTCACGCGTGCGCCTGCTGCCCAAGCCGGTGTGGGTGCTGGTCGCTCTGGTGCCGATCCTCGGCGTCGCCGGCTGGCTCGCCCTAGGGCGCCCGGTCAGCCACAATCCGCCGCCGGTCCCGCCGCGACCGCGAGTAGTGGGCCCTGACGACGACCCCGACTTCTTGTGGAAGCTGCAGCGGCGACCTCGCCCTCCTGGCGCCGACGAGGACCCCGGCAGTCCCGGCTCAGCCAGCTGACCGGCGCAGCAGGGAGCCGGGGTCACACGCCGGGGTCACACGCCGGCGTAGGAGTGCAGGCCGGAGCCGAACAGGTTGATCCCCACGAAGTTGAACAGGAACGTGGCGAACCCGACCAGCGCGAGGATCGCCGCAGCACGGCCGTGCCAGCCGGCGGTCGCCCGCGCATGCAGATAGGCGGCGTAGACCACCCAGGTGATGAACGCCCACACCTCCTTGGGGTCCCAGCCCCAGTAGCGCCCCCACGCGTACTGTGCCCAGATCGGGCCGGCGATCAGGGCGGCGAAGGTCCAGACCGGGAACGCGAACGCGTGCACCCGGTAGGCCAACCGGTCCATCGCGGCCGCGGTCGGCAACCGCCACAGGTAGCCGCCGGTCTGCTGCTCGGGCGGCGTCCGGCGCTCCGCGCGCTCCTTCACCAGGTAGAACAACGACGCCCCCGCGCCGACGACGAAGGCGCCACCAGCCACGGCCGCCGCCGACACGTGGAGCAACAGCCAGTACGAGTGCAGCGCCGGCACGAGGGGGCCGGCGGGCACGTAGACCAGCATCGCGAGACCGAGCACAACGACGGCGAAGCCGGTGACTACCGCGCCGAGCCACTGCACCTGCTGCAACCGCACCAGCACGAGATAGACCGCGACCGCCACGGTGATGCCCGTGGTGGCGAACTCGTACATGTTGCCCCAAGGCACCCGGCCGGCGGCCATCCCGCGGGACAGGCCACCGACGACAATGAGGAGCTCGGCGAGCACGGTCAGCGACACACCGATCCGGGAGAGCAGCGCACCACGGTCCACGGGGGAGGCTGAACCGGCGGGCAGCGGGCTCCGGCCGATCGAGCCACCCGCCCCGACGAGTGCCGACTCCTCGGCGTGGGCCGGTGAAACGGCCGGTGAAACGGTACGAGCGGCGGCGAACTCCAGCAGGTGCGCGAGGCACGCGACCGCGAAGACCACCGTGGCGGCCGCGACGGCGTGGTTGGACAGCGATGCCCACGTTGCCTGTGTCATGTCGCAGATGTTCCCTTCACAGCGTGCACGAGGTCACTGACGTCGGAACCCAGATCCGCTCCTGAGGCCCGGTCGAGCCGAGCGACCTCGACCACGGTACGCCCGCCCTCGGACCGGGCCTGCACCCAGGCGCGGCGGGGACGCAGGAACAGCGAGGCGATGAGCCCGAGGACGCCGGTCGCGGCCGCGCCGAGTGGCACCAGCTTGAGCGACGAGTGGCTGATCTGGAAGCGGGCGAACTTCCGGGTCCGGTCGTAGGTGATGCTGCCCGCCCCGCCCGGCAGCTGGAAGGTCTGGCCCTCGAGCAGCAGGCCACGGACCGGCGTCCCGTCCTTGTGCCGGACCTGGGTGAGCCCGGCCTTGTCGAGGGAGTAAACCGACTGAGGGGCACCGCTGTTGAGCCCGAGATCGCCGGTATAGGCGAAGAACAGCAGCGCCGGCCGGGCGGCTCCCGGAAAGGCGGAGACCGGGACCCCCTGGGGGTTGACCGCCAGGGTAGGCAGGAAGAAGCCCTCGAAACCGAGCTGGGCCGGCTGCGCGTCAGGCACCTTGACCACGCCCGATGAGGTGTACGACGCGTCCTCGGGCAGGAACGGCACGGCGCCGGAGAACACCACGTCACCCTTGCCGTCGCGGACGGTCACCTCGGGTGCGTAGCCCTGACCGACCAGGTAGACCGAGCTGCCGTCCACGTCGAGCAGGTGGTTGACCGTGATGTCGAAGGGCGCCGTCGCTTCGCCGGAGCAGCGTGCTGCTGTCGGGGTCGAAGATGCTCGGCCAGGTCACGCCGTTTGCTTTGACGTAGGCCTGCGCCGCTGCCTGCGTGTCGCGGATGTCGATGCCGAGGAAGTGCACGTCCCGCTTTGCCAGCACCCGAGCAGCCGTGACGAGCTGGTCGGTCTCGAGCCGGCAGTCCACGCACCAGGAGCCCCAGACGTTGACCACCACCGTCGAGCCCGCGTACTCGTCGAGCGACAACGCCGTGCCGTCCAGGCCGCTGCCGCTGATCCCAACCGCGGGTTGGCGCTGCGCGGAGGGGACTATCGTGACCGACCGTCACCGCTGATGTAGCCACCGTTCGGCTCGCTGGCCGACAGCGCCGAGGAGCAGCCCCAGAGCACGCCGGCAACGACCAGCGCGATCACGACCGACAGCGCGGCGATCAGGGCACGGCGCGGCACGGTCAGGCCCCGGCCACGAACTTCTTGGTCTGGCGCACCGGCAGCAGGTCACGGGCCGGCTCGTTGTAGGCGACCGACACCACAGCGCCGCCGCGGAAGGTGAGCGACGTGACGCTGGCGAGTGTGCACTCACGGCGCCTGGGGTCGTGGACGAAGCGGCGGCTCTCCACCGCCAGCCGAGCCACCCAGACCGGCAGCTGGTGCGACACGATCACCGTCTCGTGACCAACCGCAGCGTCCCGGGCGTCGTGGATCGCGGCGGTCATCCGAGCCGCGATCTGCTTGTAGGGCTCCCCCCACGATGGCGTGGTCGGGTTGCGCAGCAGCCACCAAGACCGGGGATGCAGCAGCGCGCCGTCGCCGACGCCGAAAATCTTGCCCTCGAAGGAGTTGCCGGCCTCGATGACCCGCTCGTCGGTCTCGATGTCGAGCCCGAAGCGCTTCGCGATCGGAGTGGCGGTCTGCTGTGCTCGCTCCAGCGGTGAGGCCACCAGGTGCGTGACGTCGTTGGTCCCCAGCCAGTCGGCCACCCGCTCCGCCATCTGCGCCCCGAGCTCGGACAGGTTGAACCCGGCCAGCCGGCCGTAGAGCACGCCGGTGGGGTTGTGCACCTCGCCGTGGCGGATGAGGTGGACGACCGTACGGGGGTCGTCAGTCATGAGCGGGGTCCCTCACTGCTCGGGGCGAGCTGCGGCGGCTGCCCGAGCAGCGTACGGAAGCGCCTCGGCGACCCGGTCGACGGCCGTCTGGTCGTGGGCCGAAGAGACGAACCACGCCTCGAAGGCACTCGGCGGGAGGTAGACCCCGTGGTCGAGCATGGCGTGGAAGAACGCCCGGAACCGGTGCAGCAGCTGGGCCTGAGCACCGAGGAAGTCGCGGACCTCGTGCACCGCGTCGTCGTCGACGAAGAACACGCTGAACAGGTTTCCGGCGGCCTGCGCAACATGCGGCACGCCGGCCTCGTCGAGCGCCTTGCTCGCCATCGTGCGGATCTGGTCAGCCACAGCGTCGAGGCGGCCGTAGACCTCGTCGGTCGCGAGTCGCAGCGTGGTCAAACCGGCGGTGGCTGCGACCGGGTTGCCCGACAGCGTGCCGGCCTGGTAGACCGGCCCGTCCGGCGCCAGCATCGCCATCACGTCGGCGCGGCCGCCGAAGGCCGCGGCGGGGAAGCCGCCGCCCATGACCTTGCCGAACGTCATCAGGTCCGGCCGCCAGCCCTCCAACGCTCCGTCGCGACCCCATTGACCGGACCGGCTGACCCGGAAGCCGGTCATCACCTCGTCGCTGATCAGCACAGCCCCGTGCCGCGCACACAGCTGCGCAAGCAGCTCGTTGAACCCCGGCAGCGGAGGCACCGCGCCCATGTTTCCCGCGGCTGCCTCGGTGATCACGCACGCAATCTGGTCGCCGCGCTGGGCGAACAACGCCTCCAGGGCGGCCCGGTCGTTGTACGGCAGGACGTACGTCGATGCCGTCGAGGCAGCCGGGACCCCAGGCGTACCAGGGATGCCCAGCGTCACGACACCGGAGCCCGCTTGCGCGAGCAGCGCGTCGACGTGGCCGTGGTAGCAGCCGGCGAACTTGACCACACCCTCCCGGCCGGTGAAGCCACGCGCCAGCCTTAGCGCCGACATCGTCGCCTCGGTCCCGGAGGACACGAGCCGGACCGCGTCTACAGGAGTGCGGGCGACTATCTCCTCGGCCAGCTCGACCTCCGGCTCACTCGGGGTGCCGAACGACGTGCCGCGGGCAGCGGCGGCGGTGACTGCCCCGACCACCTGCGGATGCGCGTGCCCCAGCAGCAGCGGTCCCCACGAGCAGACCAGGTCGACGTAGTCGTTGCCGTCGACGTCACGCAGATAGGGGCCCGAGCCGGAGGTCATGAACCTGGGTGTCCCACCCACGGCGCGAAACGCGCGCACGGGGGAGTTGACGCCGCCCGGGGTCACCGCCCTCGCCCGCGCGAACAGGGCGTCGCTGCGGGCGGTCGCTGTGCTCACCGCACCATCATCCCCCAGCGCTTCGATGCCGGCCCGCGCAGTCCTACGTTGCGTAGGAGACGCCTGTGCTGCCCACCCGGGCTCAGGGACGAGCCGCCATCCCCGGCGGGTTTGTCAAGAGTTCAGCTACCGCATGCTCCTGGCCATCCGAGCGCCGCAGTCAAACTGACCCACTACCCCGTCGATGACCTACCGTGCCGCTCGTGGCGAGCATCGACGACTGGGGCAGCACGCCACAGCTGCGCACCGAACGGCTCGAGCTGGAGCCGCTTCGCGTCGAGCACGCGGACGAGATGGCGCCGTTGCTCGACGACCCCGACCTGCACACCTTCATCGGCGGCGGGCCGGCCACCCGCGATGAGCTGAGCGCCCGATACGAGCGCCAGGTCGTGGGCCGCTCACCTGACGGGTCGCAGCGGTGGCACAACTGGGTGCTGCGCCGTCGGGTCGACGGTCAGGTCGCCGGCACGGTGCAGGCGACCGTCAGCGAGCAGCAGGGCGGGCTCACCGCCGAGGTCGCCTGGGTCGTCGGCGTCGCCCAACAAGGTCAGGGGTACGCGCGGGAAGCGGCCCAGGCGGTGGTGACGTGGCTGCAGCAGCAGGGCGTCGAAGCCGTGGTCGCCCACGTGCACCCCCAGCACCAGGCCTCGATGGCCGTCGCCCGCGCGGTCGGTCTCACGCCCACCGAGACGGTCATCGACGGGGAGGTCCGCTGGCAGAGCTGACAGCGACGTCGCTGCCGTCGCCAGCGACCGGTCAGCGCAGCAGCCGCGCCGCCTCGCTCGCCCAGTACGTGAGCACGGTGTCCGCGCCGGCCCGGCGGATGCCGGTGAGCAGCTCGAGGATCGCGCGCTCCCGGTCGATCCAGCCACGGGCCGCGGCGGCTTCGACCATCGCGTACTCACCGGAGACGTTGTAGGCGGCGACCGGCACGTCGACGGCTTCCCGGACGTCGCGGACCAGGTCCAGATAGGCCAGCGCAGGCTTGACCATGACCAGGTCGGCGCCCTCCTCGACGTCGAGCCGCGCCTCGCGCACAGCCTCGCGTCGGTTGGCGGGATCCTGCTGGTAGGTGCACCGGTCCCCCTGCAGCGAAGAGCTCACCGCCTCGCGGAACGGGCCGTAGAAGGCCGAGGCGTACTTCGCGGCGTACGCCAGGATCGCGACCCCCGAGAAGCCGGCCGCGTCGAGCGCGGCGCGCACGGCGGCAACCTGCCCGTCCATCATGCCGCTGGGTCCGACCATGGCAACGCCTGCCTCGGCCTGCGCCACAGCCACCTCGGCGTAGACGGCCAGCGTGGCGTCGTTGTCCACCTCACCGGCGTCGTCGAGCAGGCCGCAGTGCCCGTGGTCGGTGAACTCGTCGAGGCACAGGTCGCTCATCACGACGAGCGCGTCGCCCACCTCGGCCGACGCATCGGCGATCGCGGCGTTGAGCACACCCTTCGGGTCCAGGGCACCGGACCCGAAGGCGTCCTTGGTCTGCGGCACCCCGAACAGCATCACGCCACCAAGGCCGGCCTCGGCCGCCTCGGTGAGCGCCGCGCGGGCGCTGTCACGACTGTGCTGAACGACCCCCGGCATGCTGGTGATGGGAACCGGCTCGGCCGCATCCTCGCGGACGAACAGCGGCAGCACCAGGTGCCGGGCCTGCACGGTGGTCTCCCCGACCAGCGCCCGGACCGCCGGCGTGCGCCGCAGTCGACGCGGTCGAGCAGCCGGGAAGGTCGCGGGCATCAGGTGTCCTTGCGACGCTGCGGCCCCCGCCGCTGGGACGGCCGGGTCACCGGCTCACCCGCCTGGAGCATGGCCAACCGTCGGCTCGCCCCGAAGTCGGCGAGCGCGTCGGCCAGCAGCTCCGCAGACGGGCGCTCTGCTATGACGTCCACCCGCAGGCCGTGCTCCTCGGCGGTCTTGACCGTCTCCGGTCCGATGCAGGCGATGACCGTGCTCGGATGTGGCTTGCCCGCGATGCCGACCAGGTTGCGCACCGTCGATGACGACGTGAACAGCACCGCGTCGAACTTGCCCGACTTGATCGCCTCGCGGGTCGGCGCCGGAGGCGGCGCGGCACGCACGGTCCGGTAGGCGGTGACGTCGTCGACCTCCCACCCCAGATCGACAAGCCCGGCCACCAGGGTCTCGGTCGCGATGTCGGCCCGGGGGAGGAAGACCCGGTTGATCGGGTCGAGCAGCTCGTCGTAGGCCGGCCAATCCTCGCACAAGCCGCGCGCCGACTGCTCTCCGGAGGGCACCAGGTCCGGCCGGATGCCCCACGTGGTGATCGCCTCCGCCGTCCGCTCCCCCACCGCCGCGATCTTGAGTCCCGAGAACGCACGCGCGTCCAGACCGTACTCGTCGAACTTCTCGCGGACCGCCTTGACCGCGTTGACGGAGGTGAACGCCACCCACTCGTAGCGACCCTCGACCAGTCCCCGAATCGCCTTGTCCATCTGCTGCGGGTTGCGTGGCGGCTCAACCGAGATCGTGGGCACCTCCTCCGGCACGGCACCATAGGCGCGCAACCGCGCGACCAGGCCGGCAGACTGCTCCTTGGTACGCGGGACCAGCACTCGCCAGCCGAACAGCGGTTTGGTCTCGAACCACGAGAGCGTCTCTCGCAGCTCGACGACGTCGCCGACCACCAGCACCGACTGGTCGCCGAGGTGCGCGGCCTTCGCCGCTACGGCGACCCGCTCGAGGGTCGAGACGACAGTCGCCTGCTCGGTGGTCGTGCCGGCCGACGTCACCGCGGCCGGTGCCTGCGGCGAACGCCCGGCCGCCACGAGGGCTCGGGCGACCTCCGCGACGAACCGGCCCACGCCGATCACCACCAGCGTCTGGTCCCCGCCGTGCAGCGACCAGTCGATCCGCCCCTCACCGCACCGCACGACAGCCAGCTCGCGCCGGTGCCGGGTGGTCAGCGGAATACCGGCGTACGCGGGGACCGCGGCTGCGGTCGAGATGCCCGGGACGACCTCGAACACGACACCGGCCTTGGCGCAGGCCTGTGCCTCCTCCGGCCCGGTCCCGTGCTGGAAGGGGTCCCCGTCGAGCAACCGCACGACGTGCGCACCGGAGCGGGCGTGCTTGACGACCAGCCTGCCCCGCGCAGCGTGGGTGAGCACCGCACCGTCGTCGCCGACGCCGCCCTCAACGATCTCGACGGCGGCGGCCGGCGCGGCCGCAGCAGCTCCAGATGCCGGCAGGTCACGCGCCGACTGGACCAGCTCGACGTGCCCTGGGCGCTCGGTCACCACCACGTCGGCGCTCCGGATGGCCTCGAGTGCCCGCACCGTGAGCAGCCCTGGGTCGCCGGGCCCGGCTCCGACGAAGGTCACCCGGCCGGCCGGGCGGGCATTGCGGCGCGGCGCAGCCGGGGTTGATGCGTCGTCGGACGGGGCGGTGGAAAGAGTCACGCCGTTCTTCTTCCTGGTCTGCCGTAGGGGTGCTGCGGTCACGACACCGGCTCCTTGACGATCTCGGCGGCTCCATCGGCCAGCATCGCCTCGGCGAGCTCGCGGCCGATCTGCTCGGCATGGCCCGGTCGTCCGGTGGCCGACGAACGGATCAAGGGCCGGCCGCTGACGTCGGCCACGACCGCGCGGAGCCAGATCTCGTCGCCGTCCCCGCCGTCGACGACCTCCGCCAGGCCACCGACTGGAGCGGTGCAGCCGGCCTCGAGAGTGGCGAGCAACGAACGTTCGGCGGCGACCGCCTCCCGGGTCGGGAAGTCGTCGAGCAGGCGGCCGAGCTCGGCGGCGAGGCCTGGGTCGGAGGCCCGGCACTCGACCGCAAGCGCGCCTTGCCCGGGCGCGGGCAGCATCTGCAGCGGGTCGAGCGCCTCGGTGACAAGCTCGAGCTGCCCGAGCCGGGCCAGCCCGGCGCGAGCCAGCACCACTGCGTCGACGCTCCCGTCGGCCACCCGAGACAGCCGGGTGTCGACATTGCCGCGGATCGGGACCACCTCGAGGCCGAGCCCGAGCGCGTTGAGCTGTGCGGTGCGCCGGGGCGAGCCGGTGCCCACCAGCGCGCCGCGCGGCAGCTCGCCGAGGGTGAGCCCGTCGCGCGCAACGAGCACGTCTCGAGGATCCTCCCGGAGCGGCACGGCGGCCAGCACTATGCCGTGGGCGGGTGCGGTGGGCAGATCCTTGAGCGAGTGCACCGCGACGTCGACCTCGCCACGCAGCAACGCGTCGCGAAGTGCCGAGACGAAAACCCCCTGACCCCCGAACTCGGTGAGCGGTTGGTCGCTGACGTCACCGACGGTGGTCACCGTGACCAGCTCGACGTCGCGGCTCAGCTCGGCGGCCAGCACACCGGCGACCATGGAGCTCTGGACGCGGGCCAGCACGCTGGCGCGGGTCCCGATCCGCAGCGGAGTCATCGGGCCCCCTCCCCCGGCACAGGTGGCGTCGCCGGCCCCGGCATGGGCACCGCAGCCCTGCTCAACGCGTCGACGGCGGCGGAGTCCAGTGCGAACAGGTCGGCCAGCGCGTCGGCGTAGTCCGCTCCGCTCGTGGTGCCGGCCAGCTCCTTGATCCGCACCGTCGGGTTGTGCAGCAGCTTGTCGGCCACCCGGCGCACGGTCAGCACCAGCTCGTCACGCACTCGCGGGTCCAAGTCCGGCAACCGCCCGTCTAGACGCTGCAGCTCGGTGCTTACGACCTCGGTGGCCATCGAGCGGAGCGCGATCACGGTGGGCGCAACCCGCGCTGCAGTGCGGGTGGCCAAGAACGCGGCCACTTCGGCGGCCACGATGCCGCGTACCTGCTCCACGGCCTCGGCCGCTGGTGTGTCAGCCAGCTCCTCGACCAGCGTCGACAGGCCGATCAGCTCAACGCCCGCGAGGTCGGCGACCGCGGGCGCGATGTCGTGTGGCAGAGCCAGGTCGACCAGCACGTACGGGCGCCCGGGGAGGCGGTCGGCGGCGGCGGCTGCCACCGAACGCTCCTCGATCACGACGCCGGTCGCACCGGTGCACGAGACCACGACGTCCGCGTCGGGTAAGGCGGCCGCGAGTCGATCCCACTCGAGCCAGGCGCCGCCCACCGTGGCCGCCAACCGCGCCGCGCGCTCGGCAGTCCGGTTGACGACGGTGAGGTCCTGGACACCCCGGGTGGCCAGGGTCGCGACGCTCAACCGGGCCATCGCCCCGGCGCCGACGACCAGCGCCCGGCAGCCAGCCAGCCCGCCGCGCCGCCTCTGCACCGAGTCGAGCGCGGCGGCGACCACCGAGCGACCGGCCGAGTCCACATCGGTCTCGGCATGGCCTCGCTTGCCGACCCGCAGGGCCTGCTGGAACAAGGCGTTGAGCGAAGGCCCGACGCTGCCCTGCTCCTGCGCCCGCTGCAGTGCAACCTTCACCTGCCCGAGGACCTGGGTCTCTCCCACGACCATCGAGTCGAGGCCCGAGGTGACCTGGAAAAGGTGCGCGACCGCTGCCTCGTCGTAGTGCACGAACAGGTGCGGCAGCACCTCGTCGCGCTGCGTGTCCGCGCGTTCGACGAGGATCTGCGAGACATCGTCGACGCTGCCGTGGAACCGGTCCACCTCTACGTACAGCTCGACGCGGTTGCACGTCGAGACGACGACGGCCTCGCTTACATGTTCGCTGCCCAGCAGCTCCGTGGCCAGCTTCGCGGCGGCAGCTCCGTCGACAGCGACCCGCTCCAGCACGTCGACCGGGGCCGTTCGGTGCGACAACCCCACCACCAGCACGCTCACTGGGAGCCCACCGCGGGGGTCACGACCTGGAGCACGTCCGACCGCAGGCGGGTGACGGTGCTGTCGCCACAGGAGAGGGTCTTGCGCTGCTCGTGGTAGGCGAGGATCTGCAGCTCGATCGACAGGTCCACCTTGCGTACGTCGACCCCGTCGGGGACCGAGATGACCGCCGGGGCGAAGTTGAGGATGCTCGAGACACCGGCCGCCACGAGCCGATCGGCCACCCTCTGCGCCGAGCTGGCCGGCGTCGTGATGACCCCGATGGACACGTTGTGCTCCGCGACCAGCGTCTCCAGCTTTTCCACCCCGTGGATCGTGTGGTCACCGATGCGCTGGCCGACCCGAGCCGGATCCGCGTCCACCAGCGCGACTATGCGGAAGCCGCGAGTGCTGAACCCGGCGTAGTTGGCCAGGGCCTGGCCGAGGTTGCCGACGCCGATGATCACGACGCGCCAGTCCTGGGTGAGCCCGAGCTCGCGGGCGATCTGGTAGCGCAGGTACTCGACGTCGTAGCCGACTCCGCGGGTGCCGTAGGAGCCGAGGTACGACAGGTCCTTGCGGAGTTTTGCCGAGTTGACACCGGCCGCCTGCGCCAGCTCCTCGGACGAGGAGGTCGCGATGTCGCGATCGGACAGCGCGGAGAGGGCGCGCAGATAAATCGGCAGGCGGGCCACGGAGGCCTCCGGGATGCCGCGTCCAGGTCGCAGGGCGGCGTCCGTCGCTGCGCGGCGGATACGTGCTTGGGTCACGATGCTCCTGTGGCGCTCGCCCGTGGACTTTCGCGGCGGCGGCCGGAGGGGCGGCGGTGCCCCCCACTCTAAGAGCTTGTGAACGCGGGAACAAAATCGGCGCGGGTGCGCGTGAGGTGGCTCACGCGTCGCGCCGGATCCCGGCGAACCGCAGCGCGCGCGGCCGCCCAGGTGCGATCAGAAGTCACGGATGGGCGGTCGGAACTCACGGATGGGCGGTGAGGGCGGCGCGGAGGCGGGCGGAGTCGACCCGCCAGAAGTCGTGCTGACGCCCGTCGACGAAGACCACCGGGATCTGCTCCCCGTAGTGACGCATCAGCGCCGCGTCGCGACTGATGTCCACCCGACGCCAGCTCACGCCGAGCTCGGCGCACACCGCAGTCACCACCTCTTCGGCGGTGGCACACAGGTGACAGCCCGGCTTGCCGTAGACCAGCACCCGCTCTCGGGGCGTGCCGGCGGCGGAGTCACAGGTCACCGCGGCAGTCTCCCACGGGCCCGTGCTGCGGCCGTCGTCGACGACCGTTCGGCGAAGCGGTGGTGGCTCCCGGCGACCGCCGGTACGATCGCGCGGACGGCTCCGGTGGCAGCTGCACCGGGGCGGAGGGAGCAGGATGGGGCCTCCCGGTCCAATCGTGGCGCTGCCGGCCACCGGGTTCGAAGTGCTGCGGCGCGCCGTCGCGCTCGTGCTAGCCGTGCCCGCCGCCCCCGGGGCCGAGTCCGCTCTCGAATCCCTACTGCTCAGCGGCGCCGACGTGCGAGCGTCGCGACGCCCCGCCCGGAGCTCCGGTGGGGCCGCGGGACGTGGCCGATCCGGTCGGGTCGACGGCCCGTCGGGAGGGGAGGACCCCGGCACCGACCGGATCGCGGCACTGGTCGACCTCGCCAGAGCCGGCGACGCCGAGGCGTTCGGACTCCTCTACGACCACTACGCCGACCGGATCTACCGCTTCCTGTACGCACGACTGGGCCAGGCCGCGCTGGCCGAGGACCTCACCAGTGAGACGTTCTTCCGGGCCTTGCGCTCGATCTCCTCGTTCACCTGGCAGGGCCGTGACTTCGGCGCCTGGCTGACCACCATCGCCCGCAATCTGGTCACCGACCACTACAAGTCCAGCCGCTCCAGGCTCGAGGTAGTCGCGAACGAGGTTCCCGAGCGGGTGGACACCGGTGCCGGCCCGGAGACCCAGGTGCTGGCCTCGCTCACCAGCGCCGCCCTCGTCGAGGCGATGCGAAAGCTGGCGCCCGAACAGCTCGACTGCCTGGTGCTGCGCTTCTGCCAGGGCTTGTCGATCGCGGAGACCGCAGCCTCGCTCGGCCGCAGCGAGGGCGCGGTCAAGCAGCTGCAGCTGAGAGCGGTCCGCAACCTGGCCAAGCTCGTCCCCGAGGACCTGCGATGACCAACGTAACTCCGCGGAGCCGCGTCTCGTTGGTCGAGACAGGTTCACCCATGCGCGCCGGCCACACCGGCAACCCGAGGACGACACGATGAGCACGCCAGTCTCGCGCCGCGAGATCGAGGAGTTCGCCGCTGCGGTGGACGGCCGAGCCGAGGCGCGCTCCGAGCGGGTGCGTGAGCTGGTCGAGCTGGTCGCCTCGATTCGTCTCGTCGAGCTGCCAGCGATGGATCTTGCCGTGCATGCCGACCTGCGGCAGCGACTGGTCTCGGCGGCGCGTACCGAGCTGGCCCCGCTGGCTGCTGCAGCCACGAAGCAGCAACCGCGCAAGGGAGCGAGGCAGTCTGCGCCTGCCGGCGGGCTCGGCCTGCGCCGACGCCTGGCGGGCCTGGCCGGCGCGGTGGTCGTCGCCGGAGGCGGCGTTGGGCTGGTGTCGGTCAGCGCACAAGCACTGCCCGGTGACTTCCTCTACCCGGTCAAGCGAGCGACGGAGAGCGCCGATCTGTTCGTGCACACCGGCGACACCGCCGACGGCCGGATCCTGCTCGACCACGCGCATACGCGGCTCGACGAGGTGCAGGGGCTGCTGACTCGACACGGCGACACGGCGCCACAGACGCCACAGACGCCACAGCTGATCAACGCGACCTTGGTCGACTTCACGAGCGAGGCGCGCGACGGCGGTCAGCTGCTGATCACCTCCTACCAGAGCAACCCGTCGACCAGCACCCTGCAGCCGCTGCAGAGTTTCACTGCGACTGCCGCGCAGGAGCTCGGCCTGCTGTCGACGCAGCTGCCAACCGCGACGGCTGCTGCCTACGCCGACGCCGCCCGGACGGTCAACGGCCTCGTCGCCGACACCGGCGAGGTCTGTCCGGCTTGCTCGGTGGGCGGCACCGTGCAGCTGGCCACGGCGCTGCCGGGCACACTCCAGGACGGGCTCCTCACCACAGCACTGAGCCTGCCGCCGATGATTCTGCAGACGGTGCCGGGCGACCTGCCGCTTCACCCACGCGTGCACCTCAACGGCGCGCAGCATGGTGGCACTCCGGGCAAGCACGGCATCCTGCCGTTGCCGATCGGCGGCGGTAGGAACGGCGGGAGTGGCCTGACCACCGGTGGCGGCGGCGCCGGTAACGGTCCGGCGCCAGGAGGTTCGGACCCGCTGCCCGGCGCCGGCACAGCCGGCTCCGGCGGGGGCTCAACCGGCGGTGCCGGCACCCCCACCGTGCCGTCGCCCACCGTGCCGTCGCCCACCGTGCCGTCGCCCACCGTGCCGTCGCCCACCGTGCCGTCGCCCACCGTGCCGTCGCCCACCGTGCCGTCGCCCACCGT
>JBBSGC010000041.1:0-15086 GCA_038254525.1 Propionibacteriales bacterium | reverse complement strand
CGGCCCGCTCGCAGCCGGTGGACGACCCGTACTTCCCGCAGCACGGCGAGCCATACCTGGACACGTTGCACTACGACCTCAACCTCAGCTGGCACGCCGCCGCGGCAACGTTGGACGGGACCGTGCAGATCGTCTTCCGGGTCACCGAGCCGCGCCGGCAGGTGCAGCTGGATCTCGGAGCGCCGCTGGCCGTGTCCGCGACCACCCTCGACGGCCATCCGGTGTCCAGCCGGCATCCGGGTGACGCTCTCGTCGTGCGCACCGGCGCCCTGGGTCCGGGCCGTCTGCACAAGCTCTCCATCACCTACGCCGGCAGCCCGGAGCCGACCGCGTTCCCAGGCAGCCGGACCGATATCGACGCCCTCGGCTGGACCACGCAGCCCGACGGCTCGGTGTGGGCGATGCAGGAACCCTTCGGCGCGTTCACCTGGTACCCGGTCAACGACCAGCCGTCGGACAAGGCGTTCTACGACGCGACCATCAGCTCCGACAACGGCTTCACCAACGTGTTCAACGGCCAGCTCTTGTCGACGTCGACCAGCGGTGAGACGACCACCAGCAGCTGGCATCTCGACCAACCCGCGGCGTCCTACCTGGTCACGATCGCCATCGGCAGCTACGCGCCGACCAGCGCCACCGGACCCGCCGGGGTGCCCGTCACCTACTGGACGCAGCCGGGTGACACCACGATGGACTACCTCGACGAGTCGCCGCAGATGTTGGCGTGGCTGAGCCACTTACTCGGTCCGTACCCGTTCGCCAGCGCGGGCGTCGTGGTGGTGCCGGCGCGCTCGGCGATGGAGACGCAGACGCTGGTGACGTTCAGCGACGCCATCACCTCCCCTGGCGGCGACTTCCTCCGGCCGGACCTGCTGCACGAGTTCGCGCACCAGTGGCTCGGCGACAGCGTCACCACCGACAACTGGCCCGACCTGTGGCTCAACGAGGGCCTCACCATGTATGTGCAGCTGCTGTGGGAGGACGACCAGGGGCTGCAGGGCTACACCTCGACCATCGCCGAGTGGGCCGCCGAGGACAACGCCGACCGGACCCGCTACGGGCCGCCAGGCGCCTACCATCCCGACGAGTTCGCGTCGCGGAACGTCTACCTGTCGGGCGCGGTCATGCTCGACCGGATCCGCCAGCGGGTGGGCGACGCCGCGTTCTTCGCCGCGTTGCGCGGCTGGCCGCAACGGCACGCCAACGCCAGCGCCGACCGAACCGACTTCGCCCGCTGGTGGTCCCAGCGCACCGGTGTCGACCTGACCCACTTCATCAACGCGTGGCTAATCTCACCGACCACGCCGACGGAGCTGCCGTGAGCCCCGATCTCCCGCCCGGCGGTGTCCGGCTTCGCGCGTACGCCACGTCCGACGCCGATGCTGTCCTGGCTCTGAACCAGAGCCACCTCGACGCGGTGGGGCCACTCGATCCCGATCGGCTCGAGTGGCTGCTCGGACTCGCCGACGCCTGCCTGGTCGCCGAGGACGCGGGCGAGCTGGTCGGGTTCGCGGTCACGTTCGCCCCGGGCAGCGCCTACGACAGCGTCAACTACCGCTGGTTCTCCGACCGCCACACCCAGTTCGGCTACCTCGACCGGGTCGTGGTCGCCCCGACCCACCGGCGGCGCGGTATCGGCAACCAGATCTACGACGCCGCCGAGGCTGCCGCTCGTCCACGCGGGCGACTGGCCCTCGAGGTCTACGCCGAGCCGCCCAACGTCGGCTCACTGGCCTTCCACGCCGCGCGCGGCTTCGTCGAGGTCGGCCGGCTGGCGCAGGCGGACGGCAAGGTGTGCGCGATGTTGTGCAAGAAGCTCGGCGACGGCTAGCGCTTCCTCGGCCCATCAGAACAGCAGCGCTGCGCCCGGGTCCTCCAGGATCGCCGCGACATCGGCGAGGAAGCGCGAGCCGGCGGCGCCGTCGACGACCCGGTGGTCGAACGACAGCGCCAGCGTCGTCAGGGAGCGAGGCCGGATGCGGTTGCCGACCACCCACGGCTGCTTGCGGATCGCTCCGAAGCACAAGATGCCCGTCTCGCCCGGGTTGAGGATCGGCGTGCCCGCATCGACGCCGAAGACGCCGACATTGGTGATCGTGAAGGTTCCGCCGGCCATCTCGGCGGGTTGGGTACGCCCGTCGCGGGCGACGGACGTCAGCTCGCCGAGAGCGGTCGCGAGCTGGTGAAGCGTCATTGCGTCGGCGCCCTTGATGTTGGGCACGACCAACCCACGAGGCGTCGCGGCGGCGATGCCGAGGTTCACGTAGTGCTTGAGCACGATCTCCTGTGCCGCGTCGTCCCACGTCGCGTTGACCTCGGGTGTGCGGCCGGCGGCCAGGCAGACCGCCTTCGCCACCACCAGCAGCGGCGAGACCCGTACGGCGGTGAAGTCACGGTGCTCCTTGAGCCGCTGCACGAACTTCACGGTCCGAGTCACGTCGACCGTCACCCACTCGGTGACGTGGGGCGCGGTGAACGCGGAGACCACCATGGCCTGCGCGGTCATCTTGCGGACTCCCTTGACCGGGATTCGCGTCTCGCGGTCGACCCGCTCGCCCGCAGCGTCCGAAGTGGCCGCGACGGGCGCGCCGACGGCAACGTGCGCCTCGACATCGGCTCGGGTCACCACCCCCCCGGGCCCGCTCGGCGCGACGTCGAGCAGGTCGATGCCCAGGTCCTTGGCCAGCTTGCGCACCGGCGGCTTGGCCAGCACGCGCACGGCGGCGACGCCGGGCACATCGCTGTCCTTGCGGGGAATCGAGGGTGCCGCCGGCTCCGCCTCCTCGACCGGCACCTCCGGCGCCTGCTCCTCGCCGGTGGAGAACGCCGTCTGGACGTTCTGCTGCGCAGCCGCCGGGGCCGGTTCGCTCGGCACCGCGTCGCCCTTGCGCGGGCGCCGCTTCGCCTCGGTCGTGCGCGGGCCGTAGCCCACCAGCACCGAGGTCCGACCACCCGGAGCAGGCCCACCGATCAGGCCGGGCTCGACCGCGCCCTCCTCCGGGGCCTGTGCGACGTCCTCGCCGGCGGTCGCAGGCGTCGCGGCCGGCGCACCGTAGCCACTGGCCGCGGACCCGTCACCGGTCGCCACCGCGATTATCGGCGTGCCGACCTCGACCGTCTGGCCCTCGCCGACCAGCAGCCCGGCGACCGTGCCGGCGAACGGGCACGGCAGCTCGACCAGCGACTTGGCGGTCTCGATCTCGACGATGATGTCGTTGACCTTGACCGTGTCACCGGTCTTGACCCGCCAGCCGACGATCTCCGCCTCGGTCAGCCCCTCGCCCACGTCGGGCAGCTTGAACTCCCTGATGTCTGACACGTCCGGCCTTCCCTCAGTACGCCAGCGAGCGGTCGACCGCATCGAGCACCCGGTCCAGGTCGGGGAGGTACTCTTCCTCGATCCGGCTCGGCGGGTAGGGCGTGTCGAATCCGCCGACCCGGAGCACCGGGGCCTCGAGGGCATAGAAGCACTGCTCGGTGACCCGCGCCGCCACCTCCGCTCCCATGCCGAGGTTCACCGTCGCCTCGTGCACCACGACGGCGCGCCCGGTCTTGCGTACGGACTCCAGCACCGGACCCATGTCGAGCGGCGACAGCGTCCGGAGGTCGATGACCTCGAGGCTCCGGCCCTCCTCGGCGGCGGCGATTGCGGCCTCGAGCGCGGTCTTCACCATCGGGCCGTACGCGAGCACCGTCGCGTCGGTCCCCTCTCGCACCACCCGGGAGCTGAACAGCGGCGGGGGGGGCGCTGACTCGTCGAGCTCGGCCTTCTCCCAGTAGCGGCGCTTGGGCTCGAAGAAGACGACCGGGTCGTCGCTGGCGATCGCCTGCTGGATCATGAAGTAGGCGTCGACGGGGTTGGAGACCGCGACGACCTTGAGCCCCGCGGTGTGCGCGAACTGCGCCTCCGGGCTCTCCGAGTGGTGCTCGACCGCGCCGATTCCGCCGCCGAACGGGATCCGGATCACGATCGGCATCGGGAGCCGGCCCAGGCTGCGGAACCGCATCTTCGCGACCTGGCTGACGATCTGGTCGTAGGCGGGGTAGACGAACCCGTCGAACTGGATCTCGCAGACCGGGCGGTAGCCGCGCAGCGCGAGACCCACCGCCGTGCCGAGAATTCCCGACTCGGCCAGCGGGGTGTCGACCACCCGGTCCTCCCCGAAGTCCTTCTGCAGGCCGTCGGTGACCCGGAAGACACCGCCGAGCTTGCCGACGTCCTCGCCCATCACCAAGACCTTGGGGTCCGCCTCCATGGCCGCGCGGAGTCCGCTGTTGAGCGCCTTCGCCAGCGTGACCGAGCTCATGCGTGGCTCCCCTCGAAGGACTCCAGGTAAGCGGCGTACTGCTCCTTCTGTGCCTGCAGCTCCTGCGTTGGCTCGCCGTAGACCTGGTCGAAGATGTCGAGCACGTGCGGGTCCGGCATCGACAGGCAGCCCTCTCGAAGCTGGGCGGCGAGCTCGTCGGCCTCGCTCGCCACCGCGCGAAAGAAGTCGCCGTCGGCCAGGTCGCCGCGCTTGAGATAGGCCTCGACGCGGGCGATGGGGTCCTTGAGCTTCCAGTGCTCGAGCTCCTCCGACAGCCGGTAGCGAGTCGGGTCGTCTGAGGTGGTGTGGGCACCCATCCGGTAGGTGTAGGCCTCGACGAACGTCGGCCCGCTTCCCTCGCGGGCCCGCTGCAGCGCCGCCTTGGTGACCGCGTGGCAGGCGAGCACGTCGTTGCCGTCGACCCGCAGGCCGGGGAAACCGAAGCCGAGCGCCCGCTGGTAGAGCGGGATGCGGGTCTGCCGCTCGATCGGTTCCGAGATCGCCCACTGGTTGTTCTGGCAGAAGAAGACCACCGGAGCGTTGAAGACGCTGGCGAAGATGAACGACTCGTTGACGTCACCCTGGCTGGTGGCGCCGTCACCGAAGTACGCGATCACCGCGGCGTCCCGGTCGGGATCACCGGTTCCGACGACTCCGTCGCGCTGCATGCCCATCGCGTAGCCGGCGGCGTGCAGGGTCTGCGCGCCGATCACTATCGTGTAGAGCCCGAAGTTGTCGTCGCGCGGATCCCAGCCACCCTGGTCGACTCCGCGGAACAGACCCAGCAGCCGCAGGGGGTCCACCCCGCGGCACCACGCCACGCCGTGCTCGCGGTAGGTGGGGAACGCGAAGTCCTGTGGCTGCATAGCGCGGCCCGACCCGACCTGGGCGGCCTCCTGGCCGAGCAGCGAGGCCCAGATGCCGAGCTCGCCCTGGCGCTGCAGAGCGGTGGCCTCGGCGTCGATGCGGCGAGTGAGCACGAGATCGCGATAGAAGCCGCGGACGTCCTCGGTGCTGCCGTCGAAGGAGAACTCGGGGTGCTCCCGCAGCTCGCCCTCCGGCGTCAGCAGCTGCACGAGCTCTGGCTCCGCACCTTCAGCGGTTGGTCCGAACACCGCCCCGAGGTCGGTCCCGAGATCCGGGTCGCTCACCTGCGCTCCTTCCAGTGCCCCGTTGAAGAGCACAGCAACCCTAGGCGGAACCGGCACTGTGCCGCACCTGTGACTGCGGCCACACCGGCCAGGTCACGATATCGGCTGGGCGCCGGTCGGGCCCATCAGGGTGCGCCCGCCGCTTCCCGGGTCGACCGCTTGCGCTCGCGCGCCGTGACATAGCGTTCCACCCGTACGCACGGCTCGCCGGCTGCCCGGTCGAGCAAGGCCGGTGCAACGCAGAGGACCTCCATGACCGTCGACGCGCCGCGACGTCCTGCGGCGCTGACCGTCACGCGCCCGGTTGCCGTCGCGGTCGCCCTGGGCATCGTCTATGTGGTGTGGGGCTCGACCTACCTCGCGATCGGTGTGGTGGTCGAGACCATGCCGCCGCTGGCCTCCGCCGCGGTCCGTTTCCTACTCGCCTCACTGGTGATGGCTGCGCTGCTCGCGCTGCGCTCGGGCTGGCGGCGGCTGGTGGTGGCCCCGGCCGAGGCGGCGGGGGCTGCCCTCGTGGGTGCCCTGCTGCCCGCCGCCGGCAACGGCCTGGTGACGATCGGGGAGAGCCTGGGCACTCCAACCGGCATCGCCGCCTTGATGATTGCCTCCGTGCCGCTGTGGATCGTCTGCTACCGGCTGCTGACCGGTGACCGGCCGCGCAGCGCGACCATCCTCGGCGTGCTCGCGGGGTTCGCCGGACTGGCCGGGCTGGTCACCGCGATCGGCATCGGCGGCTCCATCCCCCTCGGGCCCACCCTGCTGATCGCACTAGCGGCGATGTGCTGGTCGTTCGGTTCGTGGATCCAACCGCGGCTACGGCTGCCGTCCGACGCGTTCGTCACCACCGTCTACGAGATGCTCGCCGGAGGGGCGATCCTCCTGCTGACCGGGCTGCTCTCCGGAGAGCGCATCGACATCGGCGCATACTCGGCGCGCTCCTGGTTGGCTTGGGCCTATCTGGTCGTCTTCGGCTCGCTGGTCGCGTTCACCGCGTACGTCTGGGTGCTGGCCAACGCGCCGATCTCGCTGGTGGCGACCTATGCCTATGTCAACCCGGTGGTCGCGCTGTTCCTGGGCTGGCTGGTGCTGGGCGAGGCGCTGACCGGATCTGTGCTGCTGGCAACCGCGGTGATCCTGGCCGGGGTCGCCGTCGTGGTTGGTTCCGAGCGCCGCTGACCGGCCTGTCTCGGCCGTCGCGCCGCGCGAGTCGCTGGGATTGCCACGCCGCCAGCGCCGCGGGACCCCACCACCGGCGGTCAGACCAGGGAGGCGAGCCATGCCTCGTGGAGGTCGGCGTAGCGGCCGGAACCGGCGTCGATGAGGTCAGCGGGCGTGCCGTCCTCGATGATCTGGCCGTGCTCGAGGACGAGCACCCGGTCGGCGATCGCTACCGTGGAAAGCCGGTGGGCGATGATGATCGCAGTGCGCTCGTGCAGGATCGTGCGCAGCGCCCGCTGCACCAGCCGCTCACTCGGGACGTCGAGCGAGCTGGTCGCCTCGTCGAGGATCAGCACCGCCGGGTCGGCCAGGAACGCCCGCGCGAAGGCGATCAGCTGCCGCTGGCCGGCCGACAGCCGCGCGCCCCGCGAGGCGATCTGGGTGTCGTAGCCGTCGGGCAGCGCCTCGATGAAGCTGCCGGCGCCGATCGCCTCGGCCGCACCGCGTACCAGCTCGTCACTCGCACCGGGCCGGCCGAAGCGGATGTTGTCGGCGACGCTGCCGGCGAACAGGAAGTTCTCCTGCGTCACCATCACGACGTGGCGACGCAGGTCGGTGTCGTCGAGGTCGCGCAGGTCGATCCCGTCGAGGCGCACCACGCCCTGGTCGGAGTCGTAGAAGCGGGAAACCAGCTTGGCGATCGTGGTCTTGCCGGCACCGGTGGTGCCGACCAACGCCACGGTCTGGCCGGCCGGGATGCTGAGGTCGAGGCCGGGCAGCACCGGCCGGTCCTTGACGTAGCTGAAGTGCACGTGTTCCAGCTGCACCTCGCCGTGGGCGACCGGCAGCGGGTGCGGCTGCTCCGGCGCCGACACGTCGGGCCGCTCCTCCAGCACCCCGGAGAGTTTCTCCAGCGCGGCGCTGGCGGACTGGAAGGTGTTGTAGAACTGGCTGATGTCCTGCATCGGCTCGAAGAACTGCCGCAGATAGATCAGGAACGCCGTCAGCACCCCGATCGTCACCGCGCCGTCGAAAACCCGGAAGGCGCCGTAGAGCAGCACGAGCGCGACCGTAATGTTGCCGATCAGCTTGATGCCCGGCATGAACAGCCCGACCAACCGGAACGCGCGTTCGTTGGCGAGGCGGTAGTCGTCGTTGACGGCCTCGAAGATCTCCTCGTTGCGACCCTGGCGACGGAAGGCCTGGACTGCCCGGATCCCGGTCATCGACTCGACGAAGTGCACGATGACAGCGGCCACCGTCTCGCGGGTACGCCGGTACGTCTTGGCCGACTCGCGGCTGAACCATCGGGTCAGCCAGATCAGGAACGGGAACGACAGCAGCGCGATGAGGCCGAGGCGCAGGTCCAGGACCAGCAGCAGGACTGCCGTGCCGACCATCGTCAAGGCGGCGGTGACCAGGCCGTCGAATCCGGTGTCGAGCATCTCCTCGATCGCGTCCATGTCGGACGTCGACCGGGAGATCACCCGGCCGGAGGTGTAGCGGTCATGGAACGCGGTCGACAACCGCTGGAAGTGCCGGAAGACCCGCCTTCGCAGCTCGAGCAGCACCTGCTGGCCGATCTTGCCGGTCAGCAGGAGGAAGGCGATCCGCGAGACGGCCTGGATGGCGACCACGACCCCCACCACCGCGACGATGGCGACCAGCGTGCCGCTGCCCTGCCCGGTCTGCATCGGCGGGATCCCCTTGTCGATGCCCTCCTTGACCAGGAAGGGGATCGCCAGCCGCGCGGAGTTCTCGACCAGCACGACGGCCAGCACCAGAGCGAGGGTGCGTCGGTGCGGACGCAGCAGCGAGCGAAGCAGGCGGCGGGAGCGGTCGCGCAGCACGATGCCGACCGAGTCGGGGATCTCGTCCTGGTTCTCCGCGGAGACGCCACGCCAGTCCGGCGTCGATGAGGCGCTGGTCCCGTTGCTTGCCCCGGTGCTGGTCCCGGTGCTGGTCCCGGTGGTGGTCCCGGTGGTGGTCGAAGCACTCATGCGCTGACCTCCGCGTCGGTCTCGGCCATCGCACCGAGCAGGTCGGCGTAGGCCGGGACGGTGGCGAGCAGCTGCGAATGGGTGCCGGCGGCGGTCACCGTCCCGTCCTGCAACAGCGCGACCTTGTCGGCGAGCAGGACCGTCGAGGCCCGGTGTGCGACGACGATGCCGGTGGCCCGGGCGAGCACGTTGCGCAGCGCCTGCTCGACCAGCGCCTCGGTGTGGACGTCCAGCGCCGACAGCGTGTCGTCGAGCACCAGGATCCGCGGCTTGGCCAGCACCGCCCTAGCGAGCGCGAGGCGTTGGCGCTGGCCACCCGACAACGCCATGCCCTGCTCGCCGATGCGGGTGTGCAGGCCCCACGGGAGGTCGTCGACGAAGGACGCCTGCGCCACCTCTAGCGCCGCGCGTACCTCCTCGTCGCTGGCGTCGGGGAGGCCGAGGGTGAGGTTCTCCCGCGCGCTCATGCTGAACAGCGTCGGCTCCTCGAACGCCGTGGCCACGACCTGGCGCAAGCAGGGCAGCGTGAGGTCGCGCACGTCGACGCCGTCGATCGTGATGCGCCCCGCGGTGACGTCGTAGAGGCGGGGCACGAGGCCGGTGAGGACCGTCTTGCCGGACCCGGTGGCACCGACCACGGCGAGCGTCTCCCCCGGCAGCACCTCCAGGTCGACGTCGTGCAGCACGTCGGTCTCGGCGTCGGGGAAGCGGAAGCCGACGCCCTCGAACCGCAGGTGCCCGCGCGGCTCGCTCAGCTGAGTCGTGCCGCCGACGATGTCGGGTTCGGTGTCGAAGATCTCGACCACGCGGTCGGCGGCGGTCATCGCCTCCTGCGCCATCGACAAGATGTAGCCCAGCGAGGCGACCGGCCAGACCAGCTGCAGCATCAAGGTGATGAAGGCGACCAGCGTGCCCAGGCTCAGACCGCTGCGGCCGACAGCTATCGCGCCGAGCAGCAGCACGACCACCAGCGCCAGGTTGGGCAGCACCTCGAGGAACGTGAAGAACCGCGCCTGCAGGCGGACCTTGGCGAGCTGACTGTCGTAGAGCCGGGTGGCCCGGGTGTCGAAGGCCTCGAAGGCGTGCTCGCTGCGGCCGAAGGACTTGATGACCCGGATGCCGAGCGTTGACTCCTCGATCTGGGTGGCCACGTCACCCTGCTGGTCCTGCACGCGCCGCGACACCGCGACGTAGCGGTTCTCGAACGACATCGACAGATAGACGATCGGCACCGCGGCGACGGCCACGACAAGACCCAGCGGCCAGTAGAGGTGCAGCAGCAGCGAGGTCACCACGGTCAGCTGCAAGATGTTGATGACGAGGAACAACATCCCGAAACCCGAGAAGCGCCGGATCGTCGACAGGTCACCGGTGACCCTGGACAGCAGCTGCCCGGACTGCCACCGGGAGTGGAACGCCATCGGCAGCCGGTCGAGGTGTGCGTAGAGGTCGTTGCGCAGCGCCGTCTCGACACCGAGCACGGCGGCCGCTTGCACCCACCGGCGGATCAGGATCAGCGCCGCCTCGACGATGCCGAGCGCGAGCGCCAGGAGACCGAGCGGCAGGATGCCGCCCCGGTCGCCGTCGCTGATCGGCCCGTCGATGAGAGCGCCGGTGACCAGCGGGATCGAGATCGACACAAAGACGCCGGTGGTGGCCGCCGCAGTCATCAGGACCAGCGATCCGGTGTACGGACGCAGGTAGCCCCGCAGCCGCCACAGCGAGGTGACACTGCGTCGCTTCTGCTGGACCGGGCGCGACCTGGTCACGGAGCTGGGCGGCATCGAGCGCGGGCACCTCCTCGGCAGGTGACGGCAGGGCGCCGCAAGCTGCGGACGCGATCGGGGAGTAAGGATCAGCCTACGCCCTGACCCTGACCGTTCGCGACCCGGTTCCCGTCGGTCCCCAGCGGGTCGACATCCGCTCAGCCGGCGAGGTGGGCGCCCAGGAAATCGAGGACCTGGGGATAGGCGTCAAGCCGGTTGGCGCGCTTGGCCAACCCGTGCCCCTCGTCGGTGTAGACCAGCAGCGTGCAGGGGACGTCCTTGGCGTCGAGGGCGGCCTTGATCTGCTGCGACTCCGACAACGGCACTCGTGGGTCGTTGGCCCCGTGGATCACCAGCAGCGGGGACGCCATCGCGTCCAGGTAGGTCAGCGGTGACGCCATCTGCAGGAAGTCCAGGTCGCGGTCGAGCCAGCCGTACTCACGTTCGCGGATCGCCCGACGGTAGGGGGCGGTGTTCTCGAGGAACGTCACCAGCGACGACATGCCGACGACATCAACCCCGGCGGCCCAGCTCTCCGGCTGCATCGACAGGCCGGCGAGCACGAGGTAGCCCCCGTAGCTGCCGCCGTAGAGCGCCACCCGTTCCGGGTCGCCGTCGACTGCCGGCACCCAGGCGCGCAGGTCGGCCAGGTCGGCAACCGACTCCAGCCGCAGCCGGCCGTCGTCGAGGGAGTACCAGCGCTTGCCGTAGCCGGTCGAGCCCCGCACATTGGGCACGAGCACGGTGTGGCCGGCGGAGACCAACGCCTGTACGACGGGGTTGAACACGCGTTGCGCCTGCGCTTCGGGGCCGCCGTGGACGGTGACGACCACCGAGCCGGCCAGCGGCCCGGCCGGCTTTTCCCGCGGCGCATAGACGAAGCAGGGGATCTGCTCACCGTCGCGAGCCGGCACCCGGTAGCTCGTGGGCTCGACGAGCGCGGCGCCCAGCGCGGGAACCATCTGCTCGGCGGCCGAGACCACCGTGCGCAGCGATCCGGTGGCTGCCGCCAAGAGCAGCAGCGTGCCCGGGTCGGTGGGTGCGACCAGACCCACGACGACCGAGCGCGAGTCGGCCGACCACACGGGGGTGACGATCCCGCGCGCGGGCAGCGGGACGTCCAGTCGCAGGTGCCCGTCGGGATCGTGCAGCGCGAGCGCGTGGCCGCCGTCGACGTTGTGCACGACCAGCAGGCGCCGGCCGTCTGGCGACGGGAGCGCCACCACGTCGTGGTCGTCGGCCTCCACGAGCACCTTGGTCACTCCACTCTCGGCCAGGCAGACCACCGCGAGGTGCTCTCGGCCTGAGTTCGACGACATCACCACGTCACCGGAGCCGGGCAGCAGGCTCGCCCCCACATGCATCGCATGCTCGTCGGCGTCGGTGAGGGCCCGCAGACCGACACCTGGGGCGCTGAGCCACACCTGGGTCGAGGCCGGCTGCAGCGAGTGCAGAGTCACCACGGCTCGGCCGTCGGCGGCGACGGCCGTGTCGGCCACGTAGCCGCCCGCGTCGTAGACGACCGTCTCCTCGCCGGTGTCCAGCCGACGCATCACCACGTCGAAGTCCACGCCGTTGCGTCGGTTGGTCGCATAGACGACGGCGCCGGGCAGCACGTCGACCAGGGTGTGCAGGTGGGCCTCGTCGCGGACGAGCGGCACCAGGTCGTCCAGGCCGGCCGGATCCGCGCGCTGCTCGTCGAGGCGCAACAGCGACAGCTGCGCCAGCTCGTTGCCGGCGTCGTCGTGCTGGACGACGACCGCCCGTTCGCCGACGACGTAGCGGCCCGAACATGGCCCCGGGAGCGCGGTCAGCGGTGTCCGGCGGCCGTCGGTGGCGATCTCTACCAGCTGCACCGAGCCCGAGCCGTCATGGCCCGCGAGCACCCGGCCGGCGTCGTCGACATCGAAGGCGGTCCAGGTGCGGAGCTCGAGGAGCGTGCGGACGTCGATTGGTCCTCCGGAGTCGTCGGGCCGGTGCAGACGCTGGTCAGCCATGCGTCGCGCGCCAAGCCGCAGCGGCGCCGAGGAACCGGTCGTTGCCCGCCGGCGAGCCGATGCTCACCCGCACCCCGTCACCGGCGAACGGGCGGACCATCGCACCGGCATCGTCGCACGCGGCGGCGAACGCCATCGTCGCCTCGCCCAGCGACAACCAGAAGAAGTTGCCCTGCGCGTCGGGCACGTCCCAGCCGTGGTCGCGCAGCGCCCCGACCACACGTTGGCGCTCCTCCACCACGCCGTCGACCTGGGCCAGCAGCTGGTCCTCGACGGCGAGGGAGGCCAGCGCCGCCTCCTGCGCGATCTGCGAGACGCCGAACGGGAGCGCGACCTTGCGGATCGCCTCCGCGATGCGACCCGGTGCTATTGCGTACCCCAGCCGGAGCCCGGCGAGTCCGTAGGCCTTGGAGAACGTGCGGAGCACCACGACGTTGTCGCGCCCCCGGTAGCAGTCGATCCCGTCGCCGACCTCGGCGTCACGCACGAACTCGACGTACGCCTCGTCGACGACCACCAGTACCGACGGGGGCACCGCGTCGACCAACGCGGCCAGCTGTTCGGCGGTGACCGCGGGTCCGGTCGGGTTGTTGGGGGTGCACACGATCAGTGCGCGGGTGCGCTCGGTCACCGCTGCAGCCATCGCCGGCAGGTCGTGGCGGGCACCCGACGCCAGCGGCACAGCCACACTGCGGGCGCCGGTCATCTGCACCGCGATCGGGTACGCCTCGAACGAACGCCAGGCGTAGACCACCTCGTCGCCGTCACCACACGTCGCTTGCAGGAGGTGGTAGAGGACGGCGACCGAGCCGGTTCCGGCGGCCAGGTCGCCCACCGGAACGTCCCAGCGCTGCGCCAAAGCGGCGTAGAGGCGGCTCGCGCCCATGTCGGGGTAGCGGTTCATGCTGGCGGCTGCCCGAGCCACCGCTTCCAGGACAGCGGGCAGCGGCGGGTAGGGATTCTCGTTGCTGGACAGCTTGAACGTCTCGACGCCGTCCCGGGCCGCCGGAGGCTTGCCCGGGACGTAGGCCGGGATCGTCTCCAGCGCGGGACGCAGCCGGGGGGCGGTGAAGTCCGTCGGAGCCGTCATGGGCGGCACCCTAGCCGGGCGGCCACAACCTGCCGCGCGGCTCGGTGCAGTCGTGCTGTGCGTACGCTCGTCGCCGTGACGAGGAGGCGCCCCCGGCTCGGCTACGCCTTCGTTGTCGCCGGTGGTCTGCTGTTCGTGGTCAACGCCGGGGCGTCCCGAGTGGTCCTGCGGGCAGGCGTGGACCCGACGGCGCTGACCAGCGCGCGGGTCACCGGTGCCGGAGTCGTGTTCGTGCTGGTTGCGGCGGCGATCCGTCCGGCAGTGCTGCGGCCACCGCGCGGCCAGTCGCTGCTGCTCATCGTCGCGCTCGGCCTGGTGGGTGTCGCGGCCCTGCAATGGACCTACTTCGTCGCCATCGACCGGCTGCCGCTGGGGATCGCGCTGCTACTGGAGTACACCGCGCCGGTGCTCGTCGCGCTGTGGGCGCGCTTCGTGCAGCACGAAGCGGTGGGCAACCGGATGTGGCTCGCCATCGCCTTGTCGCTTGGGGGGCTGGCCGTCGTCGGGCAGGTGTGGCAGGGGCTCACCCTCGACGGGGTCGGCGTGCTGGCCGCGCTCGGTGCCGCAGTTGCGTTCGCCGCGTACTTCCTGCTCGGCGAGCGGGGCGTCAACTCCGCCGACCCGCTGCACGTGGTGGTGTGGGCGTTCGTGGTCGGCGCGGTGGCCCTCAACGTGGCCGCACCGGTGAGCGGGCTCGACGGCTCGGTCCTGCGCTCGTCGACGTCCCTGCAGGGCGCCCTGGTCGATCTGTCGCTGCCCGTGTGGGTTGCCCTTTGTTGGGTGGTCGTCCTCGGGACCGTCGTGCCGTTCATGCTCGAGCTGCTCGCTCTGCAGCACCTGCCGGCCACGGTCGTGACGGTCGTCGCGATGCTGGAGCCGGTGGGCGCGGCCGCGATCGGGTGGTCCTGGTTCGGGGAGGGCCTCACGCTGGTGCAGGTAGCCGGAGGCGGTGCCGTCATCGTCGCGATCCTGCTCGCTCAGTCGGCTCGCGGAGCTGTCCGGGCCGAACCGCCGGTGCCGGTGGGCTGACTCCTCGGGTTCAGCCGGCAAGCAGGTACGCGCAAGCGGAGTCGGTCAGCTCGAAGGCGGCGGCCCGGGCTTGCTCCTGGTGGGATTCGGCGTAGCCGGCCAGTGCCTCGGCGTCACCGCCCTGGGCCTGGACGAAGTCGGCGGCGCTGAGCAGCCAGTGATTGAGCGTCTTCGGCGTCGTCTCGGCGTGGAACTGCCAGCCCAGCGCACGCACCGGTCGTCCGTTGCGGTCGCGGGTATCGACCGCGAGGGCCTGCGGCCCGGCACTCGTGTGGCCGAGCACGCGGTCGCCAGCGGGAGGAGTGAAGGCGTCGCCGTGGAACTGCAACCACGGACCGGGCGGGCAGAGCACCTCGTCGGCGGACTCGACGGTGTACCAGCCCAGCTCGCTGTGCTGCGCGGGTCCGACGCTGCCGCCTCGTGCCTTCGCCAGGATCTGCACGCCGTAGCAGATCCCGAGGGCGGGGATGCCGTGGGCTAGAGCCTCGGTGATCAGCGCCGTCTCAGCCGCGACCGGCGCTGCCTGCGAATGGTCGGCCACCGAGCGTCCAGAACCGAGGAGCAACAGGAGGTCCACCCTGTGCAGCG
>JBBSGC010000040.1:0-15268 GCA_038254525.1 Propionibacteriales bacterium | reverse complement strand
CGAGGGGATCGACGCGATCAGCGCCGTACTCGCCGAGGGGATCAACGTCAACGTCACGCTGATCTTCGCGCTCGAGCGCTACCGGGCCGTCATGGACGCCTACCTCAGTGGCCTGGAGCAGGCTCGGGACAACGGGCACGACCTGTCCCGGCTCCACTCGGTCGCCTCGTTCTTCGTCAGCCGCGTCGACACCGAGGTCGACAAGCGGCTCGATGAGATCGGCGGCGACGCAGCGGCGCGGCTCCACGGCAAGGCCGCGCTGGCCAACGCTCGGCTCGCCTACCAGGCGTACGAGGAGACCTTCTCCGGGGACCGGTTCAATGCGCTGGTCGCCGACGGCGCCCGAACCCAGCGCCCGCTGTGGGCCTCCACCGGCGTCAAGGATCCCAAGCTTCCGGACACCCTGTACGTCAAGGAGCTGGTCGTCGCCGACTGCGTCAACACCATGCCGGAGAAGACCCTCCAGGCGTTCGCCGACCACGGCGAGGTCAGCGGCGACACGGTGCACGGCACCTACGATCAGTCCCGGGCGGTCCTTGACCAGCTGGAGGAGCTGGGGGTGCCCTATGACGAGGTGGTCGCGACGCTCGAGGACGAAGGCATCGACAAGTTCGCGAAGTCCTGGGAGGAGCTCGTCGCCTCGGTCGAAGGGGAGCTGGCCAAGGCCGGCGAGGACACCTGATGCCGGAATGGAACACCGCGGCCAACGCTGACGTGCCCTACGAGCTGTTTTTCGGCTACCGCGACGAGGCCGGCTACTCCGCTCTCGTCGACCAGCTGGTGGCCGACTCGGTGGCGGGCCGGATCGCCGCGCAAGACCCCACGCTGTGGGGGCCGGCAGCGGAGTCCGAAGCGGCCAAGCGGCTGTCGTGGGTCGACCTGCCCGAGTCGTCGCGGCCACTGGTGGCGGAGATCGAGGCGCTGCGCGCCGAGCTCGCCGGCAACGGAGTCGACCACGTGGTGCTGTGCGGAATGGGCGGTTCCTCGCTGGCACCCGAGGTCATCACCCGGACCGCGGGGGTGTCGCTGACCGTGCTGGACTCCTCCGACCCCGACTACGTCAGCGCAGCGCTCGCCGACCGGCTGCCCGCGACCGTTGTCGTGGTCTCCAGCAAGTCCGGAGGCACGGTCGAGACAGACAGCCAGCGGCGTGCGTACGAGCAGGCGTTCGACGACGCCGGCCTCGACCCGCGGGACCGCATGGTCGTCGTCACCGATCCCGGGTCACCGCTCGACAAGTCGGCAAGGGACGCCGGCTACCGCGTGTTCAACGCCGACCCCGGGGTAGGTGGCCGCTACTCGGCGCTGACCGCGTTCGGCCTGGTGCCCAGCGGGCTGGCGGGTGCCGACCTCGGGTTGCTGCTCGACGAGGCGGCCGCCATCGCCCCCGCCTTGACCGCCGACGACCCGGACAACCCGGGGCTGCGGCTCGGCGCGCTGCTGGGGCTGGCGGCCACGACTGGCGTGGACAAGGTGGTGCTCGCCGACGCCGGCTCGGGAATCGTCGGCTTCGGCGACTGGGTCGAGCAGCTGATCGCCGAGTCGACCGGCAAGCAGGGCAAGGGCATCCTGCCGGTCGTCGTCGAGGGCGTCGACGCCCCCAACTTCGACCCCAACACCGCCGACGAGGTGCTGGTCACTACAGGTGACCTGGTCGAGTCGGTCCGGCCGACGTCGGGATACGGCGCGGCGGTGGCGGCGCCGCTCGGAGCGGCCATGCTGCTCTGGGAGTACGCGATCGCCGTCGCCGGCCACGTGATCGGCATCAACCCCTTCGACCAGCCCGACGTCGAAAGCGCCAAGGAAGCAGCACGGGGCCAGCTTGACGAAAGCGGGAAGTCGACCGTGCCCGCCTTCACCCACGGCGCCGTCGAGGTCTACGCCACTGCCGGCCTGCTGCCCTGGGGCGCCGGCACCGTCGCCGAGGCAATCAGCGCGTTGCTCGGATATCTCGACGGCGATACCGGCTATCTCGCGGTGATGGCCTACCTGGACCGGGAGCGCGACGCTGGGCTCTCGGGCGTCCGCCCGGTGCTTGCGGCTCGGACCGGGCGACCCACGACGTTCGGATGGGGACCCCGGTTCCTGCACTCCACCGGGCAGTTCCACAAGGGCGGACCGGCGGTCGGCGTCTTCTTGCAGCTGACCGGCAAGCCACTGGCGGACCTGGCGGTCCCGGGGCAGCCGTTCACCTTCGGCGACTTCATCGCCGCGCAGGCCATCGGCGACGGACAGGTGCTGGCCGACCACGGCCGGCCTGTGTTGAGGTTGCACCTGACCGACCGGAGAGCCGGGCTCGACTCGCTCATGGAGGCACTGCGGTGACCGAGGCGCCCACGAACCCGCTCCGCGACAACCAGGATCGCCGGCTGCCTCGGATCGCCGGTCCTTGCAGCTTGGTGATCTTCGGCGTCACCGGCGACCTGTCGCGCAAGAAGCTGATGCCGGCGGTCTACGACCTGGCCAACCGGGGCCTGCTGCCACCGGGCTTCTCCCTCGTCGGGTTCGCGCGTCGCGACTGGGACCACGAGGACTTCACGCAGATCGTGCACGACGCGGTCAAGGAACACTCCCGCACCCCGTTCCGCGAGGAGGTGTGGAACCAGCTTGCCGAAGGTTTCCGGTTCGTGCCTGGAGAGTTCGACGATGACAGTGCGTTCGGCAAGCTGCGGGAGACCATCGCCGAGCTCGACGAGATGCGGGGCACGGGTGGCAACTACGCCTTCTACCTGTCGATTCCCCCACGGTTCTTCGCCACGGTGATCGGCCAGCTGAAGGAGCACGGTCTGTCGACCGGCGGTGGATCCTCCTGGCGCCGGGTCATTGTCGAGAAGCCGTTCGGCACCAACCTCGCGACGGCCCGCCAGCTCAACGAGATAGTGTCTGATGTCTTCCCTGCCGAGTCGGTGTTCCGCATCGACCACTACCTCGGCAAGGAGACGGTGCAGAACATCCTCGCGTTCCGCTTCGCCAACGCGATGTTCGAGCCGGTCTGGAACTCCAACTACGTCGACCACGTGCAGATCACGATGGCCGAAGACATCGGCATCGGCGGCCGGGCCGGCTACTACGACGGCATCGGCGCGGCCCGGGACGTGATTCAGAACCACCTGATGCAGCTGATGGCACTGGTGGCGATGGAGGAGCCGACGGCCTTCGACGCGCGCAGCCTGCGGATCGAGAAGCAGAAGGTGCTGGGCGCCGTCGTGCGGCCGGAGCCGATCGACCTGCACTCGGCGCGCGGACAGTACGCGCCGGGCTGGCAGGGCGGCGTCCCGGTCGAGGGCTACCTGCAGGAGCAGGACATTCCCAACAACTCGGTTACGGAGACCTTCGCCGCCCTGCGCCTCGACATCGACACCCGGCGCTGGGCTGGGGTGCCGTTCTACCTGCGCACCGGCAAGCGGCTGGGGCGCCGGGTCACCGAGGTTGCCGTGGCGTTCAAGAAGGCGCCGCACCTGCCGTTCAACGCGACGGCGACCGAGGAGCTGGGTGAGAACGCGCTGGTGATGAGGATCCAGCCGGACGAGGGCGTAACGCTGCGCTTCGGCGCCAAGGTGCCGGGCACCGCTATGGAGCTTCGTGACGTCAACATGGACTTCGCCTACGGCGGCGCCTTCGTCGAGTCCAGCCCGGAGGCCTACGAACGTTTGATCCTCGACGTGCTGCTCGGTGACCCTCCGCTGTTCCCCCAGCACGAGGAGGTCGAGCTGTCCTGGCGAGTTCTCGACCCGGTGATCGCCTCCTGGGCAAAGAGTGGAAGGCCCGAGCAGTACCCCTCCGGCACCTGGGGGCCGGACTCCGCCGACGAGATGCTGGCCCGCGACGGTCGCCAGTGGCGCCGACCCTGATCGACTCCAACCGCAAGGGGCTCCCATGCAGGTCGACCTGACCGAGACCAACGCCAGCAAGATCGCGACCGCCCTGGTCAAGGCACGTCGGGCCGCGGGCAGCCCCGCGATGGGCATGGTGCTGACGCTGGTCGTGGTGACCGACGAGGCCGGGTACTCCACCAGCATGCGAGCCGCGGCGGAGGTCTCCGCCGAGCACCCCGCGCGCATCCTCGGCGTCATCCGCAAGCAGCGGCGCGGCCCGATCCGGCTGGACGCCTCCGTACGCATCGGCAACAACACCTCCGGGGAGGCGGTGCTGATGCGGATGAACGGCGAGCTGGTCGACCACTCCGAGTCCGTCGTGCTCCCGCTGCTGCTTCCCGACTCACCGGTGGTGGTGTGGTGGCCGCAGCAGGCGCCCGCGGACATGGCTGCCGATCCGCTGGGGGGGTTGTCCCAGCGGCGGATCAGCGACTCTGCCGGCGGCAAGCGCAACCACCATGGCTCCCTGCTGGACCAGGCGACGCACTATGCCCCGGGCAACACCGACCTGGCGTGGACCCGGCTCACCCCGTGGCGGGGGCTGCTAGCGGCCGCCCTCGACCAGCACCCCGTGACGGTGTCGTCGGCGGAGGTCCGCGCCGAGCGCAACAACGCCAGCGCCGAGCTGCTGTCGGCATGGTTGCAGTCCCGGCTGAAGGTCGAGGTGGTGCAGAAGCCGAGCCGTGGCCCCGGCATCACTCAGGTTCGGCTGCTCACCCGGCACGGGGACATTGCGATCTCCCGTCCGTCCGGGAGATCGGCGGTCTTCAGCATCCCCGGCGAGGCGGATCGCCCGGTGGCCCTGAAGCGCCGCGAAACCGCCGAGCTCATGGCCGAGGAGCTGCGCCGGCTCGACGAGGACGACATCTTCGCCGAGACGGTGCGGGTGGTGGTGCAGCGGGCCGGTGCGTCCGCGGCCAACAGTGGGCGTGCGACGAAGAGGTCGGCGGCGGACACGCGGCCGGTGGCAAAGAAGGCGGCGGCGCGGCAGCCCGCAGCCAAGAAGAAGGCGACGACCAGGAACCCGGCGGCCAAGCGAACCGCGGCCAAGGAGCGGGCGGTCGCGGAGAGCGAGGCCGCGGGGGGCGCCTCGTCCGCCGCGGGTCCGGCGTGAGCACGCCCGAGGTAGTGGTGCATCGCAGTCCTCGGGTGCTCGCTTCGGCAGTGGCCGCACGGCTGCTCACGCGGCTCGTCGACCTGCAAGGTAGTGGCGGAGTGCCGTCGTGGGTGTTGACCGGTGGCAGCATCGCCGACCGGGTGCACGCCGAGGTCGGGGCCTCCGGCGCGCGGGACGCTGTGGACTGGCAACGGGTGCAGCTGTGGTGGGGCGACGAGCGGTTTGTCCGGGCCGAGGACGACCAGCGCAATGAGCTGCAGGCCCGTGGTAACCTCCTCGACCTGCTCGAGCTGGCCCCATCGCGGGTGCATCCGATGCCTGCTGACGACGGCTCCTGGGACGTCGAGACGGCCGCAGCCGCCTACGCCGCCGAGCTGGCCACCGCTGCGGCGCCCGAGGACCACGGGAGCTCCCCCACCTTCGACATCCTGATGCTCGGCGTCGGCCCGGAGGGGCACGTGGCATCGCTGTTCCCCGAGCACCCCGGAGTGCACGACCCCCGCACCGCTTTCGCGGTGCGGGGGTCACCGAAACCGCCACCGACCCGCATCTCGCTGGGGTTCAACAGCCTCAACCGAGCCCGCGAGGTGTGGTTCGTCGTCGCCGGTGACGACAAGGCAGCGGCGGTCCAGCTGGCTTTGAGCGGCAGCGGACGTCTCCAGGTGCCCGCGGCCGGGGTCACCGGATCGTCGCGGACCCTGTGGCTGCTGGATGCAGCCGCGGCGAGCAAGCTGCCGCCGGGGCTGCACCGCATCAGCTCGCCCTGAGCCGCGGGGTGCCTGCTCTGCTGCCGCGGTGTCGGTCGACCCGAGGTGGGTCGTCCCACTGTGCCTAGAAGATGACGTCGCCCCGGGCACGCCGGTGACGCAGGAGCTCCAGGGCCTCCTCGAGGATCTCGGCCGCCTCGTCGTCGGAGCGCCGTTCCTTCACGTAGGCCAGGTGCGTCTTGTACGGCTCGATCCTGGGGGCTGGCGGCGGGTTCTGCTCGTCACGGCTGGCCGGTAGACCGCATCGCGGGCAGTCCCAGGAGTCGGGGACGTTCGCCTCCGCCGAGAAGCTGGGCCGCGTCTCATGCCCGTGTGCACAGAAGTAGGAGATGCGCTGGCGCGGTGCGGCTTCACCACGCTCTGCCTCCCCCATCGGTCCGGCGCCCACCCGACTGCCTCGGATCGCACTGCCACCCGCCACCGTTGAGCTCCTTCGTCACCGCCGATGCCCGGCGAAGCCTCGCCTGGCCACAAGAGTGTAAGCCCCTGCGGTCAGGACGCCCCCGCCTTCAATAGCAGCCCGAGGGCGACAATGCACAGCAGCCAGATGACGCCGATCCCGATCGTGATCCGGTCGAGGTTGCGCTCGGCCACCGAGGACCCCCCGAGGCCGGTCGAAACCCCACCGCCGAACATGTCGGACAGGCCACCACCGCGCCCCTTGTGCAGCAGCACGAGCAGGACCAGGAGAGCGCTGGCGAGCATCAACAGCAGGGAGAACGCAAGTACCACGAGATTCAGACCTTCGCTGTCGGGAGCGGTTTGGCGCGGACCCGGGTCTGTTTCACGGGCTCCGGTGTCCGGCCACCGTTCGTCATAGCACCGGCATGTCGTAGAACCGGCAGATGCCGCCGAACTCATCTGCGGTCAGGCTGGCCCCACCCACCAGAGCCCCGTCGACATCAGGTTGGAGCATGATGCCGGCGACGTTGGCGGCCTTGACCGACCCTCCGTAGAGGATACGCACCGCCGCCGCGGCCGTCGGCGACCAGGCCTCGCCGACCCGGGCACGGAGCGCCGCACAGACCTGCTGTGCGTCGTCGGGGGTGGCGACCTCCCCGGTTCCGATGGCCCAGACCGGCTCGTAGGCAATGACCAGGCCGCCGACCTGGTCGCCGGTCAGCCCGGCGAGCGAGCCGGCGAGCTGACCCAGTGTGTGGGCCACCTGGTCTCCCGCCCGGCGGACCTCGAGGCCTTCACCGACGCACACGATCGGGGTCATGCCCCCCGTCAGCGTGCGCTGCGCCTTGGCATTGACCAGCTCGTCGTCCTCGTGATGGTGCTCACGGCGCTCGGAGTGCCCCACGACGACGTAGGAACAGCCGAGCTTGGCCAGCATGGCGGCGGTGACGTCGCCGGTGTAGGGGCCCGCCTCGTGAGCGGAGACGTCCTGGGCGCCGTAGCGCAGCTGCAGCCGGTCACCGTCGACGAGCGTCTGCACGCTACGCAGGTCGGTGAACGGCGGCAGCACCGCGACCTCCGCCTTGGCGTAGTTGTGCCGCTTGTCCGACAGCGTCCAGGCCAGCTTCTGGACCAGCGCCACGGCCTCCTGGTGGTTGAGGTTCGACTTCCAGTTGCCGGCCATCAACGGTCGACGGCCAGAACTCCGAGCGGCGGTGGGCACGGGTCAGTCCTCCAGGATGGCGAGTCCGGGGAGAGTCTTGCCCTCAAGGAGCTCCAGGCTGGCCCCGCCCCCGGTGGAGATGTGGCCGAAAGCATCGTCGGCGAAGCCGAGCGTGCGTACGGCAGCGGCGGAGTCACCGCCACCCACGACGGTCAACCCATGGACCTCGGTGAGCGCCTGGGCCACCGCTCGGGTGCCGGCGGCGAACGACTCGATCTCGAAGACGCCCATCGGGCCGTTCCAGAACACGGTGCGCGCGCTTTGGATGGCGTCGGCGAAGGCGGCCGCTGAGTCGGGGCCGATGTCGAGTCCGGCCTGGTCGCGAGGCATCGCGTCGGCGGGAACGACCCTGGCGGGTGCGTCCGGTGCGGGCTCGGCCGCCACGACGATGTCCGTCGGAAGGACGATCTCGACGCCCTGTGAACGGGCCTGGTCGAGGTAACCCCGGCAGGACTCCACCTGGTCGACCTCGAGAAGGCTGGTGCCGACCTCGTGACCGGCGGCGGCCAGGAACGTGAAGACCATGCCACCGCCGACCAGAAGCCGGTCGGCCTTGCCGAGCAGGTTCTCGATCACACCGAGCTTGTCGGACACCTTGGAGCCGCCGAGCACGACGACGTACGGCCGGTCGGGGCTGCCGGTGAGCCGGCGCAGCACCTCAACCTCGGCGAGGACCAACCCGCCGGCGGCATGCGGCAGCCGGGCGGCGACGTCGTAGACGCTGGCCTGCTTGCGGTGCACCACGCCGAAGCCGTCGGAGACGAATGCATCCGCGAGCGCGGCCAGGTCGTCGGCGAACGCGCCGCGCTCCTCGTCGTTTTTGCTTGTCTCGCCGGGATTGAAGCGCACGTTCTCGAGCACGGCTACATCGCCGTCGACCAGTGCGCTCACCGTGCGGCGTGCGCCGCCACCCACGGTGTCAGCGGCCAGCGCTACCGGGGTGCGGAGCAGCTCGCCGAGCCGGGCGGCCACTGGCCCCAACGAGTACGCCGGGTCCCGAGCGCCGTTCGGCCGGCCCAGGTGCGCCACGACGAGCACCCGGGCGCCCGCGTCGCGAAGCCTGACGATCGTCGGCACGCTCGCGCGGATCCGGCCGTCGTCGGTGATCGTGGAGCCGTCGAGCGGCACATTGAGATCGCTGCGGACCAGGACCCGCTTGCCCCGCAGATCTCCGAGGTCGTCGATCGTTCTCACGCGAGCAGCGGGCGACTGGGGCGGTTCACGCCCGCCTGCCCCTGGCGAGGGGGTCCCCCACGCTCAACCTATTGGCGTAGGGGTCCCCAGTGACCGTGGAGGCGGCCGCGCTTGGGGGGGTCGTCACAGGTCGGCGCCGACGAGCGCGACGACGTCCACCAGCCGGTTTGAGTAGCCCCACTCGTTGTCGTACCAGCCAACGACCTTGACCGAGTCGCCGATCACCTTGGTCAGCCCCGAGTCGAAGACGCACGAGGCGGGATCACGGACGATGTCGGAGGACACGATCGGGTCCTCGGTGTAGCGCAGCACCGATCCAATCGGGCCGCGGGCCGCGGCCGCCACCAGCTCGTTGACCTCGGCGACCGAAGTCTCCCGGCCGGCGGTGAACGTGAGGTCGGTCGCCGAACCGGTGGGCACCGGGACGCGCAACGCGTAGCCGTCGAGCTTGCCCTTCAGCTCTGGCAGCACCAGGCCGATCGCCTTGGCCGCACCGGTCGACGTCGGCACTATGTTGAGCGCCGCCGCCCGGGCCCGCCGCAGATCCTGGTGCGGGCCGTCTTGGAGGTTCTGGTCCTGGGTGTACGCGTGGATGGTCGTCATCAGCCCGCGCACGATCCCGAGTGAGTCGTTGAGCACCTTGGCCATCGGCGCCAAGCAGTTGGTCGTGCACGAGGCGTTGGAGATCACCGCGTGCGCCCGCGGGTCATAGGTGTTGTCGTTGACGCCCATCACTATCGTGACGTCCTCGTTCTTCGCCGGTGCGGAGATGACCACCTTCTGGGCGCCGGCATCGAGATGGGCCCGGGCCAAGGTGGCGTCGGTGAACAGTCCGGTCGACTCGATCACCACGTCTACACCCAGCTCCTTCCACGGCAGGGCCGCCGGGTCCCGCTCGGCGAGGGAGTGGATGGTGCGGTCGCCGACTCGGATGCCTTGCTCAGTCACCGACACGGGCTGGTCGAGCCGGCCGAGGATCGTGTCGTACTTCAGCAGGTGCGCCTGGGTCTCGTCGTCACCGAGGTCGTTGAAGGCCACCACCTCGATGTCGGCACCGGTGGCCTGCACGGCGCGGTAGAAGTTGCGCCCGATCCGGCCGAAGCCGTTGATTCCTACGCGGACAGACACGGCGGGCTCCTCCTGGCGACACGCTACGGGGACCGGACCTCGGCCCACCGAGTACGGGGACGGACATCTGCCCGTCGAGTACCGGGCGCAGACCTCGCCGCGACCCTGACTCTATCGCTGCACCTCCGCCCGATGCGGCTCACGCCTGGAGACGCGACGGCTGCTGACCGAGCCGGGCGGTGCCGGTTCCCGACTCAGGGGGCCTCGGCCAGCATGTCCGGCGTCAGGCTGGCCTCGGTGTCCGGGATGCCCAGGTCCTCGGCCCGCTTGTCCGCCATCGCCAGCAGTCGTCGGATGCGACCCGCTATCGCGTCCTTGGTCAGCGGCGGGTCGTGCATGTGCCCGAGCTCTTCGAGGCTTGCCTGCTTGTGCTGGACACGTAGGTGACCGGCAACAGCGAGGTGGTCGGGGACATCGTCGCCGAGGATCTCCAGAGCTCGCTCGACGCGGGCGCCGGCGGCGACCGCGGCTCGCGCGGAGCGCCGAAGGTTGGCGTCGTCGAAGTTCGCGAGCCGGTTGGCGGTGGCCCGGACCTCCCGGCGCATCCGGCGCTCCTCCCACGCCATCAGCGACTCATGAGCGCCGAGACGGGTCAACAGCGCACCGATCGCCTCACCGTCACGGATCACCACCCGGTCGACCCCACGCACCTCGCGGGTCTTGGCGTGGATGCTGAGCCGCCGGGCGGCGCCGGCGAGGGCCAGGGCGGCCTCGGGCCCGGGACAGGTGACCTCCAACGCCGACGACCGACCCGGCTCGGTGAGCGAGCCATGGGCGAGAAAGGCGCCCCGCCAGGCGGCCACGGAGTCACACGCTGCCCCGGTGACCACCTGGGGCGGGAGACCGCGCACCGGACGACCGCGACCGTCGATGAGTCCGGTCTGCCGGGCCAGCGCCTCGCCGTCCTTCACGACCCGGACCACGTAGTGGGTGCCGGACCTCAACCCGCTGCCGGACACGACGACAACCTCACTCTGGTGGCCGTAGACCTCGAGCAGGTCGCGGCGCAGGCGCCGGGCGGCGGCCCCGGTGTCGAGCTCGGCCTCCACGACGATCCGTCCGGCCGCTATGTGCAGCCCTCCGGCGAACCGCAGCAGCGTCGAAACCTCCGCCTTGCGGCAGCACGACCTGGTGATCGAGACGCTGGAAAGCTCGGACTTAACCTGTGCCGTCATGGCCATCCGTCTCAGTTCCCGCCGGTCGCGTGCCTGGTCCCCTTGCGCCGCCGTGGCGGGCCGGTGAGGGACTGCCTGACGTCAGCGGCCCACTCTATGCGCGTTCCGGGCTCGGCGGGACACGCTCGGTCCTCGAAGTTTCGACGCGCTCGAAGATCCGTTCGTACGCCGCCGCCAGCCGCAGCTGGTCGTGCCGCGCGGACCCGTCGGCGGCCGCCACCTGGTCCACCACGAGCTTCGCGCCGAGGGTCGCGGCCGCCCGCTCCAGGGCCGGTCGGTCGTCGACGTGCCCGGCGTCGGCGAGCACGATGTCGATCCGCAGCAAGGGTGCGTGCCGGGCCAGCACCTCGAGATGATGAGCCGGCGAGAAACCGGCCGTCTCGCCCTCCTGAGGCGTGAGGTTGAGCACGACCAGCCGCCGGGCCGCAGTCCGGTGCAGCTCGGTGAACAGGTCGGGGACCAGCAGATGCGGGATCACGCTCGTGAACCAGGAGCCCGGCCCAAGCACCACCCAGTCTGCGGCCCGGATCGCATGCAGCGCCTCCGGGCAGGCCGGTGGGTCGTGCGGTTCCAGCGCCACCTCGACGACCTCACCGGCGGCCGTCGCCGCCTCCACCTGGCCGCGCACGGTCGTCAGCGCCTGCGGGTCGGCCGGGTCACAGCCACGCACCGAGGCGGTGATGTCCAGAGGCACCGCGCTCATCGGCAGCACCTGACCCTGGGCGCCGAGCAGTCGTGCCACCCACGCCAGGCCACCGACCGCGTCCCCCAGCAGCTCCCAGAGCGCCACTATCAACAGGTTGCCGACCGCGTGGTCGTGCAGGGCGCCGGAGGAGGTGAAACGGTGCTGCAGCACGGCTGCCCAGGTGCGACCCCATTCGTCGTCGCCGCACAAGGCGGCCAGCGCCTGTCGCAGGTCTCCCGGGGGGAGCACCCGCAGCTCGTCGCGCAGACGCCCTGAGGATCCGCCGTTGTCGGCGACAGTGACCACGGCGGTCAGCGCCGTGGTCACGCGACGCAGCGCACCGAGGGAGGCCGCGAGTCCGTGGCCACCACCGAGAGCGACCACCGCAAGGTCCTGTCGGCGCGCCGGACCAGCTCCGCCTCCACGAGTCATGGACGCGCTCACTCCCGCCCCAGGTCGCGATGCAGGACCAACACTTCGACGTCGTGCGCCCGCAGCCGCTCACCGAGCGCCTCCGACATCGCCACGCTGCGGTGCTTGCCCCCGGTGCAGCCGATGGCCAACGTCACGAATCGCTTCCCCTCCCGTTCGAAGCCGCCGGTCAACGCCTTCAGCAGACCCTCGTACTGGTCGAGGAACACCACCGCGTCGGCCTGGCCGCGCACGTAGTCGCGGACATCGGGATCGAGCCCGGTCTGGTGTCGCAGCTCGGGCACCCAGAACGGGTTGGGCAGGAAGCGCATGTCGGCGACCATGTCAGCGTCGACTGGGATCCCGTACTTGAAACCGAACGACACGATCGTCGCCCGCATCCGCGACGAGGCGGGGTCGCCGAAAGCGGTGCCGATCTTGGCGACCAGCTGGTGCACGTTGGTGGTGGTGGTGTCGATCAGCACGTCGGCGTCGCCACGCAGCGTCGCGAGCGCCGCCCGCTCGTCGGTGATGCCGTCGAGGAGTCGCTGGCCGTGCTGCAGGGGGTGCGGTCGGCGGGCAGCCTCCTGGCGGCGGACCAGCACGTCGTCGGATGCCTCGAGGAACAGGATGGACGGTGGCGGTCCCTTGTCGCGAAGCCGGTCGAGGGCGCCCTGCAGCTCGGCGAAGAACCAACGGGACCGGGCATCGACGACCACGGCAAGGCGGGTCTCACCATCGCCCTGCTGCCCCACCAGCTCGATCACGGCGCCCAGCAGCTGCGGCGGCAGGTTGTCAACGACGAACCAGCCCAGGTCCTCCAGGGCCTTCGCGGCGGTGCTGCGGCCGGCACCGGTCATCCCGGTCACCAACAGCAGGTCGCGGATCGGCAGCTCGGGTGCCTCGCTCACGTGACCTCCGGGCGCTCGGTGGTCTGTGGCAGGGCTGGCGGGTCGTCGTGCAGCTCGCCGGTGGCCACGTTGACGCCGCCGGGAGGCAGGGCCACCAAGCCTTCCCCCGGCGCTGCGGCGGAGGCCAGTGCCGAGCCGGCGGCCAGTGCGGTCACCACGGATTCGGCCGTGGCGGGACCGATCCCGGGGACCGATCCGATCTGCTGCACGGTCGCGGACCGCAGCTTCTTCAGCGAGCCGAACTGCTTGAGCAGGGCTTTGCGCCTGACGTCACCGAGGCCCGGCACGTCGTCGAGGGCGCTGGCGACCATCGACTTCGAACGCCGGTCGCGGTGGTGGCTGATCGCGAAGCGGTGTGCCTCATCGCGCATCCGCTGCAGGAGATAGAGGCCCTCGCTGGTGCGCGGCAGGATCACGGGGTCGTCCTCGCCGGGAAGCCAGACCTCCTCCAACCGTTTCGCCAGGCCGCACACCGCGACGTCGGGCACTCCCGCCTCGGCCATCGCCTGCGCGGCCGCCGCTACCTGCGGTGGGCCACCGTCGACGACCACCAGGCCGGGTGTGTAGGCGAAGCGCCGCGGACGGCCGGTGTCCGGGTCGCGCACTTCGGCCTCCTGGTCTTCGTGCATGCGCCGGAACCGACGGAGAATGGTCTCGTGGATCGACGCGACGTCGTTCTGCCCGTCAACGCCCCGGATCACGAACCTGCGGTAGTCGCTCTTCCTCGGCAGGCCGTCCTCGAAGACCACCATCGAGGCGACGACCTCGGTGCCCTGCAGGTTGGAGACATCGAAGCACTCCACCCGCAGCGGAGCGTCGTCGAGGCCGAGGGCCAGCTGGATCTCCTCGAGCGCCCGGCTGCGTGTGGTCAGGTCGCTGGCCCGTCGGGTCTTGTGCGTGGCCAGCGACTGCTTGGCGTTGCGGGCGACGGTCTCCATGAGCGCCCGCTTGTCGCCCCGCAGGGGAACTCGAAGGTCGACGTGGCCGCCTCGGCGCGCGGCCAGCCACGCGGCCAGCGCGGCGGCGTCGGCGGGCAGGGCGGGAACCAGCACCTCCCGGGGGATCGCCTCTGCCGTCTCACCGTCGTAGAGCTTGACCAGGGCCCGCTCGACCAGGTCACCCGAGCCGGCGTCGTCGGTCTTGTCGGCGACCCAGCCGCGCTGCCCGCGGATCCGCCCGGTGCGCACGGAGAAGATCTGGACGGCGACCTCCAGCGGGTCCTCGGCGAGGGCGACCACGTCGGCGTCTGTACCGTCGCCGAGCACGACAGCGTTCTTCTCCAGTGCCCGGTTGAGCGCGCCGATGTCGTCGCGGAGACGGGCGGCCCGCTCGTAGTCCATGGCGGCGGCGGACTTCTGCATCTGCCGCTCGAGGCGCCGGACGTACGGCGCGGTCTGGCCGGCCAGGAAGTTGCAGAAGTCCTCGACGATGTCCCGGTGCTCCTCGGCGCTCACCCGGTCGACGCACGGCGCGCTGCACTTGCCGATGTAACCCAACAGGCAGGGCCGGCCGATCTGCTGCGAACGCTTGAAGACACCGGACGAGCAGGAGCGCATCGGGAACACCCGCAGCAGCAGGTCGACCGTCTCCCGGATGGCCCACGCGTGGCTGTAGGGACCGAAGTAGCGCACGCCCTTGCGTTTGGGTCCGCGGCCCACCATCACCCGCGGGAACTCCTCGTTGAGGGTGACCGCGAGCCACGGGTAGGACTTGTCGTCGCGGTACTTGACGTTGTAGCGGGGGTCGAACTCCTTGATCCAGGTGTACTCCAGCTGCAGCGCCTCGACCTCGGTGCTGACGACCGTCCAGTCCACCGATGCGGCCGTGGTCACCATGGTGCGCGTGCGGGAGTGCAGGTTGGCGAGGTCCTGGAAGTACGACGAGAGCCGCGGCCGCAGCGACTTGGCCTTGCCGACGTAGATCACCCGGCCCCGCTCGTCGCGGAACCTGTAGACCCCGGGCGACTCCGGGATCGCGCCCGGGGCGGGTCGGTAGGTCGCGGGATCGGCCACGGTCACAGCCTATGCAGCGCGGGCGACAGCTGAGCCGCAGCGGCCGACGGCGACCTCAGCCGAGCACGACGTTGCTGCCGTCGACCTTGACCGCGACCCCGGGCAGCGGTCTGGTGGCCGGGCCGTTGACGACCGAACCGTCGGTGATCGAGAACGCGCTGCCGTGACAGTTGCAGTTGATGGTCGCGGTGACATCGCTGAGCGGGCAGCCCAGATGGGTGCAGATGCCGGAGAAGCCCTTGAAGGTGCCTCTGCTGGGTTGCGTCACCACTACCTGCTGTGCGGGGAACACCGCGCCGCTGCCCACTGGGACGTCGGAGGTGCCGCCCAGCACAGTCGGGGTGCCGGCACCGGCGTTGCCCTCCCCGG
>JBBSGC010000039.1:0-15662 GCA_038254525.1 Propionibacteriales bacterium | reverse complement strand
CATGACCATCCCGGTGACCGATGCGTCGCTCAGCACCGTCCGACCGACCACCACAGGGCGCAACGACGGCCCCGGCGAGAGCCTGTGGCGTGGGGCGGCCAAGCGGCTGGTCCGCAACCCGATGGCGATCATCGGTGCGTCGATCATGTCGCTGTTCGTGTTGGTCGCGATCCTCGCTCCGGTGCTCGCCCCCTACGAGCCGAACTCCCGACAGTGGACGGCGCTGTCGCTGCCGACGTACGTGCAGGGCAGCTCAGCGGCCCACCTGCTAGGGATCGACCGCTGGGGATCCGACGAGCTCACCCAGCTGATCTTCGGTGCCCGCCAGTCGCTCGTGATCGGTGTCGTGTCCACCGTGATCGGCCTGACGGCCGGCACCGTGCTCGGGGTGCTGGCCGGAGGCCTGCGCGGGTGGGTGGAGACGCTGATCATGCGCTTCGTCGACATCATGCTGGCGATCCCGAGCCTGCTGCTCGCCATCTCGATCGCCGCGGCGATGGGCAAGAGCAACCTGGCACTGATGGTGGCCATCGGCGTCGCCCAGGTGCCGATCTTCGCGCGGCTGCTGCGCGGGTCGATGCTCGCGCAGAGCGGTTCGGACTACGTGCTTGCCGGCCGGGCTCTGGGCCTGCGGCGCCGCACCCTGGTGATGAGCCACGTGCTGCCGAACTCCCTCGGCCCCACGATCGTGCAGGCCACTCTCAACCTGGCAACGGCCATCATCGAGGTGGCCGCGCTGTCCTACCTGGGCCTGGGCAACGGCGATCCCGGAGTCGCTGAGTGGGGCCGGATGATCGTGTCGGGTCAGGACCGCTTCGAGGTGGCTCCCTGGCTGGCCTTCTATCCCGGCATCTGCATCGCGGTGACCGCGCTGGGCTTCACGCTGCTGGGCGAGGCAATGCGTGAGGCACTCGACCCCAAGCAGCGCAGGTGACCAGCCGATGACCGCGTCCACCACAGTCCACGACGACCCGACAACGCCGGTCCCAGCCGCCGGGTCGGCGCCGCTGCTGGCGGTCGACTCGCTCTCGGTGACCTTCAAGCGGCGCGGCCAGGACCCGCTGCACGCGGTCAGCGACGTGTCGTTCTCGGTCGCCGCCGGCCAGCACGTCGGCCTGGTCGGGGAGTCCGGGAGCGGCAAGAGCGTCACGTCACTGGCGATCATGGGTCTGCTGCCGAAGGGCGGCGTGCGAACGGCTGGTTCGGTCCGCTACAACGGGCGTGAGCTGCTCTCGATGTCGGCCAAACAGCTCAACTCGGTGCGTGGCCAGGACATCGCCATGGTCTTCCAGGACCCGATGACCTCGCTGAACCCGGTGATCACCATCGGCACACAGATCGCGGAGGTCATCCAGCGGCACCGCGACGTCGCCAGGCGCGAGGCACTCGACCGCTCGGGGGAGCTGCTGCGCACGGTGGGGATTCCCGATCCGGTCCGTCGGCTCAAGGAGTATCCGCACCAGCTGTCCGGGGGGATGCGCCAACGCGTGCTGATCGCCATCGCGCTGGCCTGCCAGCCGCGGCTGCTGATCGCCGACGAGCCGACGACCGCGCTCGACGTCACGATCCAGGCGCAGATCCTCGAGCTGCTCAAGGAACTGGTCGCCGACACCGGCACGGCGCTGGTCATGATCACTCATGACCTCGGAGTCGTGGCTGGGTTGTGCGACGAGGTGCATGTCATGTACTCGGGCCGGATCGTCGAGTCGTCGCCCCGGCGGCCCCTCTTCGCGCAGCCGCGGCATCCGTACACGGGCGGGCTGCTCGCCTCGATCCCGCGGCTGGACAGCGCCCGCGGCGAGCCGTTGCACCCCATCCCCGGCTCTCCGACCGACGTTCTCGAGTGGTCGCAGGGCTGCGCCTTCGCCCCTCGCTGCCCCAACGAGATCAGCCGCTGCACCGAGCTGACACCCAGCTTGGAGCCGGCTGGAGAGCGGGCGCTGCGCTGCTTCAACCCGCTGATGAGCGAGCCGGGGATGCGCCGGTGAACGTCGTGGCGGAACAGCCCGAGCCAGCCGAGGAGGCCCTGCTGCAGGTCCGCGGGTTGGAGGTCTACTTCCCGATCCGGAAGGGCGTGGTCTTCGACAAGGTCATCGGGCACGTCAAGGCCGTCGACGGGGTGGACCTCGCGATCCCGCGCGGACGGACCCTCGGGCTGGTCGGCGAGTCCGGCTGCGGCAAGAGCACCCTGGGCAAGGCGATCCTGCGGCTGGTGGAGCCGACCGCCGGGTCCGTGCTCTATGACGGCACCGACGTTGCCGCGCTGCGAGGGGAGCAGCTGCGCGCGATGCGGCGCAACATGCAGATGGTATTCCAGGACCCGATGGCGAGCCTGAACCCGCGGCAGAGCGTCGAGACGATTCTCACCGAGCCGCTGCGCGCCCATGGCATCGCCTACGACAAGAACACCCGGGTCCGTGAGCTGCTCGAGCTCGTCGGCCTGCCGCGCAGCTCCGCGCGCCGCTATCCGCACGAGTTCTCCGGCGGGCAGCGCCAACGCATCGGCATCGCCCGTGCCGTCGCGCTCGAGCCGGACCTGGTCATCGCCGACGAACCGGTCTCCGCCCTCGACGTCTCCATCCAAGCTCAGGTGCTGAACCTGCTGGCCGAGCTTCAGGAGCAGCTCGGACTCACCTACCTGGTGATCGCCCACGACCTGGCCGTCGTCAAGCACGTCTCGGACGAGGTCGCGGTCATGTATCTGGGCGGCATCGTCGAGCAGGCGCCGGCGGAGTCGTTGTACGCCTCGCCGCTGCACCCGTACACCAAGGCGCTGATGTCGGCGGTGCCGGTCCCCGACCCGGTCGTCGAGGACAGCCGGGAGCGCATCTTCCTCACCGGCGACCTGCCCTCACCGGCCAACCCGCCGTCGGGTTGTCGCTTCCACACCCGCTGCCCGTTTCGCCAGCCGACGCGCTGCGACGACGAGCGCCCGCTGCTTCGCGAGCTCGCCCCCGCACACACCGTCGCCTGTCACTGGGCCGAGCAGATCGATGCCGGAGCCATCACCCCGGCGGCCACCAGCGCCAGTGACGCATCGGTACCGGCGCCGGCCTGACCCGGAGCCCGGAGGTCAGCGCTCCGGAAGGTCCGGGGTGGTGCCTCCCCACTGCGGGCACAGCGCCTGATGGGAGCACCACGCGCACAACGCCGACTTGCGGGCCACCCACTGGCCGGTGCGGGTCGCCCGGTCGATGGCTGCCCACAGCGCCTCGACCTTGCGCTGGGTGGCTCGCAGGTCCGCCTCGTCGGGCTGGTAGCGGAGGGTCTCGCCGTTGCCCAGGTAGACCAGCTGCAGCAGCGTCGGAACCCGCCCGGTGGTCCGCCAGAGCACCAGCGCGTAGAACTTCATCTGGAACAACGCCTGGCCCTCGAAGAACTCGCTGGGCGAGCGGCCGGTCTTGTAGTCGACGACGCGAACCTCGCCGGCGTCGTTGACGTCGACCCGGTCGACGTAGCCGCGCAGCAGCAGCCTGGAGTCGAGCACGTGCTCGACGTAGAGCTCGCGCTGCGCGGGCTCCAGCCGGCTGGGGTCCTCCAGCTCGAAGTAGGTGCCCAACAGCTCGCGGCAGGAGGCGAGCCAGCCGGCCAGGTCGGCTGCCTGCGCGCCGTCGAACATGGTGTCGAGGTCCGGTTCCTCGGCCAGTAGGCGCTCCCACTCCGGCAGCACGCGTTGCGCTGCGGCCGGCAGGGTGCGCTGCTCGGCCGGCAGGTCGAACAACCGCTCCAGCACCGCATGCACGACGGTCCCCCGGACGGCGACCGGGCTCGGTGGCTCCGGCAGCCGATCGATCACCCGGAAGCGGTAGCGCAGCGGACAGGTCATGAAGTCCGATGCCCGACTGGGCGAGAGGCTGCCGACGACGTCGACGCCGTCGACCAGCGTGCGCGGAGCGCGGCTCTCGACCGGGTCGTGCACCACCTCGATACTCATGTCCGGCAACGTTAGACGCGAGCCCCGACAATCCGTCGGATAGCGTGGCCGCGTGGCTGGGGATCGTTCGAGCGGGGGCCATGGGCCGCCGGGCGCGATCCGGGTGGGCTCGATCAGCGGCGTCGATGTCTTCGTACGCCGGTCCTGGCTGCTCGTCGCCGGACTTATCGCGGTCCTGCTGGCGCCGCGCATCGAGGTGGTGGCGCCCGGCCTCGGCGGCTTGGTCTACGTTGCCGGCCTGGCGTTCGCCGTCCTGCTCTACCTGTCTGTGCTGTTGCACGAGGTGTCGCACGCGCTGATGGCCAAGGCGTTCGGCATGGGCGTCCGCTCGGTGACCCTGCACTTCCTCGGCGGCGTCACCGAAATCGACGGCGAGGCCGAGACCCCCCGCCGCGAGTTCTGGATCTCCGTCGTCGGCCCGCTGACGTCTGCGGCCGTCGGTGGCGCCGCGTACGCCGCCGCCCAGGTGGCGCCGGGCGGCCTGCTGCGCTTCGCCCTGGAGTCGCTGGCCGCTGCCAACCTCGTCGTAGCCGTGCTCAACATGCTCCCCGGGCTGCCGCTGGACGGCGGCAAGGTCCTGCGCTCGCTGGTATGGGCGGTCACTGGCCGTCCGACGCTGGCCACGCAGGTGGCCGGCTGGGCCGGGCGCGTCGTCGCCGTTGCCGCCTTCGGCTACCCCCTGGTGATCAGCGCCGTGCTCGACGTCCCGCCGACGGCTGTCGACTTCCTGCTCGCCGCGGTCGTGGCGATGTTCCTGTGGACCGGAGCGTCCCAGTCGTTGGCGACCGCAAGGCTGCGCGAGCGCCTCCCGGCGTTGACTGCGCGCGGGTTGGCCCGCCGGGCGCTCGCCGTGCCGGCGGACCTGCCGCTCGGCGAGGCGGTGCGCCGCGCCCGCGAAGCGGAGGCCGGGAGCCTGGTGGTGCTCGGGGCCGACCTGCGCCCGGTGGGGGTCGTCAACGAGGACGCGGTGGCCGCCACACCAGAGGCCCGCCGGCCGTGGATGAACACCGAAGCGGTGGCAAAGAGCATCGCGCCCGGTACGACCTTGTCCGCCGACCTGGGTGGCGAGCCGTTGATCCGGGCCATGAACGCGCACCCGTCCTCGGAGTACCTGCTGGTGGAGCCGGACGGGTCCGTCTTTGGCGTCCTGGTCACCTCCGACGTGGACGCGGCGTTCGCCGGAGCGTGACGCACACTTTCCGGCACAGGGGTCCCCTGCACCAATAAGACGGTTGTGGGGGACCCCAGTGACAGTGCCGTGCGGGCGCAATCTTCCCCACCGCCGAGCGGCTAGGTTGCTGCTCGTGTCCGACGCCGACCGGGAGCCTAAGCCGCGGACGGGCGACGATGCGGACCCGGACAGCCGTGGAGCTCCCGACGGACGCAGCAGCTCGTGGTCGGGCGCGCGGCGCGGGCCGCTGCTGGAGGGCGAGTGGGTCCGGTTGACCGACGCCAAGGGCCGGCGGCACAGCGTCAAGCTGGTCGCCGGGGGGCAGTTCTTCACCAACAAGGGCTCGATCGACCACAGCGAGCTGATCGGTCGGCCTGACGGCGTCGTCGTTGCCTCATCGGGCGGCGCGGACTACCTCGCGCTGCGCCCGCTGCTGCACGAGTACGTGGTCTCGATGCCGCGGGGCGCCGCCGTCGTCTACCCCAAGGATGCCGCGCAAGTGCTGGTGATGGCCGACATCTTCCCCGGCGCACATGTGGTCGAGGCCGGCGTCGGATCGGGCGCCCTCACCGCCTCGCTACTGCGGGCCGTCGGACCGACCGGGGTGGTCTCCTCGTACGAGCGACGCGCCGACTTCGCCGAGATCGCTCGGCGCAACGTCGAGCAGCTGTTCGCAGGAGAGCACCCGGCCTGGCGGCTCACCGTCGGCGACCTTGGCGAACAGCTCACCGAACGCGATGTGGACCGGGTGTTGCTCGACATGCTCGCGCCGTGGGAGTGCGTCGACGTTGTCGGCGAGGCGCTGGTGCCGGGTGGGATCGTCTGCGCCTACGTCGCGACCACGACCCAGCTGAGCCGGGTGGTCGAGACACTGCGCGCCCACGGCGGCTTCACCGAGCCGAGTGCCTGGGAGTCGCTGCTCCGCGCCTGGCACGTCGAGGGGCTGGCCGTGCGGCCGGACCACAAGATGGTCGGCCACACCGGCTTCCTGGTCACGGCCCGTCGGCTGGCCCCGGGCCAGCGAGCCCCGGCCAAGACCCGGCGACCGGCTCCGGGGGCGTACGGCAGCGACTACAGCGGTCCACGGCCCAACAACCTTGGCGGCTGACCGGTCTCGAGGCATTCGGGTAGCCCGGGCAACCGCCTCGTCTCGAGAAGCGTCGCCAGGCGACCAAGCACGGGGCCTCGGTGACGATTCGGACACGCTGGCCGGCCGGCACGCCACGACCGCCCCCCGCAGGTAGGGTCGAGGAAAGGCGCAGTTCCCGGAGGTGTGGCGATGGGTGAGCAGCACGACCCAGCACGTCGGTCCGTCGAGGCCGACACCGAGATCGCCTACCTGCGCGCGGAGGTCGAGCACCTCAGGCGTCGCGTCTCGGCTTCGCCGGGCGAGAGCCGGTCACTCGATGCTCGGTTGGCCGAGACGCAGTCGCGGTTGTCCAGCGTCACGGCCCAGAACGAGCGTCTCACCTCGACCCTGCGCGAGGCGCGCGACCAGATCCTCACGCTGAAGGAGGAGGTGGACCGGCTCGCCCAGCCGCCCACCGGCTTCGGCACTGTCGTCGCGCGCAACGACGATGGCACCGTCGATGTGTTCACCGGCGGCCGCAAGCTGCGGGTGACCGTGAGCCCGGCGGTCGACATCGACGCGCTGCGCCGTGGCCAGGAGGTGCTGCTCAACGAGGCGCTCAACGTGGTGGCCGCGCTGCACTTCGAGCAGGTGGGCGAGGTGGTGATGCTCAAGGAGACGATGGCCGACGGCGACCGGGTCCTGGTCATCGGCAACGCCGACGAGGAACGCGTCGTGCGGATCGCGGAGTCACTGCGCGAGGTGAAGCTGCGCGCCGGCGACTCCCTGCTGCTGGACTCCCGCGCCGGCTACGTCTACGAGCGGGTGCCCAAGAGCGAGGTCGAGGAGCTGGTGCTCGAGGAGGTACCAGACATCGACTACGCCAGCATCGGCGGACTGGGCGGTCAGATCGAGGCGATCCGCGACGCTATCGAGCTGCCCTACCTGCACCCCGACCTGTTCCTGGAGCACAAGCTGCGGCCACCGAAGGGCATTCTGCTCTACGGCCCGCCCGGCTGCGGCAAGACCCTGATCGCCAAGGCGGTCGCCAGCTCGCTGGCCAAGAAGGTCGCCGACCGCACCGGCGAGGAGGGCAAGAGCTTCTTCCTCAACATCAAGGGCCCCGAGCTGCTCAACAAGTACGTCGGTGAGACCGAGCGGCACATCCGGCTGGTCTTCCAGCGCGCTCGAGAGAAGGCCAGCGAGGGCACGCCGGTCATCGTGTTCTTCGACGAGATGGACTCGCTCTTCCGTACTCGTGGGTCCGGCGTCTCATCCGACGTCGAGAACACGATCGTGCCCCAGCTGCTCAGCGAGATCGACGGTGTCGAGGGCCTGGAGAACGTGATAGTGATCGGCGCCTCCAACCGCGAGGACATGATCGACCCGGCCATTCTCCGGCCGGGTCGGCTCGACGTGAAGATCAAGATCGAGCGCCCGGACGCGGAGTCCGCCCGGGACATCTTCAGCAAGTACCTCACCGCCGACCTGCCGCTGCACAGCGACGACCTCGAGGAGTTCCGTGCCGACCGGGACGCCTGCGTGGCCGCGATGATCCAGCGGACCGCCGAGCGGATGTACGCCGAGACGGAGGAGAACCGTTTCCTCGAGGTCACCTACGCCAACGGGGACAAGGAGATCCTGTACTTCAAGGACTTCAACTCCGGTGCGATGATCCAGAACATCGTCGACCGGGCGAAGAAGATGGCGATCAAGGACCTGCTCGAGCTCGGGCAGCGTGGGCTGCGGGTGCAGCACCTGCTGCAGGCGTGCGTCGATGAGTTCAAGGAGAACGAGGACCTGCCCAACACGACCAACCCGGACGACTGGGCGCGGATCTCCGGCAAGAAGGGCGAGCGGATCGTCTTCATCCGCACGCTGATCTCGGGCAAGCAGGGTTCGGAGCCCGGCCGCAGCATCGACACCGTCGCCAACACCGGGCAGTATCTGTAGCCATGGCCACGGACGATCGCGATGCGCTCGCGGCCGACCTGTTGGCCACGGTGGCCGCCCGGCAGGAGCTGGAGCCCGCATACGAGCCGGCGCTCGTGGAGTCGTTCCTGGACCGCATGGAGGAACAGGTCGACAAGCGGGTAGCGGCCGAGCTGGAGCAGCGAGAACGCCAGGCGAAGGAGCAGGAGTTCGACACCGGGCTGGTCTACGCCAGCCTGGGGATCGGCATCCCGCTGACCGCGATCGCCGGTGGCGTCGCCGACCTGCCGGGCATCGGCATCGCCTGGGCGGGCATCGTGGCGGTCAACGTGGCCGCTGCCTGGGGCTCACGGCGGCGTCGCCGCTGAGGTGGCTACCGACCCAGCGCCGGTCCTGACTCTCCAGCGGGCCAGCTATCGCGACGCCGGAGTGCAGCACCTCGTCGCGACCCTGCAGAGCGAGTACGCCGCGCGCTACGGCGGTCCTGACGACACCCCGGTGGAGCCCGACGCGTTCGCACCACCCAGCGGCGACTTCGTCGTGGCTTACGTGGGTGACGAACCGGTGGCGATGGGCGGGTGGCGGTGGCATGAGCAGACCCCCGATCAGGTGCCCGGTCGCAAACCTGTCGAGGTCAAGCGGATGTATGTGGTCGGGCGAGCCCGTGGACGCGGGTTCGCCCGCGCAGTGCTCCGCCGCCTGGAGGACAGCGCCCGATCGTGCGGCGCCGACTGGTCGGTGCTGATGACCGGCGAACGGCAGCCCGAGGCGGTCGCGTTGTACCGCTCGTGCGGATACGTCGACATCCCGGCGTTCGGCTACTACGCCGAGGCTCCGCTTGCCATCCACCTCGGCAAGCAGCTGGACCCGCTTTCGCCCTGAGCGCCCGGGACTCTTTCGGGCTGGATCAGCCGGATAGTCGCCGCACCACACCGTCGACGCCCGAGCGCATGAGGTCAGGCCGGTCATGCGCCAGACCGTGCAGCACCTCGTGCCATGGCCCGAGCCGGTGCCACAACAGCGCCCGCCGTCGGGTGGCGAAGTCGGGCGCGTAGCTTCGACGCACCTGGTCGGCCACCTCGGCAGGTGCGCCGTACAGCAGCCAGGACAGGTCGAGGGCGGCGTCGCCGACCCGAGCGTCGGTCCAGTCGATGATGCCGACTGCCCCGCCGGAGTCGACGAGGATGTGCTCCGGCCCCAGGTCACCGTGCACCAGGACCCCGCCTCGCTCCGGGTCGACCGCTGCATCGATGTCCCGCAGCAGCTCCTGCCCGGCGGGGCGCACATCGGCTGGCAACCGCGGCAGCACAGCGGTGTAGCACTGGTCCAGCACCAGCCGGTGCTCCTCTCGGACGGCGTCCGGTGGGAGGGCACCGCGGCGTTCTGCCTCCTTCGCCGACACGCCGTGCAGGGCCAGCAGGAACCGGCCGAGGGCGGTGCCGGTAACCGCCGGCGGCACTCCCGTGGCAGCCAGCAGCGGATCGCCCGCCACGGCGACGTGGCGCACCGTCAGCGGCTGTTCGCCCACCACGACGGGAACCGGCACCGCCACCGGGAGCTGCGGGGCCAACCAGGGCAGCAGCGTCGTCTCGGCCCGCAGCCGTTGCGCCACCTCGGGCCGGCGTGGCACCCGTTCGATCCAGCGGCCCTCGACGAGCGTGGCCTGGCTGTCCCACCCCTCGAGGATCTCCACCCGGTCACCGACCCGGTCGAGCAACCACGCCTCCACCAACAATCGGCTGTCGGGGACGAACGGCCAGCTGGGGTCGCTCAGCCGCGCCTGCAAGTCCTCGACGGTCCACCAGGCACCTGCGTCCACCTCCTCCGGCTGCCAACGGATCGGTCCGTCCCAGACCGTTTCGTAGACGTGCGCCACGTAGCGCGTGTGCTCGTCCTCGTAGGGCTGCACCAGCAACGGCCGCAGAGGTACGCCGGTGATGCCGAGCTCCTCGGCCAGCTCACGCCGGGCGGCGTCCTCCACGGCCTCACCTGCGGCCACCACCCCACCGGCGCAGCAGTCGTACCGGCTCGGGAACACGTCCTTGGTAGGGGTGCGCCGGTGCACATAGAGCTGCCCGAGGCGGTTGCGCACGATGACCCCAGTCGCCAGGTGCAGGAGGTTGTCGCGGCGCACGATCCGGCGCGGCGCACTGCCGATGACGTGGCCGCCGAGGTCGGCGAGCGCCACCATCTCCTCGCCGGGGTCCATGCCCGCCAGACTGCCAGCCACCGCCGGTCGTAGCCGGCCGTAGGGTGAAAGGCATGAGCGTTCGTCGGGTGATGGGCACCGAGGTGGAGTACGGCATCTCGGTCCAGGGCCAGCCGGGCGCCAACCCCATGCTGGCCTCCACGCAGGTGGTCAACGCCTACGCCAACGCCGGCCCGCAGGCCCGCCGGGCCCGCTGGGACTTCGAGGAGGAGAGCCCGCTGCGCGACGCGCGCGGCTTCGACATGGCCCGCGACACCGCTGACACCAGCGCCCTCACCGACGAGGATCTCGGGCTGGCCAACGTCATCTTGACCAACGGCGCCCGCCTGTACGTCGACCACGCGCATCCGGAGTACTCGACGCCCGAGTGCACCAACCCGCGCGACGTCGTGCGGTGGGACAAGGCCGGCGAGGCGGTCATGCGGCGGGCAGCCGAGCTCGCGTCGGCACTGCCGAACGCGACGAGACTCCTGCTCTACAAGAACAACGTCGACAACAAGGGTGCCTCCTACGGCGCCCACGAGAACTACCTGATGCAGCGGTCCACTCCGTTCGCCGACATCGTGCGGCACCTGGTGCCGTTCTTCGTCACCCGCCAGGTCTTCTGCGGCGCCGGCCGGGTCGGGCTGCGCCAAGATGGCACCGAGCACGGCTTCCAGATCAGCCAGCGCGCTGACTACTTCGAGGTCGAGGTGGGTCTCGAGACGACGCTCAAGCGCCCGATCATCAACACCCGCGACGAACCGCACGCCGATCCCAGCAAGTACCGGCGCCTGCACGTCATCATCGGGGACGCCAACTGCTCGGAGATCGCTACCTACCTCAAGGTCGGCGCCACCGCGCTGGTGCTCGCGATGATCGAGGCCCGCGCCGTTCCCGACGGGCTGGCCCTGGAGAGCCCGGTCGCAGAGCTGCGCTCGGTCAGTCGAGACCCGTCGCTGCGGCATCTGGTGACGCTGAAGGACGGTCGGCGGCTGACCGCGGTGCAGGTCCAGTGGGCCTACTTCGAGAGCGCCCGTGCCTTCGTGGAGTCGCTGGGGGAGACAGATCAGCAGACCCTGGACGTGCTCGGCCGCTGGGAGCGGGTGCTCGGTCGGCTCGAGGACGACCCGATGAGCTGCCGCGACGAGCTCGACTGGGTGGCCAAGCTCGCGCTGCTGGAGTCCTATCGCGCCCGCGACGATCTCGGCTGGGACCATCCGAAGCTGCAGCTGGTGGACCTGCAGTACGCCGACGTCCGCAAGGACAAAGGCCTCTACCACCGGCTGGTCGCCAAGGGCGCCATGCGACGGCTGCTCACCGACGAGGAGATCGCTGGCGCCGTGGACCATCCACCGGAGGACACCCGTGCGTACTTCCGCGGCCGCTGCCTGGCCAAGTACCCGCAGCAGGTGGCGGCGGCGTCCTGGGACTCGGTGATCTTCGACCTGCCCGGCCGCGACTCGCTGCAGCGCATTCCCACCCTCGAGCCCCTGCGCGGCACGCGCGACCACGTCGGTGAGCTCCTCGATGGTGCCAGCACGGCCGAGGATCTGTTCGCCGCGCTCACCCGGCGCTGACCCTTGTAGGGTCGAGCTGTCGGTCGGAGGAGCACGCGTTCAGCAGCGCGCGCCGGACTCGGAGGTGGACCCGGTGGCCAGAGACGGTGGTCAGCAACAACGCAGCCCCCGCAAGAGCGGGGAGGCCGAGGAGACTCCGCAGGTCGAGCAGAGCGAGGAGCTGAGCGAGCGCAAGGAACGGTTGGACGACGACGTCGACGCGATCCTCGACGAGATCGACGACGTGCTCGAGGAGAACGCCGAGGAGTTCGTGCGCGGTTTCGTCCAGAAGGGCGGTCAGTGAGCCGATGACGAGCTTCTCGCCTCCCGGGCGACTGCCACAGGCGTACCTCGCGCCCGGGTCGTCATCGTTCTCGGCGTTCCTGGCCCAGCAGGCCCCCGAGCTGCTCCCCGGACGACGCGACGTGGTGACCGACGTGGCAGCGTCGGTGCCGCATGGCACCACGATCGTCGCCGCCACGTTCGCCGGCGGGGTCGTGATGGCCGGTGACCGGCGGGCGACGATGGGCAACATCATCGCCCAGCGCGACATCGAGAAGGTCTATCCCGCCGACGACTACTCGTGCGTCGGCATTGCGGGCACCGCGGGCCTCGCGGTCGAGCTCGTGCGGCTGTTCCAGGTGGAGCTCGAGCACTACGAGAAGATCGAGGGCATCACACTGTCGTTGGACGGGAAGGCCAACCGGTTGGCCGCACTGATCCGCGGCAACCTGGCGATGGCCATGCAGGGGCTCGCTGTCGTGCCGCTGTTCGCCGGCTACGACCTGCCCGCGGACCAGGGTCGGATCTTCTCCTACGACGTGACCGGCGGCCGCTACGAGGAGACTGCCTTCCACGCCGTCGGGTCCGGGTCGCTGTTCGCACGCGGGTCGCTGAAGAAGCTCTACCGCGGCGACCTCGACGAGCGCGGCTGCATCACCGCCGCGATCCAAGCGCTCTATGACGCAGCCGACGACGACTCCGCCACCGGCGGACCCGATCTGGCGCGCCGCATCTTCCCCGTCGTGGACGTGGTGACCGCTGAGGGCTACCGGCGCACTCCAGAGGACGAGATCGCCAGCATCGCTGACGCGGTCATCTCCAGCCGCATGGAGCGGCCGGACGGCCCGGCCGCAGCGCTCACCTGAGAGGTGCGACTTCTGTGACGATGCCGTTCTACGTCTCGCCCGAGCAGCAGATGAAGGACCGGGCCGACTACGCCCGCAAGGGCATCGCCCGCGGGCGCAGCGTGGTCGTGGTGCAGTACGCCGACGGCATCGTGTTCGTGGCGGAGAACCCGTCGCAGGCGCTGCACAAGGTCAGTGAGATCTACGACCGGATCGCGTTCGCGGCCGTCGGTCGCTACAACGAGTTCGAGAACCTGCGCATCGCCGGGGTCCGGCTGGCCGACCTGCGTGGCTACTCCTACGACCGGGCCGACGTCACCGGGCGTGGACTCGCCAACGCGTACGCCCAGACGCTCGGGACCATCTTCTCCTCCGGCGGCGAGAAGCCGTACGAGGTGGAGATCTTCGTGGCCGAGGTGGGGGCCTCGACAGCCGACGACCAGATCTACCGGCTGACCTATGACGGGTCAGTTGCCGACGAGCAGGGCTTCGCGGTGATGGGCGGCTCGGTGGAGCCGGCGACGGCCTACCTCGAGGACCACTACCGACCCGGCGCGGACCTCGACTCCACGATCAAGACGGCAGTGGCCGCGCTCGGCGCTGACGGCAACGGCAGCCCGCGAACGGTCGCCCCGGACCAGATCGAGGCAGCGGTCCTCGACCGCAGTCGCGTCCGCAAGCGAAAGTTCCGCCGGCTCCCGGCCCGGGTCGTGAGCGAGGTGCTGGCCGAAGCCGCCTCGGCCGACGGCGCCGGGGAGGACGTGCCCGCGGCCGACACGGCCACTGGCACGGGGGAGCCCACCGGCAACACCGCAGACGACGCAGTCGCCGACGCCGAAGCGATGGCCGACGCCGAAGGCACGGGCGCGGTGGTGGATACGTCCGCCCAGGAACCGCCGGCGGACCAGAGCTGACCGGCCCGGCGGTCGCCCGCTACAGGTCCTGACGCTCGGCCCACAGCGCGGCCGACGTGCGGTCCGTGACGCCGACCCGCTGGAAGATCGAAGTGAGGTGCGCTTTCACGGTGCGCTCGCTGATGCCGAGCCGCCGGCCGATCTGCTTGTTGGCGAGACCTCGACGCACCAGCCGAAGCACCTCGACCTCGCGCGGCGTGAGCTCTCGGGCCGACGACGTAGGGGCGTCGCCGGGGACGCCCGAGCGGGCGAGCAGCAGCTCCCGGGCGGCTTTGGGATGTAAAGGGGACTCCCCGCGGGCGGCGGCGCGGATGCCATCGAGAAGCTCGCTCGGATCGACGTCCTTGAGCAGGTAACCGACCGCGCCGGCGTCGATCGCGTCGAGGATCCGGTCGCGGTCGGAGAACGAGGTGAGCACGACGACCTGGCTCTGGGGCGACACCGCGGAGGCCCGTCGCGTGGCTTCGACTCCACCCAGACGCGGCATCAGCAGGTCCATCAGCACGACGTCCGGTCGCAGCTCGGCGAGCCGCTCGAGCGCCTCCACGCCGTCTGCCGCCGTGCCCACCACCTCGATGTCCTCCGCCGCCGCCAACAGCTGCTAGAGCCCGTAGCGCACGAGCTTGTGGTCGTCGACGAGCAGGACTCGGATCATGGCAGCGGTACCTGCAGCCGCAGCGTCGTCCCGTGGCCGCGGGCGGAGTCGACGGTCAACGAGCCACCGTGCTCGCGAGCGAGATCGGACAGGACCCGCAGGCCGAGGTGTCCCTCGGGCGTGGCCTCCTGGGGATCGAAGCCCTGGCCGTCGTCGACGACCTCGAAGTGCAGGGCATGGTTCGTCGACCAGAGCCGCAGCCACAGGCGTTCGGGGCGCGCGTGCCGCAGCGCGTTGCGTACCGCCTCCTGCGCCACCCGCCAGACCAGCGCCGACGTGTCGTGGCTGAGGTGCAAGGAGTCTTCGACCTCGAACGACACCCGGACGCCGGAGTCGGCCGCCGGCGCGACCAGATCACTGAGCGCCGCTGGTAGCCCGCCGGTGTGCAGGTCGGGTGGATAGATCTCGACGAGCAGCGAACGCAGGGACCGGATGCTGCGTCGCACTGCGCTCCCGAGGTCGTCGAGGCGGGCCGCCAGGTCAGGACGCTCGGGGAGCTCCTGCACCGATGCGGAGAGCGCGAAGGAGGCGCCGGCCAGCTCCTGCACCACCCCGTCGTGCAGGTCGCGCGCGATCCGTCGGCGCTCGGTGTCGGACGCGTCCGCCGCGGCCACCAGGAGTCGTTCGCGCTCCGCGCCGGAGGTCTCCAGCCGTCGGGCGAGCACCCAGACCACCGGCACGGTGAGCAGCAGGAACAGCAGCAGGCCGCCCACGGTGATGGGGCGGAAGGCCGCGAGCACCTCGGTACTGCGTCGCGTCACGTCGTCGTAGGAGTAGTACGCCTCGAACAGGAGCGGGCCGCCACCGCGCAGCTTCACCTGGGTGTAGACCTCCAGCAGCCGGCCGAAGGAGCGCTCGAACTCGTTCTCGGGCTTGGTGAGGTCCGATGGTTCGGCGTCGCGACCTCCTGAGTTGAGGACGCCCAGCTCTGTGTTGCCCAGCTCGAAGCGCCGACCGATCAACCGCGTCTCGTCGGAGTAGACGATGCGGCCGGAAGCGTCCCACAGCTTCACGCGCAGGACGTCGCCGATCAGGATCCGGCTTCGGACGAGCCGGTCGAACCGGTCGAGAGCCGCAGCGCGGCCGTCGACCAGACCACGGGTGAGGGCGGGT
>JBBSGC010000038.1:0-15836 GCA_038254525.1 Propionibacteriales bacterium | reverse complement strand
AGCCTAGTGGCTCGGCCCGCGTTACGGGGCGTGCCGGAGTGACTCGCGGCGTTCGCTCACTGGTGCGGTTCGTGGATGCGACGGCGGTCGGTGCCCAGTCCGGCGGCCTGCATCACTTTGCCGACGACCAGGGCCACCGGCAGCAGTGCGCAACCGATCCAGAACAACACCCAGTTCGGCCCCAGGATCACGCCGATCGAGCCCACTGTGAACCCGATGAGGACGATGAGCACCGCGGCCCAGGCAGCGGGGGTGGAGCCGTGCTGGGCTGACATCGTGAGCTCCTCGAGTGCGACGGGACGACCGGCCGCTGTCATTGTGCCCGCCGAGCGCAGATGAGCACGCACGGGCTGGCAGACCTGCCCGGCGACGCTGCCTGGTCACAGCGTCGGGTCGCGTCCGGCGTCGATCGAGCGCCAGGGGTCCCGCTCCACCGGTGGTGGACCGTCCGCGCCGGGTGCTTCGTAGCGGCTGCCCATCGTCTGCCATCGGTGGCCGCGCGCCAGTGCCCAGCCACCGGCGACGGCACCCGTTGCGCTACCGACCAGCGACAGCCATCGCCACCACGGCGCATCGGCGTGCGCAACCACGGCCCCTACGTCGACCCCTCCAGACGCGGCTGACGCCTGCACCGCTGCGGTCAGCGCATCGTGCACCTGCGGGCCAGCGGTGACGACTCCGAACGCGACTCCCACGGCGGCCAACGCCAGCACCGCGCCGACGACCCGACGCAGCAAGCCACCGGTCGGCACCAGGGCCAGCGCCCCACTGAGCACAACCAGCGCGAGCGCGCCCACCCAAGGCACCGCCGAGCTGCCGGCCACCGAGACGTCGGTGGCCGGCACACCACGTGCCGCCACCTCGACACCGGCCCACGGGCGGCTCGCGCCCAGCAGGGCGAGTCCCCCGCCGGCCGCGCCGCCCAGGACTGCGACCGCCAGGGCATGGCGTTCAGCCGGTGCGCTCATTGCTCCAGGATGGCGGACTCGCCTGACACGTTCGAGGACAGCCGTGCCTGAGCCACCCAGCTGGCGTGCAGCCGGGCGTAGACGCCGCCGGTGGCCACCAGGCCCGCGTGCCGCCCACGCTCGACGAGCCGACCGGCATCGAAGACCAGCACCTCGTCGGCAGTCTCGGCGGTCGACAGCCGGTGCGCGACGACGACAGAGGTGCGACCAGAGAGCAACCGGTTCAGGGCCCGGGTGAGCCGCAGCTCGGTCTGCGGGTCCACAGCGCTGGTGGCCTCGTCCAGCACCAGCAGGTCGGGGTCGGCGAGGTAGGCCCGAACCAGCGCGACCAGCTGCCGCTCCCCCGCTGACAAGGACTCGCCCCGCTGCCCCACCTCGGTGACCAGGCCGGCGGGCAGTGTGGAGAACCAGTCGTCGAGCTGTAGGTCGCGCAGGGCAGCCAGCAGCGTCGACTCTTCGGCGTCGGGCTGTCCGTAGCGGAGGTTGTCCGCGAGCGAGGCGTCGAAGAGGAACCCCTCCTGCGGCACCATCACCACGCGCTGGCGCAATGACGCGAAGCTCACCTCGCGCAGGTCGACTCCGTCGATGAGCACCCGGCCGGCGCGGGGGTCCATGATGCGGCACAGCAGCTTGGCGAAGGTGGTCTTGCCGGACCCGGTCTCCCCGACGACAGCAACCCGGGCCCGCGGCGGCAGCAGCACGTCGACGTCGTGCAGCACCGGCGGGCCGTCGGGATAGGCGTAGCCGACCGACTCGAAGCGCGCAGTCAACGAGCCCCTCGGCAACGTCACCCCGGCCGCACCGGGGTCGACCACATCGGCCGGCGTGTCCAGGACGCCGATCACGCGGCGCCAGGAGGCAAGTGCGTTCTGCGCCTCGGTCACGACCTGCGTGGCCGTGGTCACCGGACCGACGAAGAGCGAGACCAGAAAGGCGAAAGCGATCACCGACCCGATCGACAGGTGTCCCGCGAGCCCGAGCAGCACACCGAGCACCACGACGGCGGCGTTGGCCAGCCCCCCGGCCACGCCGGCCGAGGCGAAGGTGAGTGCGACGACCCGTTGAGCCGTCACGTTGGCTCGCAGGTTGGTCTCGATGGCGGCGTCGATCCGGTCCTGGGTCCGGCCGGCAATCGCGTGTGCCCGCACAACCGAGGCACCGACGACTGGCTCGGCGATCACCGAGAGCATGTCGGCCACGGAGCTCCGCACCCTTGCGTACGCGGTGGTCATGGCCCGCTGCGTCAGCCTCAGTGTTGCGACCAGCGGCAGGAAGCACAGCCAAACCACGACGGTCAGCTGCCAGGAGTACCACGCCATGATCACGGTCGCGACCACCACCTGGCCGGCGCTGGTCACCATCAGCAGGCCGTTGAACTGCAGGAACAGCGACACCTGGTCGACGTCGGAGGTGACGCGAGAGACCAGGGCGCCGCGCCGCTCGGTGTCCTGCGTGAGCACCGGCAGGTCGTGGACGTGGCGGAAGGCCTTGACCCGCAGGTCGGCCAGGCCTTGCTCGCTGGCGCGGTAGAGGCGGTACTTCATCAGGTAGCCGGCGCCGGTGGTCAGCACCACAATCACCCCGGCCAGGCCGACGTATCGCCACACCACCGCGCGGTCGACGCCCGAGGGGCCGAGCAGGCCCGAGTCGAGCGTGCGCTGGACGACCACCGGGATCACGGAGGAACCGATCGTCGAGAGCGCTGCGAGCAGCAGCGTGACCCCGAGACCACGACCCAGCGCGGGTGAGAGCTGGAACCCGCGCCGAAGCGTCTGCCACCCGCTGGTGAGCTCGCCACTGCCGATCGTGCTGCGCGGCCGGTCCGACGCCGTCGCCCCGGCCGTCGGTGGGCCACCCGGCGCTTCGGCGACGGTGCTCACCGCGGGACCCGGGATTCGTCGAAGGCGAGCTCGGCGTCCGCCTGCTCCCGCGCGGTGTCGTAGGCGTCGACGAGATCCCGGTAGGCAGTCGAGCGCTGCACCAGCTCGGCATGCCGCCCGCGGTCGACCACCCGCCCCTGGCTGAGGAAAAGCACCTCGTCGGCCAACGCGATCGTCGCCTTGCGATAGGCCACCACGACCACCGTGGCGCCGCCGCTACGGGACTGGCGGCGCAGCGCGTCGAGGATCCGGGCCTCAATGTCGGGGTCAAGCGCGCTGGTGGCGTCGTCCAGCACCAGCAGCCGTGGCCGGCGCACCAGGGCCCTGGCCAGGGTCAGCCGCTGCCGCTGCCCGCCGGACAGCGTCGTGCCGCGCTCACCGAGGCGGCTGTCCAGCCCGCGCGGCAGCGCGGCGACGAAGCGGTCGGCCTGCGCAACGCGCAGTGCCTCGTAGACCCGCGCGTCGTCGACCGCCAGGCCGAGCGTCACGTTCTCCCGGACCGTGTCGTCGAAGAGGAACGTCTGCTGCGGCACCAGCGCAACGGCGCCGGCGAGGGCCTCATGGCTGAGCTCACGCAGATCCCGGCCGTCGATGCACACTGCCCCACGGTCGGGGTCGACGAGCCTGACCAGCAAAGACGCCAGCGTGCTCTTGCCCGAGCCGGTGAGGCCGACGAGAGCCACGGTGCTGCCCGGTGCCACGTCGAGGCTCAGCTCCTCGAGGACCGGGAGCTCCGCGGCGTACGAGAACTCCAGGTCGCGCACCGCTAGTGCGAGTGGACCGGCGCCGGGGACAGCGGCGTCCCCGTAGACCGCCTGGCCCGGTGCGTCGAGCACCGCGCGGACCCGGTGCCAGCCCACGACGCTGCGTGGCAGCTCGCCGAGCACCCACCCGAAGGCGCGCACTGGGAAGGCGATGACCGTGAACAGGTAGGCGACCTGCACGACGTCGCCCGGCTGGGCGGCACCCGCAGCCACGCGCTCGACACCTAGAGCCACGACCAGCAGGACGCCCACGTTGGGCAGAGCCTCCAGCACCGGGTCGAAGATGCTGCGGATCCTTCCGGCGGCGATGTTGGCGTCCCGCAGCTGCGCGGACACTCTCGCGAAGCGCTCAGTCTCGGCTCCCGCCCGGCCCAGCGTGCTGACCACGAGGGCGCCGTCGAAGGACTCGTGAGCCACTTCGCTGACCTCGCCGCGCAGAGCCTGGGCCCGGGTGATCCGCTCGGACAGGAAACGCTGGTAACCGACGTTGAGCGCGAAGAGCAGCGGGAACACCACCAGCCCGACGCTGGTCAGCACCACGTCGGCGGTGAGCATCGCGATGACGGCGACCAGCAGCATGGCGAGCACCCCCACCGCCATCGGCAGCGGCATCATCACCGCCCAGGTGGCCTCGACGTCGGCGTTTGCGTTGCTCAGCAGCTGCCCGGTCGGGTGCTCGTGGTGCCAGCTCATCGGCAGCTCGAGGTAACGACGGGTGACCCGGCGCCGGTAGTCGGCAAGCAACCGGTAGTTGACCACGCCGCCGACCAGCCGGCGCGCGATCACACCGAGGGCCCGCAGCGTCGCGACCGCCATGAACAGCCCGATTACCGCGACCACAAGCCCGGTCGCCAGATGGCCGTCGGCGAACGACGGGGTGATGACGGAGTCGGTCGCCCACCCGAGGATCCAGGCGTCTGCCACGGTCAGCCCGCCGTAGACCAGACTGCCCAACACCGCGACCGTGAAGAACCGCCGCTGCTCGCGCATGCCGCGCGCGAGCAGGCGCAGACCCTCGCGGGTCGTGCCAACCCCCGTACGGCCCGTGCGGCTGCTCATCGGACCACGTCACCGGAGCTTCGCAAGCCAACCCGGACGTCGAGGCAATGGACCAGCCGGACGCCGTGGGTCACGGCACCACCTGGCTCCCGGCCACCGCGAGTGCGTCGGCGAGCTCGAAGGCCTGCAGATAGAGCGCGGTGCCAATGATCGCGCCTTCCACACCGACGTCGGTGAGCGCGACGAGCGTACGCACGCCGCGCAGCGAGCCGACCCCGCCGGAAGCCACGACCGGCGCGTCGGTGCGGGCGCAGACCGAGCGCAGCAGCGCTTCGTTGGGCCCGCTCAACATGCCATCCCGCTCGACGTCGGTGACGATGTAGCGGACGCATCCCTCGCCGTCGAGCCGGTGCCAGGCGCCGCCGCGAGCGACTCGTCGTCGCGGATGCCTCCAGAGACCTCTACGTCGACGTGGAGGCGGCACACCACGTCGGCCAGCTGGTCCCGGTTGTTCCCGCGGCCGAATGCGGCATCGAGGTCGACCAGGTGGATCCACTCGGCACCGGCCCGCTCCCAGCGCAGCGCTGCCTCGACCGGGTCGTCGACGACGCGCTCGGTGCCGGCAACGCCCTGCACAGCGTGGACGGCCCGCCCCTGCGCCACGTCCACGGCAGGCAACAGCTGCAGAGGAGGCATGCCGCCGACACTAGTGCGGCCGGCTCAAGCCTTCGGCGGGGTGTCCGGGCGCTCCACAGTGGCGTCGAACACAGCGGCGAGCAGCCGGTTGAGTGTCCCATCACCTTTGGAGTCGCCCTCGAACGTGCTCACCGACAGCCGCGAGCCATCGGCGTAACGGACGACCACGGTGTAGGAGAAACGGTCACAGCAGGGGGCGGTCACCGGCTCGTGGGCGGCGAGCGGCTGCAGCGTGGCCTTGTTGGCTGCGGCGAACACGCGTGCTGAGTGCCTGGTGCCCGCTGTGACTCGCCAGGTGCTGTGTGAGCCCGCTAGCCCGCCGGTCTGCACGACCGTGACACTCCTGGCCTCCGGTGCCGCGGACGACTGGGGAGCTTTGGGCGAGGCAACGGCCGGCTGTGTGGTCGACGTCGAGCCGCAGGCAGCCACGCCGAGCACGGCCAGTGCGACGGCGGCGAGCAGCTGCTTCATGACCGTGGGACGTGCCCGGCTCCGACCGGGTTCCCCGCGAGGGCGTCCCAGGTCACGGTGGTGCGGCGAAAGCCGACTCGATGCCGCGAACGCTCAGCCCGGCTGCGGCTGCCGCCGGTAGGGTGCTGCAGGTGGACGCCGCTCTGCCGATGTTTCCGCTGGGATCCGTCCTCTACCCAGGGATGCACCTGCCGCTGCACGTGTTCGAGGACCGCTACCGGGCCCTGGTGAACGACCTGCTCACCGAGCCCGACGAGTCTCGCCGGCGACTGGGCATCGTCGCCATCCGGGAGGGCTACGAGCTGGGCAACCATGGCATGCAGTCGGCACACCGGATCGGCTGCGAGGCTCTGCTGGTGGCGAACCGGGCGTACGCCGACGGGCGCTTCGACATAGCCGTCGTCGGTCGGCGCCGGCTGCGCCTGGAGGCGATGGACACCTCGGGCGACTACCTGGTCGGAGACGTGACCTATCTCGGTGAGCATGCCGGCATAGGCGTGGTCGCCGCCGACGAAGCGGCCCGGGACGCGTTCGAGCGCTACCGTCAGGCGCTTGCCTCCCAGAGCGGTCCCGAGCTGCCCGACGACGAGCTGCCGACAAACCCGCAGGAGCTCTCCTACGTGCTCGCGGCCACCGCATCGCTGACGTTGCGTGAACGACAGCAGCTGCTGGAGGCGCCGGACACCGCCGAGCGGCTACGGCTGGTCACCGTCATGATCGGCGACGAGCTGACCGCGATGCGAGCCGTGCCAAGTCTCCCAGCGACCGACCTGGCCCGCACTGCCTGGTCGCCCAACTAACCGAGCGAAGGGCCGGGCGTCGGATGGGCAAGCAGGCCGGGAGCCAGTCGCGCACGCCGGCTACGGCCCTGCTCGAGCGGCTCGGGGTGACGTTCACGATCCACTCCTACCCGCACGATGTCCGGGCACAGGGTTACGGCATGGAGGCCGCCCATGCGCTCGGCACGGATCCGGCGCGGGTCTTCAAGACGTTGCTGGCCCGGGTCGACGACCGGCTTGTGGTCGCAGTGGTCCCAGTTGCGGCCAGCCTTGACCTCAAGGCGTTGGCGGGCGTGCTCGGCGGCAAGCGCGCGGCCATGGCCGATCCGGGCGACGCGGAGCGCAGCACCGGTTATGTGCTGGGGGGCATCTCGCCCCTCGCCCAGCGCCGGCGGCTGCCCACGGTCGTCGACGAGAGCGCGCTGCAACATCGGACGGTGCTCGTGTCGGGAGGGCGCCGGGGACTCGAGGTCGAGCTGGCCTCGGCCGCGCTCGTGGCAGCCACCGAGGCGGTCACTGCCCCGATCGCCCGCAGCTGAGCCGCCCAGGCTCAACCGGTTGGCACCGGACCGGCCGCGGAACCGCTCAGCCGTCGAAGGTGACCCGGAGTGTCGCCTGCAGGGTGTCACCGTTGAGCTGTTGGACGCTGAGCCCCACGGCACGCAGCGGAGCGATCTTGTCCGCGGCATCCTGCTGGTTGACCGCCGCCAGCGCCGAACCCAGCTTGTCCATATCGACGTAGAGCACGCCGGACGCCGAGCTGGCGTTCGGGACGGCGGTCGTGAAGGTGTCGGAGCTGCCCAGGTTTCCGTCGGCGGCCAGCTGGCCTGCGTAGCCGTCGTTGCTGGCCACGACGAGCCCGTCGCTGGTGCTCCGGGTGATCAGCTGTATCGGAGCCCCCTGAGCCGACAACGCCGACTGCAGCGTGTCGATGACATGCTGGACCTCCTGCGGGTCGGTGGTGAACCGGGCCCCGAACCCGAGCGCGTCGAAGGGGTTCTGGCTGGACAGGGCATCGGAGGTGAAGCCCTCGCCGTCGAGGGCGAGCGTCACGTTGTCACCGAGCAGCGTGGCGGCGTCATCGGGCAGGCTCAGCCCGGTCGAGCTCTCGAAGGAGCTAATCGCCGACAACGCCTGGCCACCAGACGCGCTGTCCAACGCGGCGACGAGCTTGTCCCAGTTGTCGGTGAGCAGCTGGCCGCCCCCCGAGACCGATGCGGCGGCCATCGTGGTGTCCGGAAGGTTGGCAACCGGGTTGCTCACGTCGGTCGTCACGGACTGGTCGGCCCGAGCCTGCACGGCGAGCTCGAGGTAGTCGCTGCCGGCGCGCGCGGCGCCGAAGACCGAGTGCACGCCGGCCATCGAGCCGAACCCCGAGCCGCCCATCGCGTCCTGAACCTGCGGGATCTCACGAGCGCCGTCGATGTCGTACCAGAACGAGGCAATCCCCTGCTCGCCGAGCGAGCTCATGTCGGAGGTGAAGCCGGAGTCTCCCGACAGCGGCGAGGAGCCGGCGGCGCTGACTATCGAGTCGAGGTACTTGCTCTCGGTCATCACCATGTAGTCGCCGACGAAGTCGACCCCCAGCGTGCTCCCCGACTGAGCGGCTGCGCACTTCTCGATCGCCGGCACAGCCGCCTTGGCCTTGCCCGAGTCCTTGACCTGCAGCACGATCTCGCCGGTTGCGGTGTCGTCGACCGGAACGACCGCGACCGCAGCCCGGTCGCCGATCCACGGCGCGATGTCCTGGTCGTAGGAGAGGCCACAGTTGAGGTCGGCGGAGACCGCGTCGTATACGAGCCGGCGCAGGTCGTCCTTGTCGCTGCTGATGCCCGTCGACTTCTCGAAGTCGGGGACCGAGCGCAGCAGGCGGAACGCGTTGACCTTCTGCGCCGCCGAGGGGTCCAGGTCAAGGCGCAGATAGGCGACGGCGCTCGCGGGCACCGCCTCGGCGGGCTGCGGCCCACCGCCGCTGAGGGTCTGGTACGCGTAGACGATGCCGACACCGGCCATGATCGCCAGCACACCCGCGCCCGCGCCGATGGCGAGCCCCCGCTTGCGCCTGCGCGGAGCCGGCGCCCCGGCGGGGCCGCCGCTCACCCACTCCGGCTGCGACTGCCAGCTGCCGGGCTGCTGCTGGCCCGGACCGCCGCCGGGCTGCTGCCACGGGCTGCTGCTTGGCTGCTGCCATGGACCACTGTTGGGCGGCTGATCGCTGGACACGAGTTTCTCACTTCCGCTCGACCTCGGTGCAGGGAGCGCCGGAGACTGCCCGGTGGACGTGCCGCGACCCCCGCGGTGGTGACCGGGGCCAGCGTAGTCCGGGCCCAGCCGCTGGAAACCCCCTATCGGCGAACAGCAGGTGTAGCTCGCCGGCGGTCCGCCACGGCCACCGCACCGATGAAGCCGAGCAGGGCACCGCACGGATAGACCAGCAGCAAGCCCCTGGCGTGGACGGCCAGCGGCTCGAGGATGCGGTCCCCCCGGGACGCGGTCGCCAGCACGCCCACCGGGTCGGGTGGGCCCAGGTGGATGCCGAGCTGCCACGCGACCAGCCCCGCCAGGCCGGCGGCGGCGGCCAGGACCGCCGCCTGCGGCCAGCGGTTGCGGTACCAGCGCCAGCCCACGAAGATCCCGAACGGGACGGCGAGCAGGGCGCAGGTCCACGCGAAGGCAACGTCGACACCGAACTCGCGGGCGAGCTGGGGTCCGTCCATGACGGCGTTTCCCGCGGTGACCAGCGAGTAGGGCGGGTCCGCCACGACCGCCCAGAGCGCGGCGGACACCGAGCCCGCGAGGGCGGCCAGCAGGACCGTCAGCGCCGTGGCCCGGACCAGCTCCGCGCGGCTCACCTGCGGCAGCGCTACCGGATGGGCCGGGTCCTGGCCGGTCTCCCCGGGAAGCGGCGCTGCCGTGGTGGCCCACTGCTGCGCAGGCTCAGACGGGTGCACGACGCCCGATCCTACGTCGGGCACCCGCTGCGGCCGGCTTCCCGGACGACGGCACGCCCAGCCGGCCGGACGGCGGTTCAGTTGCGGCCCAGGCAGGCCGGACCGAGCAGTGCCTTCAGGTCGGCCATCAGCGAGGAGCTGGGCGTCACCCGCAGCCGCTCGTCCAGCCGCCAGACCGTGGTGCCCGAGGCCATGCTCAGCCGCAGGTGCACCTCGGCCGCTCCCGGATGCGTGCTGAGCACGTCCTTGAGGCTCTCGACAGTCGGCGGTGTGCAGCGGGTCGCCGGCAGCGTGATGACGACCGGTCCGTCGCCGGGGGCGAGGTCGGGGATCGTGACCTCGGTCGCCGCAATCTCGGGTACGTCGTCGCCGCGCCGGACCCGGCCCTTCACCAGAACTATCGCGTCCTCGACGAGCAGCGGCGCCGCCAGCTGGTAGGTGGAGGGGAACAGCATCACGTTGATGGAGCCCTCGAGGTCCTCGAGGGTGATGATCGCCCAGGTGTCGCCCTTGCGCGTCATCTTGCGTTGGACGCCGGTGATCAGGCCACCGACCGTGATCGGGGTGTTGTCGCCGCGGGCCTCATCGACGAGCAGGACACCGATCGTGCAGTCAGAGCACCTCGACAGCACATGCTCGAGCCCCAGCAGCGGGTGGCTGGAGACGTAGAGACCGAGCATCTCGCGCTCGAACCCCAGCAGCGTCTGCCGGTCCCACTCCTCGATGTCGGGCACCCGGACCGAGGCGCCACCGAAGGCGTCGTCGTCGAGGCCGCCGAACAGCGAGTCCTGGCCGATGGCTTCGTTGCGCTTGATGTCGGCGTACTGGTCAACGGCGTCCTCATGGATCGCCACCAGCGCCCGCCGCCGGTGGCCCGCGGAGTCGAACGCGCCGGCCTTGACCAGCGATTCCACCACCTTCTTCGTGCAGGCGACCGCCGGCACCTTGTCCATGAAGTCTGCGAAGTCGGTGAACTTCCCCTTGGAGCTGCGGGCCTCCACGATGCCCGACACGACATTGGCTCCCACGTTGCGGACCGCCAGCAGCCCGAACCGGATGTCTTGGCCGACCGGGGTGAAGGTTGCGTCGGACTCGTTGACGTCGGGCGGCAGGACGTCGATCTGCAGCCGGCGGCACTCCCCGAGATAGAGCGCCATCTTGTCCTTGTCGTCCTTGACGCTGGTCAGCAGCGCAGCCATGTACTCGGCCGGGTAGTTGGCCTTGAGGTAGGCCGTCCAGTACGACACCAGCCCGTAGGCCGCCGAGTGCGCCTTGTTGAACGCATAGTCGGAGAAGGGCAGCAGGATGTTCCACAACGTGCTGATCGCACCCGGTGTGTAGCCGCGCACCGCCATGCCTGCGGAGAACGTCTCGAACTGCGCATCCAGCTCCGCCTTCTTCTTCTTGCCCATGGCGCGGCGCAGCAGATCGGCCTGTCCGAGGCTGTAGCCGGCGACCTTCTGGGCGATGGCCATCACCTGCTCCTGATAGACGATCAGGCCATAGGTGTCGCCCAGGATCTCCTCCAGCGGTTCCGCGAGCTCGCCGTGGATGGGCGTGACCGGCTTGCGCCCGGTCTTGCGGTCGGCGTAGTCGTTGTGCGAGTTGGCACCCATGGGGCCCGGACGGTAGAGCGCCCCCACGGCGGAGATGTCCTCAAAGCTGTCCGGGCACATGGAGCGCAGCAGTGCCCGCATCGGAGCGCCGTCGAGCTGGAAGACACCGAGGGTCTCCCCACCGGCGAGCAGCGCGAAGGTCGTCTCGTCGGTAAGCGGCAGGTCCTCCAGCACCACCACCTGGTCGCGGTTGGCCACAATGTTGGCCAGCGCGTCGTCGAGGACCGTCAGGTTGCGCAGCCCGAGGAAGTCCATCTTGACCAGCCCGAGCCGCTCGCAGGTCGCGTAGTCGAACTGGGTGATGACCGCGCCGTCCTGTTCGCGGCGCATGATCGGTATCACGTCGATCAGCGGCTCGTTGGACATGATCACACCGGCGGCGTGCACACCCCACTGGCGCTTGAGGCCCTCGAGGCCCTTGGCCATGTCGACGACCGTGCGTACGTCGGTGTCCGACTCATAGAGTGCCCGGAACTCCCCGCCCTCGTTGTAGCGCGACGTGCCGCTGTCGAAGATCTTGGACAGCGGCACGTCCTTGCCCATCACTGCCGCGGGCATGGCCTTGGTGATCCGGTCGCCAAGGGCGAATGGGTAACCGAGCACGCGGGCCGAGTCCTTGACCGCCTGCTTGGCCTTGATCGTGCCGTAGGTGACGATCTGCGCGACCCGGTCGTCGCCGTACTTCTCGCTGACGTAGCGGATCACCTCCCCGCGGCGGCGCTCGTCGAAGTCGACGTCGAAGTCGGGCATGGAGACCCGGTCGGGGTTGAGGAACCGCTCGAAGATCAGTCCGTGTACGAGCGGGTCGAGGTCGGTGATGCGCAGCGCGTAGGCGGCGATCGAGGCGGGACCGGAGCCGCGTCCGGGGCCGACCCGGATGCCGCGCCCCTTTGCCCAGTTGATGAAGTCGGCCACGACCAGGAAGTAGCCGGCGAAGCCCATCTGCAAGATCACGCCGACCTCGTAGTCGGCGCGTGCGCGCACCTGCTGGCTGATCCCGCGCGGATAGCGTCGCAGCAGTCCCGCCTCGACCTCGCGAGCGAACCACGACTCCTCGGTCTCGCCGGCCGGGACGGGGAACCGCGGCATGTGGTCGGCGTCCTCGTCGAAGGCGACGTCACAGCGCTCGGCGACAAGCAAGGTGTTGTCGCACGCCTCGCTCATCCCGTAGGTGTCCTCCCAGAGGGTCCGCATCTGCAGCGGCGACTTGAGATAGAACTCGCGGGCGTCGAACTTGAGCCGGTTGGGGTCGGCCAGCGTCTTCCCCGACTGCACGCACAGCAGCGCCTCGTGGGTGTCGGCGTCCTCCGCGTGGGTGTAGTGCAGGTCGTTGGTGGCGATCACCGGGAGCGACAGATCACGGGCGAGCCGCAGCAGGCCGTCGCGCACGCGCTCCTGGACGGCCAGACCGTGGTCCATCAGCTCGAGGTAGAAGTTGCCTGGACCGAAGATGTCGCGCAGCTCGGCCGCACTGGCCCGCGCCTGCGCATAGTCGCCGATCCGCAACCAGGTCTGGACCTCGCCCGAGGGACAACCGGTGGTCGCGATCAGCCCTTGCGAATATTCGGCGAGCAGCTCACGGTCGGCCCTCGGCCGGTAGAAGAAGCCCTCGAGGCTGGAGCGGCTGGCGAGCCGGAAGAGGTTGTGCATGCCCTGCGTGCTCTCGGCCAGCAGGGTCAGGTGCGTGTAGGCGCCGCCGCCCGAGACGTCGTCCTCGCCCCCCTCGGCCCAGCGCACCCGCTTGCGCTCGCTGCGGGAGGTGCCCGGCGTCAGGTAGGCCTCCATGCCGATGATCGGTTTGACGCCGGCTGCCCGGCCCTGGCGGTAGAAGTCGTGGGCGCCGAAGACATTGCCGTGGTCGGTCATCGCCAGCGCCGGCATGCCCATCGCCGCCGTGGCCTCGAACAGCTCGCCGAGCCGGGCCGCCCCGTCGAGCATGGAGTACTCGGTGTGGACGTGCAGGTGCACGAACGAGGCGTTGCTCGGCATCGGTGCGGGGCCTCCCCAGAGGGTTGCGGACCGGTCGGGGAAAACGAGCCTACGGGACGTCAGGCTGCCACGAGGCCACGACACAACCAGTCGATCGCTGGTCGGTTCCCGGCCGCCACCGGTAGCGGATGTCGGGGCTGTGCTCCTCGTTGTCACGCCCGTCGGTGCGCTCCACCGCGACCAGGCAGTGCCGCTCGTAGAGCCGCTGGGCCGGCACGTTGGTGGCAAAGACCCACAGCCCGAAACCGTCGGGTCGGCGCACCTTGGCCAGCTCAACCAGAGCAGAACCGATGCCCCTCCCGGAGTACGCGGCGCGCACATAGAGGTGATCGAGCCATTCCTGACCGAGCACCATCATCGCCACCGCGGCGCCATCGGCTTCCACGAGCCAGACCTCGCGGTGCGGCAGCACGTCGTCGCGGACGTGCCGCATCGAGTCCGCTTCGGTGTGCACGCCGGCCGGCATCGTGCCGGTCGCCTCGGCCTCGGCCCGCGACCGGCACAGGATCCGGCCGGCCACCTCCGCGTCGGCTGCGGTAGCCGGTCGCGCCGTCCAGCCGCCCGGGTCAGCCCTCGTCACGGACCACGTCCAGCGCGTGCAGCAGGTCGTCGGGGTGGTGCGAGGAATAGTCCACCCGGAGACCGGTCCCGGGGTGCTCGAAGCCGAGGCGCATGGCGTGCAGCCACTGCCGGTCCAGGCCGACGCGCCGGGCCAAGGTTGGGTCCGCTCCGTAGGTCAGGTCCCCGACACACGGGTGGTGCAGGGCGCTGAGGTGCACCCTGATCTGGTGGGTGCGCCCGGTCTCCAGCCGGACCTCCAGCAGGCTGGCGAAGCGGTGGGCCTCGAGGGTCCGGTAGTGCGTGACACTCTCCCGCCCTCCGGCGACCACGGCGAACTTGTAGTCGTGCCGGGGGTGCCGTCCGATCGGTGCGTCGACGGTCCCGACCAGTGGGTCGGGATGGCCTTGGACGAGCGCGTGGTAGACCTTGTCGACCGCGCGCGCCTTGAACGCCCGCTTCAGCGCCGTGTAGGCGCGCGCGGTCTTCGCGACCACCATCAGCCCGCTGGTCCCGACGTCCAGCCGGTGCACGACGCCCTGGCGCTCAGCGGCTCCGCCGGCTGCCACCATGATGCCGGCCGCCGCCAGCTGGCCGACGACAGTCGGGCCGGACCAGCCCGGACTGGGATGGGCGGCGACGCCCGCAGGCTTGTCGACGACCACGAGGTCGTCGTCGTCGTGCACCGTGCGCAGCCCGGCGGCGGTCTCCCGTGCCGCCGCCACTGGTGCCGGCTCCGGCAGATCGACGTCCAGCCACGCCCCGCCGCTGACCCGGTCGGACTTGCCGGGCGGCGCTCCGTCGAGCAGCACTCCACCGGCCTGCACCAGGTGCGCCGCCTTGGTGCGCGACAGGCCGAGCAGCCGGGCCAGGGCGGCGTCGACCCGCTCCCCGGCCAGGCCGTCTGGCACCGCAAGGCTGCGCCGGGTCATGCCGCTCCCTGCTCGGTGCCCGGATCTCGCCGGCCGTCGAGGCCGACGCCCCGCGCGGACTGTACGACGATGATCAACGCCGCCACGCTGATCGCGGTGTCGGCGATATTGAAGATCGGCCAGTGGGGAAGCTCGAGGAAGTCGACGACCTGCCCGCGCATGAACCCGGGCTCGCGGAACACCCGGTCGGTCAGGTTGCCCAGCGCGCCGGCAAGCAGCAGTCCGAGGGCGACCGCCCAGCCCCCGTCTCGCAGTCGGCCGGCCATCCGCACCAGCACCACCACGACAGCGAGCGCGACCAGGCTCAGCACCAACGTCAGTCCGGTGACCGTGCTGAAGGCCGCCCCCGGGTTGCGGGTCAGGTGCAGATCCAGGACGCCAGGAACCACGGCAACCGGTCCGCGCCCGGTGAGGCTGCGCACCGCCCAGACCTTGCTCACCACGTCGGCGAGATACGCCACGATGGCGACGGCGGCGAACAGGCGGACCCGCCGCGATGCTGGTGCGGTGACTGCCGAGGCGTCCTTGTCGCCGGCGGGGCTCAGCGACGCTCCTCGCGCTGCTTGCATGTCAGGCACAGTGTGGCACGGGGAAACACCATCAACCGCTGCTTGCCGATCGGGTTGCCGCAGGACTCGCAGACACCGTAGGAGCCGTCGTCGATCCTGGCCAGTGCCCGGTCGATCTGGAACAGCATGTCTCGCGCGTTGTTGGCCAGCGACATCTCGGCGTCGCGCTCCAACGTCGTTGCGCCCACATCGGCCTGGTCGCTGCCCGCACCCTCGCTGCTGTCGCGCAGCAGGTCGGCGATGCCCTGCTCCACAGCGGCCATCTCGGAGCGCAGCCGGGTCCGGTCCTGAGCCAGGTGACCATGCACCTCGGCCAGTTCCGCGGCGGTCCACGGCTTCTCGTCGGCGCGCACCACCAGCGCTGATGCCGGCTGCCCATCCGGCGCCGGGACTGCGGCCTCGGCGACGGTGCCGTCTGTCGACGAGTGACCAGCAGCCGGCGCCTTCACCGGTGCCTGCTTGGCGGGCGCCTGCTCGGCCGGTGCCTTTACCGTTGCCTTCTTGGCCGGTGCCTTCTTGGCCGGTGCCTTCTTGGCCGGTGCCTTTACTGGCGCCTGCTTGGCCGGTGCCTTCGTCGGTGCCTTCTGCACCGCACCCTTCGCCGGTGCGCGCTTCGCCGCTGCCTTGCCGGTCCCGGTCTGCTTGCTGTTCGGCTGCGCCACGT
>JBBSGC010000037.1:0-15937 GCA_038254525.1 Propionibacteriales bacterium | reverse complement strand
GTGTCCGAGGGGGGACTTGAACCCCCACGCCCTATTACGGGCACTAGCACCTCAAGCTAGCGCGTCTACCTATTCCGCCACCCGGACGAGGCCGGCACGAGGCGTGCCGAGCGGCGTCACACTACCAAATCCGCTGCCTGGCCGGAGCCGGCAGCGGCGTCGCCCGAGCAGCCCACGCGGTGCAGGATGGGGCCATGGAAACCGTCGCCGAGCCCCGCCCCTACGACGTCACTGCCGAGGTCGTCGAGCACTGTCGTGAGCTGATCCGGCTGGACACCAGCAACTTCGGCGACGACTCCGGGCCGGGGGAGCGCAAGGCCGCCGAATACGTGGCGGGTGCCTTGTCCGACGCCGGGCTGGACCCAATGATCGTGGAGTCGGCACCGGGCCGCGCCAGTGTGCTGGCCCGCTGGGAGGGGGCCGATCCGCAGGCGTCGCCGTTGCTCGTGCACGGCCACCTCGACGTCGTGCCGGCGCAGGCAGCCGACTGGTCGGTCGACCCGTTCGCTGCTGAGGTCGTCGACGACTACGTGTACGGCCGGGGAGCGGTCGACATGAAGGACTTCGACGCGATGCTGCTCTCGGTGGTCCGGGCCCGGCGGGCCGCCGGCGCCGCCCCACGGCGGCCGGTGGTCCTGGCGTTCACCGCCGATGAGGAGTCCGGCAGCCGCAAGGGCGCGCACTGGCTGGTCGAGGAGCACGCCGACTGGTTCGAAGGGTGCACCGAGGCCATCGGTGAGGTGGGCGGCTTCTCGACCGTGGTCGGAGGGCAGCGGCTGTACCTCGTCGAGTCGGGGGAGAAAGGCATGGCCTGGCTGCGGCTGACCGCGCGCGGCACCGCCGGACACGGCTCGATGCGGCACCCCGACAACGCGGTCAGCGCGCTGGCCCGGGCGGTCGCCGCGATCGGCGAGCACGAGTGGCCGGTCGCACCCGGTCCGTCGATGCAGTCGCTGCTGACGAAGGTGCGCGAGTTGACCCACGGCGGCGGCGACGACCCCGACGAGCTCATCGCGGCCTTCGGACCGGCCGCCCGGATGGTCGGCGCCGGCATCCGCAACACGACGAACCCGACCATGCTGCAGGCTGGTTACAAGGTCAACGTGGTGCCCGGTGAGGCTGTCGCGCGGGTCGACGGACGCTTTCTGCCCGGCCAGCGAGAGACGTTCATCGAGCAGGTCCGAGCGCTGGTCGGTGACCGCATCGAGATCGATGTGGAGATCAGCGACGTCGCGTTGGAGACCGAGTTCAGCGGCGACCTCGTGGATGCGATGACCACGGCACTGCTCGCCGAGGACCCGGACGCCCACGTCGCGCCATTCCTCATGTCCGGTGGCACCGACGCGAAGGCCTGGGACCGCCTGGGCATCCGCTCCTTCGGCTTCACACCGCTGCGGCTGCCAGCCGACCTGGACTTCACCGCTCTCTTCCACGGCATCGACGAGCGGGTCCCGGTGGACGCTCTGCACTTCGGCGCGCGGGTGCTCGACCGGTTCCTCGACTCGGCGTGAGCGCGCCGCACGCCCAGCGCCCGGCTAGAGCGTGCGACGCACCCGGATGATCCGGCGGCGCAGCACGACCCGACGCGCGCCGTCGGGGAACAGCCGCAGCCGGTCGAGCTCCCATCCGCCGTGCTCCGCCGCCTCGGTCAGCAGCCGACGTACTGCCGACCGGCTGTGCGTCCGGGGCAGCCACATGCGTTGGAACTCGAAGTCCATCGGCGCCCAGACTGCCATACCGGAGCCGCTCAGTCGCCGCCCTCGTCCGGTCCGAGCACGCACTCGCGCAGCAGCGCAGCCAGGCGGGTCCGGCGCGGCGGGTGTGGGCGGTGTGTGACCGCCTCGGCCAGCGCGCCGCCTGCCTGGTGCACGATCGACAGGTGTCGTCCGGTCATGGCGAGCACGGAGAGCAGCAGCGACCGGCTCAGTGAGCCGGCCGCCTCAGCCGGAACCACCAGCACGACCGCCTCGAACCGCTGACCGGCCACGCTGTGCACGGCGCTCGCCTCGACGGTCGAACCCGCGGTGGCGAGCTCGCGCTGCAGAGCGAGCGCACCGAGCGCTCCTCCGGTCCGCACGGTCAGCACGCGCGTGTCCTGGGGGCCGACCGCGAGCACGCGCGGCACCGACGAGGTCACCAGCTGGACCGTTCGGGTGATGGCCTGCGCCACGTCGGCAACCGGTGTGACGACCACCTCGTGCTGGGCCGGGTCCACCGGTGGCAGGCGTCCGGCGCGTACGGCTGCCGCCAGCTCTTGCAGCGGCGAGCCGTGCCCGCCGGCACTCGACTCCGGTGGCAGCTCGACGACCGGCACGACGCCACTGGCCAGGACATCGGCGAAGAGCCGACCTGGGCCTAGCGGCTGCAGCTGCGCCGGGTCCCCGAGCAGCACGACGCGGTGACCGTCACCGAGCCCGGTCAGCACCGTCGCTGCGTCGGCCAGCTCGAGTCGGTGAGCGGCCTCGATGACCACCACATCCGCGGCCGCCAGGTCGTCGAGCCAGGCCTGCACGGAGGCCCGGGGGTCGTCGACGACGACCAGGACGCCCGCAGAGCAGGCGAGCTCCAGTGCGGCTGCGCGGTCTGACAGCGGCGGCCCGGTGGCTCTCGGCTCGACCAGCAGCCGGCCCAGCTCCTCGGCCACGGTCTCCTCCGCGGCGGCCACCTCGGGAGGCGCCAGCAGCCGCTCCTCGGGTATCGCCACCACCCGGCCGGCGTCGTCGGCTGCGCCCACCCCGGGCACCGGGTCGGTGATGCCGAAACCCCGCAGCGCTGCTGCCAGCGTGCCCGCCGGCAGCGCGGTCGAGCCATCGAGGCAAGCTCGCCGGACCAGCCAGCTGGTGAGTCCGGCCGCCCGCCGCACGTCGTCGAGTTCGAGCTCGGCGACCAGCTCGGCGGCCTGCGCGTCAACGGCCGCCGGTGAGGCTGTGACGTCGTCGAGCGCCGCCCACGGGTCTGGAGCCGTCACAGTTCGTCGGCGCCGTCGTACGACACGTCGTCGAGCGCGGAGACGATCGCCTGCGGCAGATCGACGTCCTCGGCGCTCAACGTCCCCCGCAGCTGGGCCGCGGTACGGGCGCCGAGGATGGCACTGGTCACGCCCGGGCGGTCGCGCAGCCAGGCCAGCGCGACCTCGGCCGGAGTGAGCGACAAGCCCTCGGCGGCGCGTACCACCGCCTCGACGACGCTCCTGCTGTCGCTGTCGAGGTAGCCGGTAACCGTGTGGTCCAGATGCGAAGAGGCGGCGCGCGAGTCTGCCGGAATGCCGGTGCGGTACTTGCCGGTCAGCACACCGCGCCCCAGCGGTGACCAGGCGAGCAAGCCGAGACCGAGCGCCCGGGCCGCCGGCAGCACCTCGTGCTCGACCGACCGGTTGAGCAAGGAGTACTCGACCTGGGTCGACGCGATTGGCGCCCGTCCGGGCACCGCGGCCTGCCATGCGTGGGCCAGGCCGGTCTGCCACCCGGAGTAGTTCGAGACGCCGACGTAGCGCGCCCGGCCGGTGCTGACCGCCGTGTCCAGCGCGCCGAGGGTCTCCGTCCAGGGCACGTCGTCGGACCACAGATGAACCTGCCAAAGGTCCACCGCGTCGACACCGAGCCGTTTCAGGGAGCCGTCGAGCTGGCGCAGCAACGACCCGCGTGAGGTGTCGGTCACCCGTGCACCCCGGCGGGCGCCGAGCCCGGCCTTCGTCGACACCACGATCTCCTCGGCGCTCGCGACCTCGCGGAGCAACCGTCCCAGCAGGGTCTCCGACACGCCGTCGCCGTAGCCGGCAGCGGTGTCGACGAGCGTGCCGCCGGCCTCGACGAAGGCGACCAGCTGCTCGCGGGCCTCGTGCTCATCGGTGTCACGGCCCCACAGCCAGGTGCCGAGACCTAGGCGGGAGACCGACAGGCCGTTGGCGCCCAGGCGTCGCTGCCGCATGCGCCGCAGGGTATCGAGGCGGCTCAGCCGGCCGCGGCTAGGCTCGCCGTCGTGCGTTTGGGCCTCAACCTCGGCTATCTCACCGCCGGCGACGCCACGGGACCCGTCCGCCTGGCCCTGCAGGCCGAGGAGCTGGGGTTCTCCTGCGTCTGGGCCGCCGAGGCCTACGGCTCCGACGCGGTGACGCTGCTCAGCTGGATCGCCGCCCGGACCCAGCGCATCGACGTCGGCAGCGCCATCCTGCAGATCCCCGCCCGCACACCAGCGATGACCGCCATGACCGCCGCCACCCTCGACACGCTGTCGCGGGGGCGGTTCCGGCTGGGGCTCGGCGTCTCGGGGCCGCAGGTGTCCGAGGGTTGGCACGGGGTGCGCTTCGACCAGCCGCTCGCCCGCACCCGCGAGTACGTCGAGGTGGTCCGGCTCGCGCTGGACCGCCGCACCGTCGTCCACCAGGGGGAGCACTTCAGGCTGCCGCTGCCTGGCGGCCCGGGTAAGCCGCTCAAGCTGATGCTGCAACCGTGCCGCAGCGACATCCCGCTCTACCTGGCCGCGGTCGGTCCTCGCAACCTCGAGCTGGTCGGCGAGATCGCCGACGGCTGGCTCGGCGTCTTCTTCGCACCCGAGCACGCCGAGGTCTCGATGCAGCCGTTACGCACCGGAGCCGCCCGCGCCGGCCGGACCGTCGCGGACATCGACATCGCCGTGAACGTCCCCGTCGTACTAGGGGAGGACGTCGAGGCCTGCGCGGACCAGCTACGCGCGTACACGGCCCTCTACGTCGGCGGGATGGGCAGCCGGGCGCAGAACTTCTACAACGCCCTGGCCGGGCGCTTGGGGTTCGCCGACGCCGCTGCCAAGATCCAGGACCTCTACCTCGATGCCCGCTCGCGGGACGCCGCCGCGGCCGTGCCTCGTGAGCTCATCGACGCGACGGCCCTGATCGGCCCGGAGGAGCGCATCGCCGAGCGGCTGCATGCCTACGCCGGGGCCGGCGTGACGATGCTCAACGTCGTGCCGCATGCCCGCTCCGAGGAAGAGCGGTCAGCCACCCTGCGCACCACAGCCCGCCTGCTCGCCGACACCGGACTCGGAGACTGACCCGATCATGGACCTGTTGCAAGCGCTGCTGCTGGGGGTGGTCGAGGGGCTCACCGAGTTCCTGCCGGTCTCCAGCACCGGTCACCTGACGATCACCGAGCAGCTGGTCGGGCTACCGATCGACGACGACTCCGTCACCGCTTTCACCGCCGTGATCCAGGTCGGGGCGATCGCGGCGGTCATCGTCTTCTTTCGCCGCGACATAGTGCGCATCGTGCGCGCCTGGGTGCTCGGGCTGGTCAAGCCTGAGCACCGTGGCACCTTCGACCACCGCTTCGGCTGGTACGTGATCGCCGGCACCATCCCGATCCTGATCGTCGGCAAGCTCGGGGAGCCGCTGGTCACCGGCCCGCTGCGCAACCTGTGGTGGGTCGCCGGCGCGCTCATCGCCTGGAGCGCGGTCATGGTGCTGGCCGAACGCGTGGGCAGACAGACCCGCGGCGAGAACTCAGTCACGCTGCGCGACGCGCTGCTGATCGGCGTGGTGCAGTGCATCGCACTAATCCCCGGCGTCTCGCGCTCCGGGGCCACCATCTCGGCCGGTCTGTTCGTCGGCCTCGACCGGGTGGCGGCCACCCGGATGTCGTTCTTCCTCTCGATTCCGGCGCTGGTCGCCGCCGGCATCTACGAGCTGCCGTCGGCGCTGTCCGGCGGCATCGGCGTCACTGAGACCGTGGTGGCCACCGTGGTCAGCTTCGTGATCGCGTACGCCGCGGTGGCCTGGCTGCTGCGCTTCGTCGCCCACCACAGCATCACGACGTTCGTCTGGTATCGACTGGCCGTGGGTGTGGCACTTCTGGTGGCACTCGGCTCCGGGGTCTTGTCGGCCAGCTGAGCCACGTCGTGCCGTTCTGGTCAGGAGGTGCCGTCCTCGAGCCCCGCGAGTTCTCCGTAGTTGGCCAGCACGTCGACAACCTGCGTGGCGGGTCGGTAACCGGGGTCAAGACGGACGAGATCCCATTCGTTGATCCAGGCGCGAACATACTGGCGCATCCTGGTCGCCCCGAGACGCTGGAGTCCCGCGACGTCCGGCGGCTCCCAGCCGTAGGCGTCCGCATGCAGCTGGCGCAAGGTGCGGTAGGTGCGGTCCAGTTCTGCCTCGTCAGGTGGCACCAGGGGGAGGAGGTCACGCTCGATGTGCCGCATCCCCACTTCTGCCAGGGCGGCGGTCTCGGCGTACTCCTTGGTCTGCTTGTCCCGCAGCCTTCGTGGCAGCACGTCGCGGTCGTTCTTGTCGATCAGTACCGCTGCCTCGAAGTCGTCTGTCATCGCCGCGACGGCGACCAGGGGTTCGCCCTCGCTCTCGGCGTCGCCGTCGAGCCACCAGGCCAGCTCTGCGTAGGACCGGCCCCTTTGCAGCAACGAGTACCGGCCGATCAGCTCGACCTCGTCGAAGAGAACCACCCAGCCGGTGTGCCCCGCTGCCCGCAGGAACCGAGGCAAGAACCGGAGGCGCTGGCGGGCCAGTTCCCGGGCCTTGATCGGGGAGAACGAGAACGTCTTTGCCTCTCCGACGGCCTTGAGCTGGCGACGCAGGGCCGGTACGGGCAGTGGGTCACCGGCCCAGAATCGGACGATGGTGTCGAGGAACTCCTCGTCGGCGGGCGCGTCGCTGGTAAGTCGTCGGTGAAGCAGGAGGGTCGCGTCGAAGCGCTCGTTCAGGTCCCGGCCGGGTCCGCGCAGCCACCGGAGCAGTTCGGCGTAGCCGGGACTGTCCGTGTCCAACCCCGCCGCAGCCTCAGCGACGACGTCGCGGGCGCCGTCGGGGGCCACCGCGGACCCCACGGCGGCGCGTAACACTTTCGCGGGGTCGTACAGCGGCGTCTCCTTGCTGATCACGACGGTGCTGACCACGAAGCCGGCTGAGGTCGCGAGGTGGCCGAGGTGGGTCAGCAGGTGGCTCTTGCCCTCCCCGAAGCCGGCGCCGAGCAGCATCGAGGCCCGAGCGTGCCGACCGTGCCGCGGGTTGCCGACGTCATCGAGCAGCCCGGTGAACCGATCCTCGATGTCGCTCTGGCCGGAGCCGAGGGCGATGACGGCATCGGCGTTGGGCACTCCACTGCGCAGTGCCTCGATGGCGCGCCGTCGCGCGAGGCGGGCGTGGCCCCACTGGGGTTCGGGGCTCACCGCACGGCCTCCAGGCGCACGTCGAGACGCACGAGGGATGCGAACGGGTTCGGCCTGCGCCGATCCCGCACCTCGTCGGCCACCCTGAGCTGCAGAGCGGCATAGGAGGGCAGGCCACGCTTCTCGTCGCTGACGAGATCGGGTGGGACCACCGCCATGACCAGCATGCCGCCCAGGTTGTCGGTCGCGTCGATCAGCTGGCGGAGCAGCTCGTAGGCGTCGAGTACGGCCGCTTTGCTGTAGTAGATGCCGGTGCGCTCGGGCAGTGCGGGGCGGCGCACTTCGGCCAGCCGCGTCAGGTCGAGGTGGAGAACCAGTCCGCGGTGCCCGGTGCGCAGCAGGAGCCGCCCGACTGAGGTGAGCAGTGTTCGGGCGTTGTGACGACCGACCCGCGTATAGATCATCGCCTCGCGCAGCTCACGCAGCCCGACCGGTTCGCCGGTGAGCCAGCTGAGGACGACGTTGACCTCCGCGGGGGTTACGTCTTTGTTGCCCAGGCGCGCCTGAGCCAGCCGCAGCAGAGCTCGGCGCAGCTCCCGAGGCAGGCTGGTGTCGGCGAGCAGGGTGCGCTCGAGCTGGCGCCGCATGCTGCGGTAGAGCTCGCGCGGGTCGAGGTCGTGGTCAGCGGCCACCTCGGCCACGCTCAGGCGGCCGGTGGAAGCGGGGACGGCGATCTCTTCGTAAGCGGCGCCAACGATGGCCGCCGCGACGTGGTCCCAGTCGATCTGCCGTGCCACGGCGAAGAAGACCTGGTCGATCATGTGTGCCTTGGTTGTCTCAGCGGACAGGCACACGAGCAGGCACTTGTGTTGGTCCGTAACGGCTCGCAAGGACCGCTCGAACCGGTCGGCGACATCGGCGTCGCCGGTCACCACGACCTTGACCGACCCGCCCTCGGCCGGGAGGTAGGAGGACAGATACTCCTCCCCAAGGAAGGTCGCGTAGGCGTCCGAGCTCATCACCCCACCGCCAAGCACCGCGCCGGCCGGGCCAACCCAGTCACTCACGTGCCCTCCGTAAAGGAAATGCCCCAGTACAGCTGCTGCTGGCCCGACTTGGCCACGGTTGCGAGGGTGCCCGAGCCTCGGGTTCCCGAGCTGGCGTGCCAGCGGAGCACCCGGCCGGACTTCGCGGTCGCGACGCCGCTGGAGTCAAGCAGGTACAGGTCGCGGGCAAACTCCGGGCGGGTGTAGTCACGCTGCTGGCCAGGCAAGAGGGTCAACACTCCCCAAACGTCTACCAGGCGCACCACTGCACCGTCGCGCTGCTCCTGGTGGGAGCGCACCAGGTCGTATCCGGATGCCAAGCTTTCCAGGAACGGCTCGGGCCGGAACCGAGGCGGGCGCGCCTGGGTGAGCGCGAGCAGCCCGACCAAGACCGAGGGGCGCAGCCGCCGCTCTCGGCGCCTGTCGATCTCGACCGCAGCGTCCCCAGGAAGCACCTTGATCAGCGACGGGTAGCACAACAGCCGCTGGTCAGCCTCGAACATCGCCACGTCCCGCGCGGAAGCCGCGTCCAGCAACTCCTGGGTGTAGGCGCCGGAGGCAAGGTGCTCTTGGTCGTCAAAGCTGAAGGACGCCGCCGTGCCCTCCGTGGCCCGGACCGCATCCTCAGCGAGAACGGCCGCCGCACCGAGGGCGCGGCGCAGGTCGCGCAACTGCCCGCGAGCGGCACCGGCCTTGGCCTTCCTCAGCTCACGCGTCACTGCCGCAGTCGCCTTCAGAGCGGCGTCAACCTGCTCCTCCGTCGCCGCAAGTGCCGCCTCGAGACCACCAGCTGCAGCCACCACCGGCAGTCCTCCATCGCCTTGCGACACCGTCAGGGGAGGCTACCCGAACGGATGCGGGTGGCGACTCCCTGTTCCGCGGTGGCGGCCAGGCCACGCGGGCGGCTGACCACCATCGGATCGACGAAGCGCGTGTCGCCGCTACACCTTTCAGGTAGTCGCTGAGCCAGCCAAAAGAACCTTGCTGGCCGCCCGCGCAAGAAGGCTCGGCAAGGAGGATCGGCTAACGGATCAGTTGTACGCGGACGGTAGGAAGGTCGAGATCGGCCACGCTCGGTCGGCGGTCAGAACCTCCGCGGGCTCGCTGCGAGCCGCCAGGGCCAGGCAACAGCGGTCACCAAGGGACAGGGTCCGTCCCCCGGGCACGGACCGCAGAGCGCCGGCCAGTTCGGCATCTTGTTCTGAGAGCGGTTCGATAGTCACCCCGGCAGCCGTGAGCAGCGTCCGTACCCGGCGAACGTCGATGTCTGCCTCGACCAGCGTGCCGATGACCTCGGCCAGGTTGACCGAGCCGAGAGTTGCGGTGGGCGGCGCCGCGGCGACCGCGTCGGCACCCGGCTCGTCGTGGACCAGTGCCAAGACAGCCGAGGCGTCGAGCACTGTCATTCGGTGGTTGCGGCCAGCCGTCGTTCGGCCAGCAGCTCCTCGACCAGGGACCGGGAATCCGAGATCGCCGAGCCGAGTGCCCGAAGTTGCGCCACGGCGTCCTGGGGTCGTTCGAGCACGAGCCGCCCGTCAGTCAGCGAGAGGTGCAGGCGATCTCCGGCGGCCAGTCCGAGCGCGGCCCGCACCTCAGCCGGGATGACCAGCCTGCCCTGCTGCCCCAACACAACCGTGGCATTCATGATCGATCACATCATGTCATTAATGCGGATCACATGTCACACTCCGGGCGGATGTGTCAGCAGGAAGGGCCGAGTTGTTGACGTCCGAGCTGTGTTCGTGCAAATCCAGGCGCTGGTTGCCTTCGCCGGTGAGCAACCCGGCGTTGGTGGACATCGTCCAACGGCCGGTTCTCAGGTCTTGACCGCCTCGTTGATCGTGTCGGTGATGTCCGCGATCGTCTCGCGCGGGACACCTTCGCGCCGTAGGTCAGCCGAAGGTGCTCGCAGGTGTCGTGGGTGCTCATCCCCTTGGCGCACAGGCTCTGCACCCTGTCGTCGGACGCGTCAGCCGACGGATGCCCTTCGAGACCACCACCGAGTCGAAGTCGCTGTTACGGTCCCTGGGCTTGTTCAACTCGACCGAGCCGGCGCTGATTCGATGAAGTAATGATCAGAATCTGTGGATAGCCCTCCGCCTGGTGGCGTGAAGGGGTGCACCCTTCCCGAGGATGATCTTCAAGTCATTGCAGCTTCGGCAAGGTACGCCCATGCTCAAGGTGGTCCACGAGGAGTCCAAGGCCAACGAGAACCGTGTGGTTCCGGACTCGTCTCTGCTCGATGAGATCGTCCGAGACGGCCGACCCAAACGCCCACTGGAACGACCTCGGCGCCGACCACCACGACCGACAACTGGAAGCCCTCGGCTACCACGTCACTCTTGAACCCGCAGCCTGATCGACCTGCTCATACCCACCACTTCCCGACTTCGCTGCGCTCCGTGAGGAGCTGCCGCCTGCCCACTCACCATCCATTTTCGGACTAGCCCCAGTGCCCCTGGCGGGGCGCCCGTTCCGGGCTGAAAATGGGTGTGTGGCTGTCCGGGTGACGTCGTTGTTCCTATGGTCCGTTGAGGCCGTGAACTAGCCGGACGGTGGGAGTCGCGTGGTGGGCCCTTCACTGTTGCCGACGCTGGTTGTCGAGCACGAGGATTAGATTCGCTTGTTGCCCGGCGGCTCCTCCCGGGCGGTCACACCGTTGATGGTGTCGATCGCAGGGAAAGGAGTTGGGGTGGATGTTCAGCGAATCGCAAGACGATGAGCAGATCATCGAGCGGGTCGCGGCCTTGGACATTGGCAAGTCCGAGGTCGTGTGTTGTGTCCGGCTACCGGCACCGGGGCCAGGCAAGCGTCGGGTCCAGGAGGTCACGACGCACACGACGATGACCAGGTCGTTGACCGAGCTGGCCAACCGGTTGGTCGGACTGGGTGTGGAGCGAGTCGTGATGGAAGCTACCTCGGACTACTGGCGTCCGCCGTTCTACCTGTTCGAGGCTCACGGGTTGCAGCCGTGGCTGGTCAACGCCAAGGACGTCAAGCACCTCCCGGGTCGCCCGAAGACCGACGTGCTCGACGCCGTCTGGTTGTGCAAGGTCGCCGAACGTCAGATGCTGCGCCCGAGTTTCGTGCCACCCCACGAGATCCGCCGGTTGCGGGACCTGACCCGGTACCGGGTCGATCTGGTCGGGGCCCGTAACGCAGAGAAGAACCGGGTCGAGAAGCTCTTCGAGGACGCCTGCATCAAGCTCTCGGTCGTCGCCTCGGACATCTTCGGTGTCTCGGGGCGGGCGATGATGGCCGCGATGATCGCCGGGGAACGCGACCCGAAGGTCCTCGCCGACATGGCCCGGGCACGGATGCGGACCAAGATCCCATTGCTCGAGGAGGCGTTCACCGGGTACTTCGATGACCACCACCGGTTTCTGCTGGCCCGGATGCTCGGCCGCATCGATGCGATCGATGCCGACATCGACGCCCTGGACGCCGAGATCGAGGCCTACCTGGTCCCTTTCGGTGACGCGGTCGACCGGCTCGATGAGATCCCCGGGATTGGACCGACCGCGGCCGCGATCATCATCGCCGAGATCGGCCTGGACATGACCCGGTTCCCGACCCCCGGGCACCTGGCGTCGTGGGCGAAGTTCGCGCCCGGGATCAAGTCCTCGGCCGGGAAGAACAAGGGCAACGGCTCGACCGGTCACGGCAACCGGTACCTGGCCCGCGTGATCGGGGAAGCAGCCGTGTCGGCCGGGCGCACCAACACGTTCCTCGGCGCCCGCTACCGACGCATCGCACGAAGACGCGGGAAGAAGAAGGCCATCGTGGCCGTCGGCCGCTCCATGCTCGTCGCGATCTGGCACGTCCTTTCCGATCCTGAGACCCGCTTCGTCGACCTCGGCGCCGACTACTACGACCGCCTGGTCGACACCGCAGCCAAGAAACGCCACCACATCCGACAACTCGAAGCCCTCGGCTACCGCGTCACCACCGAACCCGCCCAACCCGCCGCCTGAGCCCAGCACCGTCCGAGACCACAACCTCACAAACGGCTCCCGGCTCCGCCGGGAGTTGTCGCGCGCCCATCACCGTTCCATTTTCGGATTAGAGCCACCCCGACTTCTTGAACGACCATCGCAGCAATGCCACCACGGTGATCATCGCGCCGATCGCCATCGGGTAGCCGAAGGTCCACGACAACTCCGGCATGTTGTTGAAGTTCATGCCGTAGATACCGGCGATCAGGGTCGGTGCGAGGAACAACGCCGCGATGGCGGAGATTTGCGCATGTCCTCGTTCTGCTGCACCTGGATGCGCGCCAGGTGCGCGTCCAACGCCGAGTCGAGCAGCCGATCCATGCTGTCGATGCTGTCCGCGACCCGGGCAACGGGATCGGCGACGTCGCGAAAGTATGGCTTGGCCTGCTCCGGCAGCGCTGTCTGCTCGGGCGAGACCAGCTGCAGCAGCGGGTCCTTGAGTGGTATCACAGCACGGCGCATCTCCAGCAGCTCGCGCTTGAGCACGTAGATCCGCTCTGAGTCCTGCGTGCGCTGCGGGGAGAAGACCGACTTCTCGATCTCGGTCACGTCCTCCTCGAGTGCACTGGCGACAGCGGCGTACTGGTCGACGAGGCCGTCGTAGACCGCGTACATGGCGGCGGCGCCGGTGCCGAGCACCGCCGCCCTCTCCTCGGCATGTGCTCGCACCGCCGCGAGGTCGACGCCCTTACCGTGCCTGACGGTGACCAAGTGGCGTGGTCCGAGGAACACGCTGACCTCGCCGGTCTCCACCGCGTCCTGCTCATCGACGTAGGTCAGTGTCTTGACGACCCGAGAAGCCAGTCGCCGTAGCGCTCGAGCTTGGGCCGCTGGTGCGCCTTGACCGCATCCTCGACCGCGAGCGGGTGCAGGCCCAGGATGCGGGCCACGTCGGTCATCTCCGCTGCGGTCGGCTCGTAGAGTCGAGGCCAGATGAAGTCCCGCTCGTCATGCAACGCCGAGCAGGCAGCCAGCAGGTCGTGACGGTGGCTCCCGTCGTCCACCCGGCGCCCGTCGCGATAGACCACGCAGTCGATGATCACAGCGCCATTGTGGCCGGTGGTTCTCACCTACAGTGGCCGCCGTGGCAATCGTGATCCTCGTCCGCCATGGCCGCACCCCGGCCAACGCTGACGGCGTCCTCGCCGGCCGGGCGCCCGGAATCCACCTCGACGAGGTCGGCCGGGCACAGGCCGATGCGGCCGGGGAGCGGCTGGCTGGCCTCCCCGTCACCCGAGTCGCGTCGAGTCCGCTGGAGCGGACGCTGGAGACGGCGCAGGCCGTGGCGCGTCGGCTGCCCGGCACGCCGGGGGTGCAGCGCGAGGAGGGCCTGATCGAGTGCGGCTACGGCGCCTGGACCGGCCGTTCGCTCAAGGAGCTGGCGAAGGAGCGGCTGTGGCGGACGGTGCAGGCCCATCCCAGCGCGGTGCGGTTCCCCGAGGGAGAGTCGCTGCCGGCCATGCAGGCACGCGCCGTGTCCGCGGTGCGCTCCTGGGACGCGCTGGTCACCGCCCAGAACGGTGACGACGCCCTCTGGGTGGCGGTGAGCCATGGCGACGTGATCAAGGCGGTGGTCGCCGATGCGCTGGGTCTGCACCTGGACTCGTTCCAGCGGCTGGTCGCCGGGCCGGGCTCGCTGAGCGTCATCCGTTACACCGAGCACCGACCGTTCGTCCTGCACGTCAACGACACCGGCAGCGACCTGTCGGGCCTGAAGCCCCCCACCCGCCGGCGCCGGCGGCGGCGCAGCTCGGACGCGGTCGTGGGCGGCGGCGCTGGCGGTCCCGCGGGCACGGCATAGGGTCCTCACCATGCTGATCCACCGCTACGAGGTCCCGGAAAGGTTCGTCGCCGGCACCGTCGGAGAGCCTGGGGACCGCACGTTCTTCCTGCAGGCGCGCGAGGGCATCCGGCTGACCTCCGTGGCCCTCGAGAAGGAGCAGGTGCTCGTGCTGGCCGAGCGGATCGACGACATCTTGGAACGCACAGACGACGAGGCCGCCAGCGCAACCGTCGACATCACCGACACCGAACCGCTCGACCAGCCGATCGAGGAGGAGTTCCGGGTGGGCACGATGACGCTCGCCTGGGACGAGGCGGGCGAGGTCGTGGTGCTCGAGGCCTTCGCCGCCACCGACACCGAGGACGAGGAGGCAACCGAGGCGCTCGTGGTGCACCTGAGCCGGCCGATGGCCTCGGCGTTCGCCTCCCGGGCCCAACGGGTGATCTCCGCCGGGCGAGAGCCCTGTCAGTTCTGTGGACAGCCGCTGTCGCCGGCGGGCCACCTGTGCCCGCGGGCCAACGGCTACAAGCGGATCCCACCCGGCCCAGACGGGCGATGAGCGACGACTCGGAGACCAGGCAGGTCCTGGAGCGGGGCGAGCTCAGTCTCGACGGTCGGCTGATCACCGCGTCCAACGCCACGTTTTTCGGGCGGTCGTGCCTCGACGGGGTCGAGGTGGCCTGCGTCTACAAGCCGGTCCGCGGCGAGCGACCGTTGTGGGACTTCCCGAACGGCACGTTGGCCGGGCGGGAGATCGCGACGTACGTGGTCTCCGAGCTCGCCGGCTGGCACCTGGTTCCGGCGACACTTCTGGTCGAGGGGCCCTTCGGCTCCGGCATGGTCCAGCAGTGGATCGACGAGCCGGACGACGCGGCGCTCGTCGACCTGGTCCCCGCCGGTGCGGTCCCCGACGGCTGGTTGCGGGTTCTCGACGCGGTCGACTCGCGCGACGAGTCCGTCTCCCTGGTCCACGCCGACCACGAGCGGCTGGCCTCGATGGCGGTGCTCGACGTGGTCGTCAACAACGCCGACCGCAAAGGCGGCCACGTGCTCGTCGATGCCGACGGTGCGGTCTACGGCTGTGACCACGGTGTCACCTTCCACGTCGAGGACAAGCTGCGCACGGTGCTGTGGGGATGGGCCGGCGACCCACTCGCCGAGTCCGACCTCGAGGCCCTGAGCCGCCTGGCCGGCAGACTGCGCCGGCCTGCGGGCGTAGCCGCGCTGTGCGCCCACCTGTCCGTCCGCGAGGTGGAGCGCCTGACCGCCCGGATCGCCTGGTTGTCGCGCGCCCGGACCTATCCGCTGCCCACCACCGGGTGGCCGGTCATCCCGTGGCCGGCCTTCTGAGCCGTCGCCGGGGTCCCGCCGACCGACGTTAGGGTTGCCGGCATGCGTTCCTGGACCTCGCCGGCCGTGCCCTCGCTCGCCGAGGCGGGCTTCGGGTCCGGCCCGGTCCTGCGGTTGCACGACACCGCGTCCGGCGCCTTCGCCGAGTCACCGGCGGCCGGCTCCGCTCGGCTGTACGTGTGTGGCATCACCCCCTACGACGCGACGCATCTGGGGCACGCTGCCACCTTCATCGCCTTCGACGGCATCGTGCGGATGTGGCGCGACGCGGGTCTGGACGTCACGTACGTGCAGAACGTCACCGACGTCGACGAGCCGCTGCTCGAACGCGCGGCCGCCACCAGCGACGACTGGCAGGCCCTGGCCGAGCGCGAGACCCAGCTCTTCCGCGCCGACATGGAGTCGCTACGGGTGCTGGCGCCGGACCACTACGTGGGGGCCGTGGAGTCGATTCCGCCGATCATTGTGATGGTCGCCGCGCTGCTCGACTCCGGTGCCGCCTACCGGCTGGGCGCCGACGTCTACTTCGATGTCAGCGCCGACGACACCTTCGGCTCGGTGAGCGGCTACGACGCCGCCAGGATGCGTGCACTCGCCGCCGAACGCGGCGGTGACCCGGACCGGCCGGGCAAACGGAGCCCGCTGGACTGTCTGCTGTGGTCCGCTGC
>JBBSGC010000036.1:0-15996 GCA_038254525.1 Propionibacteriales bacterium | reverse complement strand
TGCGCTGATCGACCCCGGGGTCGCGGGGTAGTGCTCGAACAATGCCATCGCGATATTCCTCCGGCTCGGTCGGGCGGGTACGTCGTCGACCATAGGACCGCAGAGGGTCACCACCGGCGGCAGGCGCGGGGTGGCTGCGGGTTGCCGACCAGCCGGTGCGAACGGGGGACGACTCCGATCCCGGCGGGGGGTTCGCCGCCTTCGCCGGTGGTGACCCCTTGGCGTTCTACGGTCAACGCAATGGTTCATCAGCGGGCTCTGCAGGGGCCCTCGACAAGGGGAGAGTGAGATGTCCGATCGCTTCGTGAATCTCAACGAGGGCATCGGCGGCGTCGCCCGTGTCGCACAGCAGCACGCTGACGGCGGCGACGCCCACAACGCGCAGTCGCGGCGGATGCAGGCGAGCACCGAGGGGCTCAACGGCCGCCTCGTCGGCCCGTCGGGTCGCGGCGTCCAGAACGTCGGCGTCAGCCGCGCCAACACCTCGGTCGGCATGAGCAAGCAGTCCAGCGACATCGCGGACCGCTCGGCCGGGTTCGGGATCGAGCACGCTCGGGCCACCGAAGAGGCTGCCACCACGGCCAACAACACCCACAAGGCCACCGCCGCCGTCGAGAGCAACGTCCTGACCACCCGGCTCAACGCAGGCTGACCCGGCCGGCACCGACTACCACGCGAGGAGAGACAACCATGAGCAGCGACCAGATCCGCTGGGAGTTCGCGGCCGCCGACGACTTCGACGCCGACCTCAGCACCGAGCGTTCCTTCAACGCCGACCAGCAGAGCGCCACCGAGAGCACCTACAAGTCGCTCACCGGCCAGCTCGACGGAGGCTCCGGCACCGACCAGAACCTCAGCCTGAACCGAGGACACGTGAACCTGTACGACGAGGTCGGCACCGCCGGCTCGCAGGCCTCACAGGGGCTCAACGACGCCTCGCAGAGCCACCAGACCGGTCTGCAGCGCGGCCTGAGCCGCCTGCAGGGCTGACCGCCGGCGAGACCAGCCACTGTCCGACTCACCTGGCCAACTCCAAGGGAGGAGACGTCCATGGCACCGCTCATCGACATGAACGTCCAGCAGGTCTACTCCGCCGGCACCAACGTGAGCGGCATGTCGGGCCAGGCTGCCTCGGTGGCTCGCTCGTTCCTGACCGCCCTCGACGACGCGTCGGGCACTGTCGTGCACGCTACGGTCTCCGCAGCGCTGAACCGATATCACGCCACGTGGAGCCAGCCGGCGAACCGGATGTCGCACGACGTGGACGCGCTTGGCCAGGACACCGCTGGATCCGCTGTCGACATCGCCACCGGTGACGCGAACGCCACCGCGGCTTTGCAGCCGGCGGCGCTGGCCGGCAGCTCCTTGGCCGGGCGGCTCAACACGGGTCGGTTGTCGGCCGGCTGATCGCTCACCGGGTCACGCGCGCCGCTCAACTCTGCGGGTGGGTCTCCCTGCCGGGGGGGCCACCCGCAGAGTCGTGCGCTCGGGCTGGTCGGCTCACTGTTCGACGAGCGCCAGCTGCACCTGGCTGGCCGCCCCACCGCGGGCGGCGTAGATCGCCCTGCCCGTGGGCAGCTTGCGGGCGACCACCCCGTTGACCAGCCGTCCTTCCATCCGGTCGCCGGAGAGCACGAAGCCTGGTGTCTGGATGTCGTTGAGCCGCTGGAGCACCGGCTCGAAGATGGCCCTCGAAAGGCCGCCGGTGCGCCGGGCCACAACCAGGTGCAGACCCAGGTCACGACCTTGCGGCAGGTACTCGAGCAGGCCCTGCACCGGGTTGCCGGACGGGGTGGACACCAAGTCGTAGTCGTCGACGACCACGACCACGTCGACCCCCTTCCACCAGCTGCGATTGCGCAGCTGGTCCGAGGTCACGTCGGGCCCCGGAACCCGCTCCCGGATGGCGCCGGCGACCTGGTTGATGGTCTCTGCGGTCTGCTGCTCGCTCGTGCAGTAGGCCGCCAGGAACTCCGCAGGGACCACATCGAGCAGGCTGCGCCGGTAGTCGACGACGACGAAGGCCAGGTCCTCGGTGGTCCGGGAGGCCACGAGCTGCTTGACGAGCAGGCGCAGGGTGTTCGTCTTGCCGGTCTCTCCGTCCCCGTAGACCAACAGGTGCGGGTCGGAGCCGAAGAGGCCGACTGCGGCCGGGCCGAGGTTCTGCTCAGACAGGCCCACGGGGATCATCCCCTCGCCCGGCTCGACCTCAGGAAGCTCGCGGTAGCCGACCAGAGCGGGCAGGACCTGTACGCGCTGCACCGTGGTGGGCCAGCGCTCGGCGACCGTGGCCACCAGCTCTCGCTGGGCGGCCGCGAGGTCGTTGGTCTCCCTGCCGCCGTCGATGCGCGGGACGGCGGCATGGAAGACCAGTCCGTCGCCACTGTCGATCAGCCCGCGCCCGTTGATCTCCCTCGGCAGCGCCTCCATGAGCTTGCGGTCGATCGTGCTGTCGAACGCGTCGGTGAGCCGCAGCTCCAGGTGACCGCCGAAGCTCGACTGCATCCGCATGCGTACCTGCATGTTCTGGGCGACCGTCAGCACGACGTGTACCCCGAAGTTGAGACCCCGCGCGGCGACCTCGCCGATCGCGAACTCCATCGCGTCGAAGTCCTCCCGGAAGCTGCCCCATCCGTCCACGACCAGGAACACGTCGACCGGCACATCGTCGGGGAGGCTGCCCGCCGCTCGCGCGCTGCGCATCGCTGTCATCGAGTCGAGGTCATGGGTACGGAAGAACTCCTCCCGCGACTCCAGGATGTTGATGACCTCACTGACCGTACGGCTGATCCGTTCCGGCTCGACCCGGGTAGCGACCCCCGCGACGTGCGGCAGGTCGGCCAGCCCACGCAGCGTGCCGCCCCCGTAGTCGATGCAGTAGAACGCGACGTCGCCAGGCGCGTAGCGCAACGCGAGCGAGCTGATCAGCGTGCGCAGCAGCGTGCTCTTGCCGGTCTGTGGCGCCCCGGCGACGACCAGGTTGCCCTGGCCGCCGGTGAAGTCCCACCGCAGCGGGAACTGTCGTTGCCGCGACGGATCGTCGACCAGGCCGAGCACGGCTTCGACCGTGCCGCTGTCACCCGGCTCGTCCACGTCCATGACCGAGTCCAGCGGCAACACGTTGGGCAGCGGCTCCAGCCACACCGGGCGTACCGGGTGCGCGCCGGCGGCGGCCAGCGCGTCGCAGATGACGTCAAGCGTGCTGCGCTCGTTGCGCCGGCCGGGGCGATCGCCGTCGGCTCGTTCGACACCGACGGCAGCTGCCTGCTGGGCGGCGATCCAGCCACCCAGGCCGTTGACCGACAGGTACGGGACGACCGGGACCAGCGTCTTGGGGCCGTCGCTGGGCGGGCGGTACGAAGAGGAGACCAGAGCCGCCTTGAAGCGCTCGAAGACCGTGGTGTCCACCTTCAGGTAACCCGCGCCCGGCTCGGGCGGCAGGTGGTAGGCGTCCGGCACGCCGATCGTGTCGCGGCTCTCGGCCTCGGAGAACGTGCGCAGGCTGATCCGGTACGACAGGTGCGACTCCAGGCCGCGGATCTTGCCCATCTCCAGCTTCTGGGTCGCCAGCAGCAGGTGGACCCCGATGGAGCGGCCGATCCGGCCGATCGCCACGAAGAGCTCGGCGAAGTCCGGCTTGGCGGTCAGCAGCTCAGAGAACTCGTCCACGATCACCAGCAGGTGAGGGAGCGGCTCAAGCTCCTGGCCGGCGTCGATCAGCTCCTGGTAGACGGTGACGTTGGGCAGGTTGCCGGCGGCCTTCAGCACCTCCTGGCGACGCTGCATCTCGCCGAACAGGGCGTCGTGCATCCGGTCCACGAGAGTCAGGTCGTCCTGCAGGTTCGTGATCATCCCCGCAAGGTGTGGGATGTGCTCCATCGCGGCGAACGTCGCGCCGCCCTTGAAGTCGACGAGCATCAGGGCGAGCCGGTCGGGCCCGTGGCTGATCACCAGGGAGCTGACCAGCGTGCGCAGCATCTCGGACTTGCCGGAGCCGGTGGCGCCCACGACCAGGCCGTGTGGACCCATCCCACCGTGCGCGGACTCCTTCAGGTCCAGCTGGACGACCGTGTTGTCTGCGCCGATCCCGATTGGGACCCGAAGCAGGTCCCGCAGGGTGCCCGGCCGCCAGGTCTGCCAGGGGTCCAGAGCCGCCGCGTCGGGGACGCCCAGGATCTCGGGCAGCCCGATCGTCGCGGACAACGAGTCGGCGTCGACCCCGTCCTCGGCGCTCAGGCGCAGCGGGGACAGCTGGCGGGAGATCACTGTCGGGATGCCTGGCGGTGTGGGGTCGTGCCAGAACGGCAGCGGCCGCGACGCGAGCACGGCCGCGCCGTCGCCGCCGACCTCGATCCGGTCGTCGACCGACTCCGGTTCCTCTCGCCGGTTGCCCAGCAGCGTCACCACGTGCACGCCGAGCTGGGCAAGGGACACCGACGGGTCGGGTGAGGCCAGCTGCTGGACGCTGCTCAGCCCCTCCCCGTCGACGATCACCACCAGGTGCGTCGGCGGCAGGTTGCTCTGGCCCCGGCTGCGCTGGACGCGGTCCAGCCGGGCCTCCAGCTCAGGAGCGAGCAGCTCGGTCATGGCCGCGACGCTGGACGTCACCCGTCGGGCCGGCACGTCACCGTCCATGAGCATGGCGTCCTGGCTGTGGGGGAGCCACTTGACCCAGTCCCACGCAGCCGAGCTGGCGTCGCAGCGTACGACCGCCAGCTGTACCTCCTGGGGCGCATGCAGCGTCACGAGCTCCAACGCCATCGCGACCGCGAGGTCGCGGCGCTGGGCCGGGGGCCCGATCACGCTGAGGACACCGACGTCTCGCAGGTCGACGGTGATCGGCTGGTCGTGGAGCAGGGAGTAACGGGCTTGCAGCTCCTTTGCGGCCTGGAGGCACACGGGGTCGAGCTGGTTGAGTGGACCGGTGTCGGCGGCCATCGTCAACGCCGAGGCGATCGGCTCGTCGCCGGTGCCGACCCGCACGACCAGGAAGTCCGGGTCGCTGAGCCGCCGCTCCCACCGCCGGGCGTCGTTGCGAGCCAGGTCGACGAGCTCGTCGGTCCTGGGGTGCTGCCACGCCGCGCTGCGCCGCTGCACCGCGATGGTCTCCCGCAACGTGTGGCGCAGCTGCTCGACGTAGTCGAGGTAGCGCTCGCGTCCCTCACGCAGCGCTCGGCGCGGACCGCTGCGCTGGCTGATGATCATGATCGCGCCGACCGAGATGGAGCCGACCAGGAAGAGCAGGCCGGCCACCGCCTGCAGCGGACGGCCGTTGCTGGTCAGCGCCAGGGTCAGCGAGCCCGCACCACTCATCACGGGCATCAAGATCATGCTGGCGCCGGCCGCGGCCGGCGGTGCCTGGAGGGCACCGGGCGGCTCGGCGATCTCCAGGTTGCTGTCTTGGACGGTGGGCGGCAGCGTGCGCGCCGGTCGTCTCACCAGTGTCGTCGTCATGCGACGTGGGAGCCCCCTCTTCAGCCGGTCAGCGGTCGAGCGCAGCGAACGCTTCGTACTCCGCTGGGCGCAGAACGCAACGATATGCTCCCGCTGGCCATGTGGTCGGCGAAGATGGCATCCAGGCGCCACTCACCCAGCGCGTCCGGACCATGACGGGGAGGACCGGTGCTCACCGCCTACAGCCGCGTCACGGTCGTGAGCGGCGCGCGCAAGGTGGACCTGGCGCTGCCGAACGCGCTACCGGTGTCGGACGTGGTGCCACAGGTGCTGCGCTACTGCGTCCCCAATGAGGGAGTCGGGCGTCCGGCCTCCTGGACGCTGGCCCGCTTGGGAGGTGGCGCGCTGTCGCTTACCCAGACGCTGGCCGAGGCCGGCGTGCTCGACGGTGAGGTGCTCGAGCTGCGTGGACAGACGGCGAGCGTACGGCCGGCGCTGGTCGAGGACGTGCGCGACGCGCTGGAGGACAGCGTCGACTCGGCCGGCGGCTGGTGGACGCCGCGGACGACCACCAGCTTCGCGCTGCTCGCCGGCGCAGCCGTCCTGGCTCTGCTCGCACCTGTGCAGCTTGTCCGCCCGGGCCTCTTCGACGCCGACGGGACCTCGGCACTGGTCTGTGCGGTCACTGCCTCGCTCAGCGCGTTGGCGTTCACCGCGTGGGCCGTCCGCGTCTCGGCTGCGTGGGTGGCGCAGATCTGCGCCGCCGTAGCGGTCGCATGGGCGTTCCTCGCCGGCGTGGCGGTCGGTGTGGTCGGTGACCTGTCCGGTCCGGTGACGTTGCTGCTCGCGTCCGCCCTGGTCGCGCTTACCGCGGGAGCCGCTCGCGCGGTGACCTCGGCGGCGACCCCGCACGTCGCGGCCGCCGCTGTCATCGCGCTCACCGGGATTGCGGTGGCCGTCCTGGGTCTGACCGGGCAGCCGACTCTGCAGGTGAGCCGGATCGCTCCGGTGCTGGGCCTGCTCGCCACTGGCGTGCTGCCGCGGCTGACCCTGTCCGTGGGCGGCATCGCGGGCGCGGACTACCGAGTCCGCCACGTCGGCCGGTTGAGCGATGCGCACCTGGTCGCCCGCTACCGGCAGAGCAACGGCTTGCTGGTCGGTGGGCTGGTCGGAATCTCCCTGGTGGTGTCGTGGGCGTGCCTGCGGCTCACGTTCAGCACCGACCCATGGGACCGCTATCTGGCGTTGAGCCTGGGGATCGTGGCACTGCTTCGCTCCCGGGTGTTCTCCCGGACGCCCCACCTGGTGCCGCTCCGCGTCGCCGGCGTGGTCGTGCTCGTCCTGCAGCTGCTGCGACTGGCGGTCGACGTGTCCGCGCTGCGGCCGTGGCTGGTGGTGCTGCTCGCGGTGAGCGCGCTGGTTCTTGTGGCGGTCAGCTCTGTGGTCATCTCGGAGATCACCCGCGCCCGGGTCAAACGGCTGCTCAACATCGTGGAGTTCCTGGTCGTGGTGGACATGGTCGTGGTCATGCTCGGAGCAGTCGGGGTCTACGCAGCGCTTGGCAGGGTCCTGTGAGGCCGGGCGGGTGCCACGGCCGGCTCCCCGCCTGGCGGGAGGGCGCTCGTGGCTGACGACGACGCGCCCAGCGCCGAGGAGCTCGAGGCGCGGAAGCGGTCCTCGGCGCAGGACGCGGCTGGCGACCTGACCCGGATGGGGATCGACCCCGCGTTGCTGGGGCTGCAACCACCGTCCGCGCCCGCCGCCGGTTCCGTTCCGCGGCCCCCTGCTCCGGGGCGCCCAGGGCCGGCCGGGGTGTCCGCGGCATCCTCCCCGCCCGTGCCGCCACCCGACGGTGCGTCGCCCACGCCGCAGCACGGCGTGGCGGGCTCTACCGGCCGGGTGCTGCCCCTGCGGCCGGAGTTCGCCGAGCCCCAGCCAACGGCTGGCCCTCGCGGGGCCCCATCTCAGGGGGCGACGGAGCCAGCAGCCGGGCGGCTTGGGTGGCCGGGCGGCCCGGTCGAGGACCTGCTGGCCCGCACGACTACGACCAAGCCGGTCCCGGCAGGCTCGGGGCGATGGCTGCGCGCACTCACCCTCGGGCTGCTGACGCCCGACGCCGCCGAAGCCGCCGGCAACGAGCGGTTCCTGGTCGCGGCGGTGCGGACGCGGCAAAGCGACCGTCGGGTGGTCGCACTGCATGCGGGTAAAGGAGGCGTGGGCACCACGACCGTGGCGCTCGGCGTGGGGTCGGCCCTCGCCGCCGTCCGCGACGACGCCACTGTCCTGCTCGACGTCCGCTCCGGCACCCCCTCGCTGGCCGCACTCCACGGCCACCAGGTGGCCCCCAACGGACGCGACCTGACTCAGGCCGGTTCCCTGCTCGAGCCGGCGGCCCTCCCCGGCGGCCTGCGGGTCGTCGACAGCTGCGGCTGGGGCACTCCGCTGCGTCGCGCCGAGGTGCCGCCACTACTCGACCGGCTGCGCCGTGACTTCACCTTCACCCTGGTCGACATCGGCAACGACCCCGGAGAGGCCGCGTCCGCGGCGCTCGCGCGCAGTGACTCCTCGGTGATCGTCACCGGCGCCGGCCGGTGGGGGCTGGCCGCCGCCCAGGCGGCAGCCACCCGGTTGCGCGACGTTGACGGTTTCGCGATCCAGCGCGCCGTCTATGTCGTGGTGTGCAGCGCCGACGAGTCCTACCGCCGGGTGCACCGGGAGGTCATGGAACAGCTCGCTCGTGGACCGGCTCGAGTGATCGTCGTCCCTCCCGACCCGGTGCTGCGTGTGGGTTCGACCTTCGACGCCAGCCAGGTAAGCCCCGCCACCAGGGAGGCCATGCTCGAGGTCGCGGCGGCGCTGGCCGTCTCCGGTGGCGTGTACTGATGTCCGCCAACCTGCCCCGCCTCCCCCCGGGAGGGCGTCCCCCAGAGGCGCCCGGTGGTCCCGACCCGCTGCCTCCACCGACGTTCGACATCCCCAACGCCGAGCGTTACGTGCTGGAGGCCGACGTGATGCGCCGGCGTCAGCTGCGCTCCGCGTTGCTCCACGGCTCACGCCGGACCTGGCGGGAGCACCGGCGGGTCTGGCCCGCCGTCGTCGTGGGCATCGTGGTCGCCGCGGTGATCATCGCCGCGATGGCGGTCGGCGACGCGGTGCGCAAGACCCAGCAGATCGAGCAGCAGGACTCCCCGTCGGTGCCCACGCCGACAGCGTCCGTCCCGCCGACCAGCGGGCCGGGCGGGCCGGCCACCGGTGGAGCCGTAGGCGCGACCCCGGGCGTCGGCACCTCGGGTCCCTGAGCCGGCTAGCCGGCGACCGGATCCACCCTCGCCGCCCTTTGCGCCGGTGTACCTTGAGCACGACTATGGCACTCGGGGGCGAGGGCTGTTCCAAGCCCGTCTTCGCAGCTGTCAGGTTCAGCGAATGTGGAGATCGGAGGGGGTGGTCATGGCCGACAGCCGTACGCTGCGTGGGACCCGGCCGACCGGTTCCCCAGCCCCGTCGCGCCTGCCGTCGACCCGAGAGCGACGGCCCGCGCTGGCGGCGGCAGCGGTGCTGCTGATCGTCGGGGGTGCCTTCTCGAGCGGGTGGCTGGCGCTGCAGTCCGGTCACCGGGAGGACTACCTGCAGCTGCGCAGTGACATCGCGCCAGGTCAGCAGATTGGCAGCGACGACCTGATGACGGTGAGCCTGCCGGAGAACCTCGACGGCGTGATCCCAGCGGCAGCGGCCGGTGAGGTCGAGGGTCGGCACGCTGTCACCAGGCTGCTCCCCGGCACCATCTTGCGCGACAACATGCTGACCGACTCCTCAGGTGTCCCGCCCGGCCAGCAGGAGCTGGCGCTCAGCGTCAGCCCGGAGTCGCTCCCCGACGGGCTGGCCAACGGCTCCCTGGTGGCGGTGAACATCGTGCCGACAGCCGCCGGCGACCCGAGCGGCACCTACCTGGCCACCGTCACAAGCATCGCGCTGCCCGACAGTGGCGGCTCGGGGCTGGTCTCCGGCGGACCGGCGAAAGCCACCGTCAACGTCGCACTCGACGACGCGTGCGCGGCGGCCGTCGCAGCGGCCACCGCCAACGACTCCATAGTGCTGGGGGGCAAGACCAGTCTCGGTGGCAAGGGCGTCACGAACTGCACGCTGCACGCCGGCGGCGCCTCCCCGGCGCCCGCCACCGCGCCCCCGCCGGCCGCCACGTCGGGAGGCTGAGCCGTGGGACTCGTCGCAGTCGCCTCGGCCAAGGGCTCGCCCGGGTCGACGACCACGGCCCTGGTGCTCGGCGCGCTGTGGCCGCGGCCGGTGATCGTGGCGGAGTGCGACCCGCACGGCGGCGACGTGGCGTTGCGGATGGCGGCCGCCGACGGCGGCGTGCTCGACCCGGAGCGGGGTCTGTTGAGCCTGGCCGCCGCCGGCCGCAAGGCGCTGCACGCCGAGCTGGTGCCCACCCACACCCAACGGGTGGTCGGCGGCCTCGACGTGCTGGTCGGCGTCCGGACGCCGGAGCAGGCCGCCGGCCTCGTGCACTCATGGGGACAGCTGGGGCCGATCCTCGCGCGCCTCAGCGGCCGTGACGTGATCGCCGACCTGGGCCGACTGGGCGCCAGCACACCGCAGACCGTGCTGCTGCCCGCCGCCTCCGACCTGCTGCTGGTGTGCGACGCCCTGCCCAGCAACGTGGTGCACCTGCGTGACCGGATCGGCGCCCTGGAGCCGAAGCTGCGGCCGCGGTCCTCCACCGGTACTCGCATCCACGTGGTGGTCATCGCCGACCCCAAGCGGGTCCAGGCCGTCCGGGAGATCCGCGAGGCGCTCGAGCGGGCCTCCGCGCCGGTCAGCGCGGTCCACCACCTCGCAGCCGACCCGAAGGGCGCCGGCTTCTTCGCCGGCCGCATCGACGGCCGGGCCGACCGCACGTTGCTGGTCCGATCCGTACGCCCCCTGGCGGCCCGGCTGGCCGCCGACACGGCGGTTTTCCACATCGAGCCGCCGCCTGCGGAGGAGCCCTCGGCCGCGACGGCCGCGACGGCCGCGGAGTGGCCCGGCTGGCAGCCGCCGCGCACCGCGGCCCCGACGAGGACGGTGGCAGCACCCGGCGCTCCACGCGCCAACTCGCCCGCCTCCCCGGACGACACCCACGGCGACCCGCCTGCCACCGCCCCCGGAGCCGCCTCCTTGTCGGCACGAGCGGAGCGCCGGTGATCGACCACGACCTCGTCCGCCAGCTGCGTGCGCAGGTGGCCGACCGGCTCAACGAGCAGCGCCGCCGCGACCAGATGAACGCTGTGCCCGCGATGTCGGTCGAGGACGAGCGCGAGTACGCCCGGTCGCTGATCGTGCAGGTGCTCGAGGACTACGCCCGTTACGAGATCGCCGAGGGGCGGACTCCACCGTCGGCCGACGACGAGGCCGGTCTCGCGGCGGCGATCCACTCCGCCCTGTTCGGGGTGGGACGCCTGCAGCCACTGCTCGACGACCCAGGGGTCGAGAACGTCGACATCAACGGCTGCGACCGGGTCTTCGTCCAGTTCGGCGACGGCCGAGAGGAGCGTTTCCCGCCGGTCGCCGACGACGACGAGGAGCTCGTCGAGCTGATCCAGGTGCTGGCGGCCCACACCGGGCTGGCCAGCCGGCCCTTCGACTCCGCCAACCCGCAGCTGGACCTCCGGCTGCCAGACGGCTCACGGCTGTCGGCGGTCATGAACGTCTGCGCGCGGCCGTCCGTCTCGATCCGCAAGGCGCGGCTGGGTCGGGTCTACCTCGACCAGCTCGTCAACAACGGCACGATGAGCCACGACGTCGGTTCGTTCCTCAAGGCCGCGGTGCTGGCCCGCAAGAACGTCATGCTGGCTGGGGCGACCAACGCCGGCAAGACCACGATGCTGCGCGCCCTGGCCAACGAGATCCCGCCGCACGAGCGGTTGGTGACTGTTGAACGTGCGCTGGAGCTTGGCCTCGGCGAGTTCGAGGATCTGCATCCCAACGTGGTGGCGTTCGAGGAGCGGCTGGCCAACTCCGAGGGCCTTGGTGGGGTCGACATGGCCGAGCTGGTCCGCCGCTCGCTGCGCATGAACCCGTCCCGGGTGATCGTGGGAGAGGTTCTCGGGGACGAGATAGTCACCATGCTCAACGCGATGAGCCAGGGCAACGACGGGTCGCTGTCGACCATTCACGCCAACTCCTCCCTCGAGGTGTTCAACCGGATCGGCACCTACGCGATCCAGTCCGCCGAGCGGCTGCCCATCGAGGCGACGAACATGCTGATCGCCGGCGCCCTCGACTTCGTGGTGTTCCTGCGCAAGCGCAACGACTACGCCACCGGAGGCACCCAGACCCGGGTCGTGGAGAGCGTGCGCGAGGTGGTCGGCCACGACGGGCAGGTGCTCTCCAGCGAGGTGTTCGCGCCCGACTCCGACGGACGGGCCGCTGCCCACGCGCCGATCTCCTGCATCGCCGATCTCGAGGAGGAGGGCTACCGCCCGCTCGTCCACGGGCGGTGGGCCGGATGATCGAGAGCTACCGGCTTCAGCTGGCGGTCTCCGCCGGCGTGCTCGTCGGCGTCGGGCTCCTGCTGCTGGCAGCGGCACTGCTCGGCACGCCAAAGCGCGATCCCGCCACCCCGACGTGCCGAGCCCAGGTCGACGTGCACCGCTCGACGATCAAGCTCGTGGGGGCAACGGCCGTCGGCTTTCTCGTGCTCGTCGTCACCCGGTGGGTGGTGCTGGCGGTCGCGCTCGGGCTGCTGGTGCTGCTCTGGGACCGGTTCTTCGGTGGCTCGACGGCCGAGCGCAAGGCGATTGTCCGGCTCGACGGTCTGGCCAGCTGGACCGAGTCGCTGCGCGACACGATCGCCGGCGCGGTCGGCCTGGAGCAGGCGATCCCGGCAACCGCGGTCAACGCCGCCCCATCGATCCGGCCGGCGCTCAACCTGCTCGTCGACCGGCTCCGGGTACGCGAGCCGCTGCCCAGCGCGCTGTTGAAGTTCTCCGACGACCTGGGTGACTCATCGGCGGACCTGATCGTGGCGGCGCTGATCCTCAACGCCCGGCTGCGCGGCCCCGGGCTGCGCGAGGTGCTCACCGCGCTGTCGCAGTCGGCCCGCGAGGAGCTCGACCTGCGCCGGCGCGTCGAGGGTAGCCGGCGAAGTACCCGCCGCAGCGTCCAGATCGTGGTGGGTGTCACTCTCGGGGCGGCCGCGCTGCTCGTGCTGTTCAACCGCGCGTACGTCCAGCCCTACGCCTCCCTCGAGGGTCAGGTGGTGCTGGTGTTCGTCATCGCGCTGTTCGTCCTCGGCATCTTGTGGCTGCGCCGGTTGTCAGGTGTCGAGGCGCCCGAGCGCTTCCTCGTCGACAGCCGCAACGACCGGGCGGCTGCGACCCGGTCGGAGGCGGTGTCGGCATGACGCTGCAGCTGCTCGCCGGAGCCGTGTTCGGTAGCGGGCTCGTCCTGCTCACGATGGTCTTCACCGGCACCCGGGCCGGTGTAGGCGCCACGCTGGCGCGGCTGGACTCCGGACGGCGTTCGCAGCGGGCACTGACCGCCAGCAGTGCCGGCGCACGCGCCGACGGCCGGCTGGACCGGGTGCGGACCACGATCGGGCAGCGGATCGAGGCCGAGGCACTCGCCCGCGGTTGGCAGTTCAGCCGTACCCGAACCGACCTCGCCGTCGTGAACCGCTCGTTCACCACCCATATGGGCACCAAGGTGCTGCTCGGCCTCGTCGGACTGATCTGGTTCCCCGTGGTCCTCCAGCTGACCGGGGTCGGCGGTACGGTCGTGCCGGCGTTCGTCGCCCTGCTCGCCGGCGGCTTCTTCTGCTGGCTGCCGGACCTGCAGCTGCGTCGCGACGCCGAGCGCCGCCGGCGCGACTTCCGGCACGTGATGGGCTCGTTCCTCGACCTGGTCGCGATGAACCTCGCGGGCGGCCGAGGGCTTCCGGAGGCGTTGATGGCGGCCTCCTCGATCGGCGAGCACTGGGCGATGGTGCGGATCCGGCAGGCGCTGGGCAACGCGCGCATCGTGGGGCTCACCCCCTGGGAGGGCATCGCCGGCCTGGGTCGGGACCTGGGCGTCGAGGAGCTGCGCGACCTGGCCTCGGCGCTTGCGCTGGCCGGCGACGAGGGCGCCAAGATCCGGTCGTCGCTGATGGCCCGGGCCGAGAGCATGCGCCGCAAGGAGCTGGCTGACGTGGAGGGCAGCGCGGGGGAGAACAGCCAGTCGATGCTGCTGGCGCAGATCCTCATCGCGCTGTCATTCCTGCTATTCCTCACTTATCCGGCGGTGGCGCAGCTGGGGTGAGCGACGAGGTTGCTCGAATGCGTGCGCACCAAACAAGATGTCCGGAGGCGGACGACGCCTCCTCAGGGGAAGGATCTCGACATGTCGCAGATCGACTACGTACGGATGCTCATCATCTGCACCCGCGCCCGGGCCCAAGCGGCCCGTCGCGACGGCCGCAGCGAGCTGGGCGCCTCGGCGCTGGAGTGGGCCATCATCTCGGCACTGGTTGCGGGCCTGGCCGTGGCCATCGGCATCAAGATCACGCAGGTGGTCACCGACAAGACGAACCAGATCAACGGCGGCTGAGCAGTCGTCACGGTCCGCGGCCATGAACACTCAGGCAGCCCATCGCAGTCGCCGGCGGGGCGACCGGGGCGCGAGTGCGCTCGAGATGTCCATCGTCGCCCCGGCGTTTCTCCTGCTGATCTTCGTGATCATCGAGGCCGGCCTGTGGATGTACGCGCGCAACGTTGCGACGCTTTCGGCCCGCGAGGGTGCGTCGGTGCTGCGGGTCTCCGGCGCCCTCGGGGACCCGAACGCGTGGCGCGCGTCGGCTGAGACGACCGCCGAGAGCTACGCGCAGCAGGTCGGCATTCTCTCCAACGTGACCGCTGTTGCGAGCTCGGTCGACGCTGAGGGCAAGGTCACGGTGACCGTCACCGGCACCTTCACCGACCTGGTGCCGTTCTTCGGCTCCACCGTGTCGTCGTCGATCACCGTCGAGGTCGAGCAGTTCGAGCCCGACCCCGGGCAGGCGCAGTGAACCGGCGCGAGGACGGGACGATCTCACTGGAGCTGGTGATCTTGGCGCCGGTGCTGATCATGCTGATGATGCTCATGTATGCCTTCGGCCTCTACGCGCAGACCGAGTCACTGGTCGACCAGTCGGCTCGCGACGCGGTGCGCTCGGCCACGCAGTCACGGAGCGCACACGAGGCGGACGCCAAGATCCGAAGCACCGTCGATGACACGATGAGCAACGCGATAGCGCCCTGTCAGGGCAGCCCGCAGGTCAGCTGGCACACGACCTCCGGATCGTTCACCGCAGAGCCGCCGATCTCCCGCCTGCCGATGAACATGGTCGTGGTGACGGTGAGCTGCGATGTGGACCTCGGCGATGCAACGTTCCTGCCGTTCCTGGGGGTGACGCACGTCGTGTCGACGTTCCTCAGCCCGCTCGACACGTTCCGGGGGTACTACAGCTGATGCCTACACGCCGACGCGAGCTGGAGCGGGGCACGATCACCCCGTTCGTCATCATCGTCGCCATCGCCTTGCTGTTCCTGGCCGCGCTCGTCCTGGATGGCTCGCGCGAGCTGTCCGCCCGAGCCCGGGCGATCGCGTACGCCGACGAGGCGGCCAGAGCCGGCGCCCAGAAGATCAACCTCGACGAGGGCTTCGTCCAGCTGCTGCGGCCCGACGCGACGACAGCCGTCGACGACTACTGCAGCCAGGCAGAGGCCGTCGACGACACCATCACTGGCTGCACGGTCGGCAACTTCGTCCCCAACACGCAGAACGGGCAGGTCGCCTCGATCACCGTTTCGGTCACCGTCACCTACGACCCGATCCTGCTCGACATGTTCACCGGCAACTCCGCCACCGCGGTGTCCGGAGCGGCCACCGCGCACCCGATCGAAGGCATCGTCGACCCGGCCCTCGACGGCATCGTGCTCCCCAGCCCGACCGTCATCACCGATCCGGTGAAGCCAGGCATCCCGATCGGCACCGACGTCCCGACGATCAGCATCCCCAGCCCGACGCCGTGCCCACCACCAACGACCACGCAGCCTCCCGGCGGTGGCGGTGGCGGCGGCGGTGGGGGTGGGGGCGGTGGCGGGCACGGCGGCCGGACGGCAGCTCCGGAAGGGGTGCAGAGCTGCATCCCGCCGACCACCTCGCCGACCACGTCGCCAACCACTTCCCCGACCACTTCGCCGACCACTTCCCCAACCACCTCGCCAACCACCTCGCCGACCTCTGCGGCAGCGACGCCGTCGGGTGCCACCTCGGCGGGAGGTGGATGACATGCGTACACAGCGGGCCCTCCCGCTGGTCCTTGGTTGTGCTGCCGCGCTCGCTCTCGTCGGCTGCAGCGACCGGGGGAATGCCCTGGCGCAGCCTGCGAGGACCTCCCCTGGGACGCCATCCGCTGTCACGACTAACCGCAGTGCGGTGTCCTCAGGTGACCGCTCGGCCGCCGCGCATCCGGCGGCGCGACCGGGACTGCAGATCGACCTGCGCTCGTGGCAGGACAGCCGTCCGGTCGAGGTCGCGGCCGACTACCTCGCGGCCTACCAGGTCAGCATGCGGGAGCGGCGAATC
>JBBSGC010000035.1:0-16067 GCA_038254525.1 Propionibacteriales bacterium | reverse complement strand
GCGCCCAGCCCCTCGGCGGTGCGCGCGATGGTGCCCAGGTTGCCGGGGTTGGCCAGCTCGTGCGCCGCCACGAAGAAGTCGCTGCCCTGCACCTCCACATCGTCGAGCTGCCGAGCGGGCGGCACTCGCACGATCGCGGCCAGCCCTGACGGGCCGTCGCGATCCGACAGCCGCGTGAACAGCTCACGGGTCAGCCGCACCACGCGTACGCCCGCATCCTCTTGCCGCGCGACCAGCTCCGCGGCCGGTGAACCGGCCAGCAGGTGCGGGCTGATCAGCAGTGCCTCCACCTCGACACCGGCATCGACGGCCTGCCAGACCGGCGCGATGCCCTCGACGAAGCAGGCGGCCTCCCGCCGGCGGGTCCGCCGGTCGGCCAGCCGACGCACCCGGCGCACCAGCGGGTTGGCGGCACTGCTGACGAGCTCACTCACTGCGCCATCATCGCCGGTTGCGTTCCCCCTCGGCCGGTTGGACGTACGCTGGCGGCATGACCGCGGAGGGCGGGCAGGGCGGAGGCGATGACGTGAGCCCGGAGCTGGACCTACGGTTGCGCGACGACGAGGTGCTGTCCGAGATCGAGATGACCAGCAACCTCATGATCGCCGCCACGGAGGCAGACGGTCCGCTCAGTCAGGCCTCGATCGACGAGATCCTCGGCCTGCCGTGACCCGTCCCTAGCCCCGCTGGTCCGCGCGGCCCGGACGCTGCTTGGAGCGGCCGGTCCCGGTTGTGCGGCCCGGCGGCCCCTAGCATGGTCGCCGCACAGCCCCAGCCGACAGGAGTCCGCCGTGCGGTTACGAGTTCGGCCGAGCGAGAACACGTTCTACGACCTGTTCGCGCAGAGCGCGGCGCACCTCGTCGAAGGAGCGTCGATGCTGGCCACCCTGCTGGACGAGTCCAGCGACCGGGTCGCGCTCGCTGCCCGAATGCGCGACATCGAGCACGCTGCCGACGACACCACGCACGAGATCGTGCGGCGGGTCAACAGCACGTTCGTCACCCCGTTCGACCGGGAGGACATCTACCGGCTTGCCTCCAGCCTCGATGACGTCATGGACTTCATGGAGGAGGCGGTCGACTTGATCGTCCTCTATGAGGTGGGTGAGCTGCCAACCGAGCTGGCCGCCCAGATCGAGGTGCTTCAGCGGGCCGCCGAGCTGACCGCGGAGGCGATGCCGCGGCTGCGCACGATGAAGGACCTCGAGGAGTACTGGATCGAGATCAACCGGCTGGAGAACCAGGGCGACCGCAGCTACCGCCGCATGGTCGCCAAGCTGTTCGGCGGCACCTACCAGGCGCTGGAGGTGCTCAAGCTGAAGGACGTCGTCGACTCCCTGGAGCACGCCATCGACGCCCTGGAACGGGTCGCCAACACGGTGGAGCAGATCGCGGTCAAGGAGTCCTGAGCGTGGAGCTCGCCCTGGTGATCGCGGTGATCGCGATCGCGCTGGTCTTCGACTACACCAATGGCTTCCATGACGCGGCCAACGCAATAGCCACCTCGATCTCGACACGCGCGCTGACGCCGCGGATCGCCCTGTTGCTGGCCGCGGCGATGAACTTCCTCGGCGCCTTCCTGGGCACCGAGGTCGCCGACACCGTCGGCAAGGGCATCCTTGACACCGCCGACGTCGCCGGCATGCACGGGCTCACCGTCGTGCTGGGAGCACTCGTCGGCGCCATCATCTGGAACCTCGTCACCTGGTACTTCGGGCTGCCGTCGTCGTCGTCGCACGCGCTGATCGGCGGTCTGGTCGGCGCCGCCCTGGCTGCATCGATCGGCGTGCAGTGGCAGGGCGTGCTCGACAAGGTCGTGATCCCGATGGTGCTGTCGCCGTTGATCGGTTTCGGTGGTGCCTACCTGCTGATGCTGGCGATCATGTGGATCTTCCGGCGGGTCAACCCCGGTCGGGTCAACCGGGGCTTCCGGCTCGCGCAGACGCTGTCGGCGGCGGCGATGGCGCTCGGTCATGGCCTGCAGGACGCGCAGAAGACGATGGGCGTGATCTTCCTTGCGCTGGTGGTCGCGCACCGGGTGGACGCCAGCGCGCCGATCCCGTGGTGGGTCAAGGTGTCGGCGGCGACGGCGATCTCGCTCGGCACCTACTCCGGCGGTTGGCGGATCATGCGTACGCTCGGTCGCCGGATCATCCACCTCGATCCGCCCCGCGGGTTCGCCTCAGAGACCGTCGCAGCGGCGACGCTGTATGTGATGGCGCTCAGCCTGCACGCCCCGGTCTCGACCACGCACACGATCACCTCATCGGTGATGGGCGTCGGGGCCACCAAGCGCTTCTCGGCGGTGCGGTGGGGCGTCGCTCGCGGCATCGTCGTCGCCTGGGTGCTGACCATCCCGGCCGCTGCACTGATGGCGGCCGCCGCGTACTGGATCGCGTCGATCTTCCTGCCCTGAGCTGCGCATCGGCGCCCGTCTCGAGGTGCCGCTGCCTTCACCACGGCACCGTGGTGAAGGGGTGCTCCTATAGGCGGCGCCGCCTACGGAAGTAGCCCCGAGCGACGTGAGGCGCTAGGAGCCGCTCATCGGGGAGCGGACGGCACTGCCCACTTCGTCACGCGCGGCAGGTCGGGCTCGGTGTTGTCGACGACAACATGCGCGTGCAAGCGGGGGTCGACCTCCGCGTCGTAGAGCGCCTGGGCCGGCAGATAGCGCTTCTCGTAACGCGTCCTCACCTCGGCTGCCGACCCGAAAGCCGCCACGTCACGCAGCAGAGCGCGGCGCAGCGTCTCCGCGGGCGGGATCTCCAGCCGCACCGCAAGCGTCCAGCGCGGGCGCAGCTCAGGACGGAGCAGGAACACGCCGTCGAGGACGAGCACGCTGCGCGCGGCAACCGGAGCCGGATGCGCCTCCACGGTCCGCTCCACGCAATGGTCGTACGCCTGCGTCCGCACCGCCGGGTAGCCGGCCTGGAAGGGGTGGAGCAGCTCGCGGTCCAAACCGGCCAGGTCGAACGAGTCGCGGTAGTAACCCAGTGGTGACAAAGCGCCGGCCCGTCGGCGAACGTCGGCAGGGTGGTGCCATCGGTCGATCGACGCCCGCACGACATCGCCGGTCAGCGCGTCGCTCAACCGGTCAGCCAGGATGCTCTTGCCGGCTGCATCGGGTCCGCCGACCAGCACCCGGGAATGTCGCTCGCCCAGGTCCGCCACGGCAGCGGCCAGCTTCGCCACCAGGTCCGGCGGAGCTGCCACTGCGGCGCGTGGCTCAGCCGAAGCGGCCCGAGATGTACGCCTCGGTGGCGTCGTTCTCGGGGTTGGCGAACATCTTCGGGGTCGCCCCGTACTCGACCAGCTTGCCCGGCTGCCCCACGCCGGCGAGGTTGAAGAACGCCGTGGTGTCCGACACCCGGGCAGCCTGCTGCATGTTGTGGGTGACGATGACGATCGTGTAGTTCTCCTTGAGCTCCTGGATGAGGTCCTCGATGGCGCTGGTCGAGATCGGGTCGAGCGCCGAGCAGGGCTCGTCCATGAGCAGCACCTGGGGCTCGACCGCGATCGCGCGCGCGATGCACAACCGTTGCTGCTGGCCCCCGGACAGGCTCGAGCCCGGCCGGCTCAGCCGTTCCCTGACCTCGTCCCACAGGTTGGCGCCGCGCAGCGAGCCCTCGACGACGCCATCCGCCTCACTCTTCTTCATCCGCTTGCTGTTCAGGCGCATGCCGGCGAGCACGTTGTCATAGATCGACATCGTCGGGAACGGGTTCGGCCGCTGGAACACCATCCCGATCTGGCGGCGCACCGCCACCGGGTCGGTGTCCGGACCGTACAGGTCGGTGCCGTCGATGAGGATTTTGCCCCGCACGTACGCGCCGGGGATCACCTCGTGCATGCGGTTCAGCGAGCGCAGGAAGCTGGACTTGCCGCAGCCGGAGGGTCCGATGAACGCGGTGACCGAGCGCGCGGCGATCGGGATCGTGACGCCCTCCACCGCGAGGAAGTCCCCGTAGTAGATGTCGAGATCACTGACGTCGATGCTCTTGGCCACCGAAGATCCTTTGCTTCACGGGTCGCTCAGCGACCGGTCTTGGGGGAGAAGTAGTACGACACCAGCCGAGCTATCAGGTTGAGGGCCATGATGATGATCGTCAACACCAACGCCGCACCCCACGCACGCGCATAGCCGAACTCCGGCGGGACGCCCGGCTGCTTGAACGAGTTGTAGATGAACACCGGCAGCGTCATCATCCGACCGCTGGCGACGTTGAAGTTGACCGAGTCGGTGGCGCCGCAGATGATCAACAGGGGGGCCGTCTCGCCGATGACCCTGGCGATGGCGAGCGTGATGCCGGTGACGATGCCGGCCAACGCGGTCGGCATGACGACCTTCACGATGGTCCGCCAGCGTGAGATGCCCAGGGCGTAGGACGCCTCCCGCAGCTCGTTGGGCACCAGCTTGAACATCTCCTCGCTGGCGCGGACCACGAGCGGGATCATCAGCACCGACAGGGCGACCGAACCACCGAACCCCAAGCGGACACCCTCACCGAAGAACAGGACGAACAACGCGTAGGCGAACAGACCTGCGACTATCGACGGGATCCCGGTCATCACGTCCACCAGGAGCGTGATCACCCGCGCGAGGTTGTTGCCATGGCCGTACTCGACGAGGTAGACGGCGGTGAACAGCCCGATCGGGATCGACATCAGCGCGGCCACGCCGGTGACCAGGAGCGTGCCGATGATCGCGTGGTAGATCCCGCCGCCCTCGCCCACGACGTTGCGCATCGAGAAGGTGAGGAACTGCCCCGACAGCACCGGCAGGCCGCTGCTGAGGACCTTCCACAACAACGTCAGCAGCGGCACCAGAGCGATCGCGAAGGCGCTGGTGATCAGCGTCGCGGCGAGCCGGTCGATGGCCCGCCGGCCGCCCTCGACGCTGCGGGACAGCCCGGTCAGCCCGACCACGAACAGCAGCCAACCGGTCACCAGCGAGAGGACGGGCCCGAGGCCGACCAGCCAGTGCAGAGCGGCCGCGACGGCGACGGCGGCACCCAAAGCGGCGAACGGTGCCCAACGGGGCAGCTGCTCGCCGTGGAACGGGTCTCGAACGTCGACCAGCTCCCGCGGGTCGCCGGGCGGCGAGGTGCGGACGGCGGTCGACATCAGTTGGCTCCGGAGAACTCACGACGCCGGCCCACGATCGCCCGGGCGGCGAAGTTGACGGCGAACGTGATCGCGAACAGCACCAGTCCGGAGGCAACCAGCGCGTTGACCTGGATGCCGGTGGAGTCAGGGAACTTCAGGGCGATGTTGGCCGCGATCGTGCTCGGGTTGGTGCTGCTGATCAGGTCGACGGTGATGACGCCGGTGGCCGACAGCGTCATTGCGACTGCCATGGTCTCGCCCAGGGCCCGACCGAGGCCGAGCATGACCGCGCTCACCATGCCGGAGCGCGCGTACGGGAAGACCGTCATCCGGATCATCTCCCAGCGGGTCGCCCCCAGCGCCAGCGCCGCTTCCTCGTGCAGCCGGGGGGTCTGCAGGAAGATCTCGCGGCACAGCGCGGTGACGATCGGCAGCACCATCACGCTGAGCACCAGGCTGGCGGTCAGGATCGTGCGCCCGGTCACCGACGCGGGGCCGGAGAAGAACGGCAGGAAGCCGAGGTGGCCGGCCAGCCAGGTGTACGACGGCACCAGGTGTGGAGCGAGGTAGAAGATTCCCCACAGGCCGTAGACGACGCTCGGGATCGCCGCGAGCAGGTCGATCAGGTAGCCCAGCGGGCCGACCAGCCGGCGCGGGCAGTAGTGCGAGATGAACAACGCCACCCCGATCGCGAGCGGTGCCGCCACCACGAGCGCGAGAAAGGAAGACAGCAGCGTGCCGAACACGAGCGGCCAGATGTAGCCGGTGATCCCGCCCGCACCCGGGATCTCGCCCGGTGCAGCGGTGAACGCGGGGAAGCCCTCGTAGGTGAGGAACAGCGCGACGCCGGCCAGCACCAGCAGGATGAGGACTCCGGCGCTGGTCGCGATGCCCTTGAACACCCGGTCGCCGGTCCGACCGGGTGGTCGGGCCACCCGCTCGGCGGCGCTGCTGGCCATGAAGTCCCTTTCAGCCGGTTCCGAGTGCCCGGAAACGCGGCGGCCACCCAAAGAGTCCGGGCGACCGCCGCGCCGGCGTCACTGACCGGCGATGCTGTCGATCGCGGTCTGTGCCTTGCTTCGCAGGGCGTCGGTGATCGGCGCCGAGCCGGCCTGCTTCGCTGCTGCGTCCTGCCCGTCGCTGCTGACCACGTACTGCTCGAAGCCCTTCACCAGATCGGCGGTCGCCGAGTCGGAGTAGGTGCTGCAGAGTATCTGGTAGGACACCAGCACGATCGGGTAGACGCCTGAGCTCGTCGTGGTGCGGTTGACCGCGATCGCCAGGTCGGTGCCACCGCGCCCGGGAGCCGGCTTGGACTCGTCGAGCACCTTCGCGGCCGCGTCTGCGGTCGGCTGCTCGTAGGACGAGCCGACCTTGATGCTGGCCGTGCCGAGGTCGCCTGCCTGGCTGGCGTCGGCGTAGCCGACGGCACCCTCGCCGTTGGTGACCGCGGCCACGACACCGGAGGTGCCATTGGCGCCTTCGCCACCGGAGACGCTCTTGGGCCAGTCCTCGATGGAGCCGAACGTCCAGTCGCTGGAGGCCACCTGGCTGAGGTAGTCGGTGAAGTTCGCTGTGGTGCCGGAGCTGTCCGAGCGGTGCACGGGGGTGATGGCCGTGCTGGGCAGCTGCGCGTCCGGGTTGTCCGCGGCAATCGCCGGGTCGTCCCAGGTGGTGATCTTGCCGGCGAAGATCTGCGCCAGCGTGGCCGGGGACAGCTGCAGGTTGTCTACGCCCGGCAGGTTGTAGATCACCGCGATGGGGCTGACGTAGACCGGCACCTCGACGGGCTTGCCACAGGAGGAGGGCACCTTCTTCAGCTCGTCATCGGAGAGGTAGGCGTCGGAGCCGGCGAACTGCACACCGCCAGACAGGAACTGCTCCACACCGCTGCCGGAGCCCACTGCGTCGTAGTTGACGGTCACGCCGCTGTTGGCGCTCTGGAAGCCGGCCTTCCAGGCGGTCATCGCGGACTCCTGGGCGGTGGAGCCGGCTCCGTTGAGCGTGCCGGAGAGGTCGCCGCCGCCGCTGCTGGTCGTGCTGGTGGTCTCGTTGCTGGCGCCACAGGAGGTCATCGCGACGGTCAGTGCGAGTGCGGCGATGCCGGGCAGCGCCGCACGCTGGAGGGAGATGCGATTCACTTCGGTCCCTTTCCGGGATCACAACAGGTCGTGGTTTGGCTACGGCGTGAACCCTAGGCAGCACAGGTGACCGGCCCGGAGGCGCAATGTGAACGAGCCATGAACGGTTGCGGACCACTCGCCGACCGGTCGGCGGCGGCCGGGCAGCCACCAGGGAAACTCACCCGCTCAGGGCCGGTGCAGCTCGGTGCCTAACACCTCGCCATCCCGCCGGTGCAGCACCAGCAGCTGCGCCGGCTCCAGGGCCGTCGACGGCAGACCCAGGGCGGCGAACAGCTGGGGGACCACCGGGCGGTGCGTACAGACGACGACCGGTGTCTTGGCGGCGAGCAGCGAGCGCGCAGTGGCAGCGACCGCGCCCAGGGTGGCGTCCTCCTCGGTGAGCCCCTTCTCCAGGTCCACTTCGAGGTCTCGCCCGGAGGTGAACGGCTCCACCGTCTGCACGCAGCGGACCGAGTCGCTGGTGACCACCTGTCGCACGCCGAAGGCCGCGAGCAGCGGCACCAGCTCTCGTGCCTGGCGCTGCCCCTCCTCGCTGAGCGGACGCCGCCGGTCGTTGCCCTTCCACTCCTTGCGCGGGTAGGCCGCCGCGTGCCGAAGCACCACGAGCGGCCGGGTTTTGTGCGCCGAGTGCTCGACCAGTCGGCAGAACCGCTCGACGATGCCGCGGTCGCGCGCGTACGTGAGGGTCTCGGGCAGCTCCCCCAGGTCCACCCAGCGCACGTCGTCGACCTCGGCATCGGGCGTGCGGTGGACAGTCCCGTCGTCAAGCGGGCGGGCTATCCAGTACGACACGTGCTTGGTCATGGGGCGGGGCTTCGTGACCGGGTACATGATCCGGGTGAGCGGCATGCCCAGTCGAACCGCGACCGACGTCTCCTCGAGGATCTCGCGCACGGCGGTCACCGGAAGTCGCTCACCTGCGTCGGCCTTGCCTTTGGGCAGCGTCCAGTCGTCATATTTGGGCCGGTGCACCAGCAGCACCTGGCGGGTGGCCCCACGCCGGCGCCACACGACGGCACCGGCGGCCTCGACGGTCTCGGCGCCTTGCACGGGCGCCAGTGTGGCAGCAGGTTAGGGCGCCGGGAAACCAAGAGCCAGCTCCGGGGCCAGGACACCACCTTGAAGGTGCCTCGGCTTCGTTGCTGTAGATGGAGCCCCGGGGTAGTGTGGACGCAGTCTGGTCAGCCCGCCCCCCAGCGCCGACCAGACCTCGACGGGTCGGCTTCGCGCGTTTCCCCCCAGATGCGCGAGCCGGCCCGTCACCTTTTTGCCGTCGCGCCGCAGCGCTGCTTCGCCTTCCTGCATTCGGTGTCGCTTCCACGGCCTCGTGGTGAAGGGCTGCTGGTGCGGTGGCCACGGTAAGCCAGTCGGTGCGGCGCCACGGTGAGCCGGTCGGAGACGGCCTGCCGGAGCCACAGACCGGGCGAGCGCTACAGGACCGTGAAACCGGGCGGCAGCCCCGTCCGTCCGGTCGCGGCCAGCAGCAGGTCACCGGCCAGGTCATTCGTGCTGGCCAGCTCGGCGAGCACAGCGAAGCTGGCGACCGCCGCCGCGCCCGGGACGCGCACCGGCCGGCCCAGCGCAGTGGCGATGTCGCAGGTGTGGACGGTGAGCTCGAATGTGCGGGTCGGCAGGTAGTCGACCAGCCGCCTGCCACCGAAGGGCGTGCCAACCAGCGCATCGCACGATGCGGCTTGGACGAGCGGCAGCACCCGCTCGGCGATCAGCGCGACCGCCGCAGCCGGGTCCGATCCCAGGGCGGCTCCCGCATCCCGGCCACGCTGCGCGACGGCGGCCGGGTCGCCCGCGGCGCCCAGCATGCGACGGGAGTAGTCGAGCGCAGAGGGCACTTCGACCGCCGTCGGCCCGGAGCCGAGATAGCTCTCCACGGTCAGCAGCGCCCGGCTGGTGTGGCCCACCAGGTCGAGCACGCTCCACTCGCCCAGGCCCGGCAGCTGCCAGCTGTCTGCCGCCGCGGCGCTCTCGCTCACGAACCACCGTGCGGCCTCGGCGAAGGCGCCGCGCGTGGCAACCCACGGGTCCGACGACATGCCGTCGATCGTAGGGGGCGGGCGACGACCCGGCAGGTCAACGCCGGACGAGTGACTCCCGGCGTTGCCGGGCGCGGTTGATCAGCACCGCCTGCAGGTCGCGCAGCGGTGCCCCGGCGGTGTCGCGGTCACGGCGGGTCCAGCTGCCGTCGGCCCCGAGGTGCCAGGCGGCGGTGCGCTCGTCGAAGGCCAGCTCCAGCAGCTCGCCGAGCTCTCGTACATGCGCGGGCGAGGGCACCGACACCAGCGCCTCGACGCGGCGGTCGAGGTTCCGGTGCATCAGATCGGCCGAACCGATCCACGCCTCTGCGGCTCCTCCGTTCTCGAAGTGGAAGATCCGGCTGTGCTCGAGGAAGCGACCCAGGATGCTGCGTACCCGGATGGTGTCGGACAACCCGGGCACCTCGGGCCGCAGCACGCAGATGCCGCGGGTCAGCAGGTCGACCGGCACTCCGGCCTGGCTGGCGTGGAACAACGCGTCGATGGTGGCCTCGTCGACTATCGAGTTGGCCTTGATCCGGACCGTCGCCGGCCGGCCCGCCCGGTGGTGGGCGACCTCACGCTCGATGCACTCGATAAGTCCTTGGCGTACGCCTGACGGAGCGACCATCAACCGGCGGTAGCTGATCCGACGGGAGTAGCCGGACAGGTTGTTGAACAGGTCGGTGAGGTCATCGGCGATCTGCTCGTTGGAGGTGAGCAAGCCCAGGTCCTCATAGAGCCGGGCGGTCTTCGGGTTGTAGTTGCCGGTGCCGATGTGGACGTAGCGGCGCAGGCCCTCCGGTTCGTCGCGCACGACCAGCGCGAGCTTGCAGTGCGTCTTGAGCCCCAGCAGGCCGTAGACCACGTGGCAGCCGGCCTGCTCGAGCTTGCGGGCCCACCGGATGTTGGCCTGCTCGTCGAAGCGCGCCTTGAGCTCCACGAGCACGAGCACCTGCTTGCCGGCCTCGGCCGCGTCGATGAGGGCATCGATGATCGGCGAGTCGCCGGACGTGCGATAGAGCGTCTGCTTGATCGCGAGCACGTGCTTGTCCGCGGCGGCCTGCTCGATGAAACGCTGCACGCTGGTAGCGAACGAGTCGTAAGGATGGTGCACGAGCACGTCGGTGGCGGCCAGCGCCTGGAACATGTCGGCGGGGCTGGCGGTCTCGACGGTGGCGAGATCCGGATGCGTGCTGGGGACGAACGGCGCGTACTTCAGCCCGGTCCGGTCGAGGTCGGCGATCGCATGCAGGCCGCTCAGGTCGAGCGGGCCGGGGAGGGCGACCACCTCGGCGGAGCTGACGCCCAGCTCGGAAACCAGCAGGTCCAGCACGTGCGGGTCGATCGACTCCTCCACCTCGAGCCGGACCGGCGGGCCGAAGCGGCGCCGCAGCAGCTCCTTCTCCAGCGCCTTGAGCAGGTTCTCCGCATCGTCCTCCTCGACCTCGAGGTCCTCGTTGCGGGTGACCCGGAAGGCGTGGCGCCCGATGACCGCCATGCCGGGGAACAGCAGGTCCAGGTGGGCAGCGACAAGATCCTCGAGCGGCACGAACCGCGAGTCGCCGAGCGGCACCCACCGCGGGAAGATCGGTGGGATCTTGACCCGGGCGAAGTGGTCACGACCGGAGTCGGGGTTGCGCACCCCCACGGCGAGGTTGAGTGAGAGGCCCGAGATGTAGGGGAACGGGTGCGCCGGGTCGACCGCGAGCGGCGTGAGCACCGGATAGATGCGGCTGGTGAACAGCTGTCGGGCCGCCGCCCGCTCCTGGTCGGTCAGGTCGTCCCAGCGCAGCAGGCAGATGTCGGCCGCTGCCAGCGCCGGCACCAGCTCGTCGTGGAAGAGCTGGCCGTGCCGGTGCATGAGGCGGCTGCTCTCGCGGAGGATCTGTGTCATCACGTCGCGGGGGGCCAGACCGTTGGCGGTAGGCACCGCGACGCCGGCGACGATGCGCCGCTTGAGACCAGCCACCCGGACCATGAAGAACTCATCGAGGTTGCTGGCGAAGAACGCCGCGAAGCGCACCCGCTCGAGCAGTGGCAGCGTGGCGTCCTCGGCCTGCTCGAGCACCCGCTCGTTGTAGGCCAGCCAGGACAGCTCCCGGTCCAGGAACCGGTCAGCGGGCAGGTCGTCGTCGTCGCCGACGTAGGGCGGCTCGACGTCGAACGGTTCGTGCGGAGCGGCCTGCGGCGACGGTTCGACGAGGCCGTCATCGGCCGCAACCCCGGCATCGGCTCGCAGCAGGTCGCCGTCGGTCACCGTGTCCTGGACGCTCATGGGCACGATCGTGCCACTGCTTGGTTAACGGTAGGTGGCGGTCGTCAGCCATCAGCGTGCTCACCTGCCGCGCCACGTAGGCTGCCGGCCGTGTCGACGACAGCATCGAGCGCCCCCTGGCTGCTGCGCGGGATGCGGGTCCTCCAGGAGCCTGCCGTGCGGGCGGCGCTCGCAATGCCGGCCCCGTCGGCGCGCCGGTTGGCCGGGCAGCCGGTGACGGTCGACGACAAGACGCTGGAGCCGGAGATCCAGCTGATGCTGGCGCTGCAGAAGGCAATCGGCGCGCCAGCGGTCGAGGACCTGCCGTCGGTGAAGGCTTCGGCTTGACCAACAAGTTCATGGACCAGTGCACCGCCGCGTACCTGCTCTACCCCGACGCGGCGAGCGACGTCCGGGCCAGCCCGCTGCTGGCCGATGACCACGCCGGGCTGCCCCGCACGCACATCGTCACCGCCGGCTTCGACCCGCTGCTCGACGAGGGCGCTGCCTAGGCCGAGGCGCTACGTGCGGCCGGCGTCGACGTCGAGTACGTGTGCGAGGAGTCGCTGACCCACTCCTTCGCCAGCATGGTCGGCGTCGGGCAGTCCGGAAAGGCTGCCATGACGCGCGCAGCCACTGCGCTCCGCGACGGTCTCAACCGCGGTACATGACGTCGCGGGCGACAGTGGCGAAGCCCAGCCGCTCGTAGAGCGCGATGGCGGCTGCGTTGTCGGACTCCACGTAGAGCAGGACGGCTGGCAGCCCCTGCTCCTGGAGGTGTCGCAGGCCGGTGAGGGTGAGCGCGCGACCCAGGCCGCCGCCTTGCGCGCCGGGATCCACGCCGATGACGTAGACCTCACCGACCGACTCCCCGTCGACGTCGGCGTGCACCTTGGTCCAGTGGAAGCCGACCAGCTCGCCGTCGCGTTCGGCGACGAAGAACCCCGCCGGGTCCCACCAGAGTTGCCCCTGCCGGCGCCGCAGGTCTCGGATGGTCAACCGACCCTGCTCCGGGTGGCCGGCGAAGGCGCGCGCATTGAGCGCCACCCACGCGCTGTCGTCGGAACCCGGACGGAACGCGCGGACGGCGACGCCGGGCGGCACCCGCGCGGCGGGCAGCTCGGTGGCCAGGTCGAGCCGCAGCTGGCGCAGCTCGCGTACCCGCTTGAAGCCCACCGCCGCCGCGACGGCGGCCGCGGCCGGCAGATCACCGTGGGCCCAGATCTGCAGGGAACCAGCGGCCAGCTCGCGCAACCGGGTGACCAGGGCGCGTCCCCGTCCCGCCCCCCGCGCCGCTGGGTCGACGACCGCCTCCGCCGACGCGGAGCCGTCGCCGAGCGGCACCACGATCCCGTAGCCGGCCAGGGCGTCCCCGTCGTGCATCAGCACGTGGCGCACGCCCGAACCTTCGGATGCCTGGTCAGCGGTCAACAGCAGCTGGGTCTGCTCGTTGAGCGGCTGCACCTGGTCGTGACGGTTCGCCCGGCCGGCCAGGGCCGAGATCTCGCGGACCGGCTCCTCGGCAAGTGCATGGCGCACCTCGACCCGGTCGGCTGCGGCGGATGTCTTGTTCACCGGGTCAACCTAGATGTCCGACCTTCAGGATCGGGCGCTCCGGGAGCCTCGGTGGGCACGACGAACCGGTAGCCGACGTTGCGAACGGTGCCGATGAGCGTCTCGTGCTCGGGGCCGAGCTTTGCCCGCAACCGGCGCACGTGGACGTCGACGGTGCGGGTTCCGCCGAAGTAGTCATAGCCCCACACCTCATGCAGCAGGAGCTGCCGGGTGAACACCCGGCCGGGGTGCTGGGTCAGGAACTTGAGCAGCTCGAACTCCTTGAACGTCAGGTCCAGCGACCGCCCGGCGAGCTTGGCCGTGTAGGCCGTCTCGTCGATCACGACACTTCCTGAGCGGATCAGGTGCGCTTCGGGGTCGGCGTCGGTCGTGGCCAGGCGGCCCATCGACAGCCGCAGCCGGGCGTCGAGCTCGGCCGGGCCCACCGTGGTCAGCACCACGTCGTCGACTCCCCAGTCGGCGGTGACGACGGCGAGGCCGCCCTCGGTCAGCACGAGCAGGACGGGCACGTCGACACCGGTCGTGCGGATCATGCGGGTCAACGAGCGGGTCCTGGCCAGCTCGGTGCGCCCGTCGACGACCAGCGCATCGCAGTCGGGGGCGTCGATCAGTGCACTCGGCTCGGCCGGTAGCACGCGCACGCTGTGCGGCAGCAGCGCCAGCGCCGGGAGCATGCCGACCGAGGACTGCGCGGAGTCGGTGAGCAGCAGCAACGCGGCCACGACGGAGCTCCTTCCTTTGCGCGGGCTGCGCGGGCTGCACGGGTTGCGCGGGCGAGCGGTGCCCGGAAGCGCAAAGAGGCCCAGGGCAGATCGCCAGGGCCTCATCGCATGAGCGAGGATAGCGGGCATGAGTGAGCCCGCGCAGCGCAGTGCGGGGGCCGTGGTCGTGCGCTACTGGGCGGCAGTCCGGGCCGCGGCCGGCCGGTCCAGCGACGAGGTGCCGCCGGGATCGCTGGCCGAGGTGCTCGCCGCGGTCCGGGCCCTGCACGAGGACTCGCCGCGCTTCGCGCAGGTTCTCGGCGTTTGCTCGGTGCTGGTCGGCGAGCGGCCCGTGACCAAGGCCGACCCCGTGAGCGTGCAGGTGTGCGCCGGTCAGGTCGTCGAGCTGCTGCCGCCGTTCGCCGGCGGGTGAGCGGAGCGGCTCGAGATCCGAGGTCGCGGCCGCGGGCCTTGACCGGGCTGGCTATCGTGGACCCCGTGGCTCCTCGCATCGTGCTGACCCGTCGCCGCGCAGTGGACAACTGCCGCGTCCGGTCGGCGCTGTGTCCGATGCACTGACCGAGCCCTGTCACGCGGCGTGCCGCGTCTTGCTCACCTTCCATCACCAGCCGCTGGCTGCGGGGCGAACGCCTGTGCCGCGGTTCGGCCCACTTTCGAGGTCACTCCAAACCGTTCACTGTCAAGAAGGAGACACCATGAGCCGCGACGCAGCCCTGGTAGACGCCGCCTGGGTCCAAGAGCATCTCGAGGACTCGACCGTCGTCCTGGTCGAGGTCGACGAGGACACCACCGCCTACGACAAGGGCCACCTGCGGGGCGCCATCAAGCTCAACTGGAAGACCGACCTCCAGGACCCGGTCCGTCGGGACTTCGTCAACCGTGCCCAGTTCGAGACGCTGCTGTCCAACTGCGGCATCGACAACGACTCGACGGTCGTGCTGTACGGCGGCAACAACAACTGGTTCGCGGCCTACGCGTACTGGTACTTCAAGATCTATGGCCACCGTGATGTGCGACTGCTCGACGGCGGTCGCAAGAAGTGGGAGCTCGAGAGCCGCGAGGTCGTCGATGAGCTCCCGGCCCGGGCGGCCACCACCTACACCGCGCAGGAGCCGGACGTCAGCATCCGCGCGTTTCGTGACGAGGTGGTCGAAGCGATCGGGCGCAAGAACCTCGTCGACGTGCGCAGTCCCGACGAGTACGCCGGTCGACTGCTGGCTCCGGCGCACCTGCCACAGGAAGCCGCCCAGCGCGGCGGCCACATCCCCACTGCTGCCAACGTGCCGTGGAGCAAGGCGGCCAACGACGACGGCACCTTCCGCTCGGTCGAAGAGCTACAGAAGATCTACGCCGATGCGGGCGTCGACCTCGACCGCGACACCATCGCCTACTGCCGGATCGGTGAGCGCAGCGCCCACACCTGGTTCGTGTTGCACGAGCTGCTCGAGCAGCCCGACGTCAAGAACTACGACGGCTCCTGGACCGAGTACGGCTCGTTGGTCGGTGTCCCGGTTGCGCTCGGCGACGAACCGGGGACGGCGTGACCGGGTGCGGCGCCACGGCCGGCGGGGTGTCGCTCGACGGCGTTGACCTCGGCACCGCAGCGGTGATCCAGGGTGTCGTCACCCGCGACGACGCTCCGGTGAGCGGGGCGTACGTGCGGCTGCTGGACCGCACCGGCGAGTTCACCGCCGAGGTGCCCACGTCGGCCACCGGCCAGTTCCGGTTCTTCGCGGTCCCCGGCACGTGGACGCTGCGCACCCTGGCCCCGCGGTCGCGGCCGGCCGAGCGGACCGTCGAGGCGGCCCTGGGCAACGTCGCCGAGGTGACCGTCACGCTCTGACGGTGCGCCACCCGCAAGGGGTCGCAGGTTCAACGCACGCTGCTTGGGCTTCCCAGCAGGGTCTTGTCGCCGTACTTGGCCAGGTAACCGGCGATGTCGTCGTCTGAGATCGCCTGCCACAGGGCGTGGCTCTGCTTGCGAGCCAGGATGACCACGCTCGCACCGCTGTCGGTGGTGGCGTACTTCTTCATCGGCGCGGTGAGGAAGGTGACGTCGTCGGTGCTCATGCTGCGCAGCGAGAACGCCAGGTTGCGGATGTCGCTGGTCGACCAGTCTTCGGAGACCGTGAGGTTCTTGGTGATCGCACCGAGCGTCGAGGTCAGCTTGGTCGGGCTGGTCAGGGTCCCGCGACTCAGCAGCTGCCCCATCATGGCGCGCAGGAAGTTCTGC
>JBBSGC010000034.1:0-16255 GCA_038254525.1 Propionibacteriales bacterium | reverse complement strand
CACCGAGGACTTGTGGAGTCCCGACTACGCCGACCTGGTGGCGCTGGCCTGACTGAGCACAGGGGTCCCCAGTGCTAATAGGTGTGGTGTGGGGACCCCCTCGCCAGTGGGTGGATGGTGCTGGCTTCCCCCAGTTGGGCCTCTAGGCTGCTGGTCCGTGGTGTACCCCGACACCGAGGAGCTGAGGGAAGCCGGCCTGGCGCTCGACGACCAGGGCGAGCTGCTCACCGTCACGCTCCGGCGTCCAGAGGTACGCAATGCGCAGACGCCGGCGATGTGGCGGGCGTTGGCCCGGATCGGCGCCGCCGTCCAGCCCGAGGTACGGGTGGTGGTGCTCGACGCCGCCGGCGCCTCCTTCTCCGCGGGACTCGACAAGGCGCTGCTGAGTCCGGACGGCCTCCAAGGCGAACCGGGCTTCGCCGAGATCGCGGCTCTGCCCGACGACGCCGCGGAGGCGGTCATCGAGCGCTACCAACAGGGGTTCACCTGGTGGCGGGATCCCCGCTTCATCAGCGTGGCCGCCGTCCAGGGGCACGCAGTGGGTGCGGGGTTTCAGCTGGCGCTCGCCTGCGACCTGAGGATCCTGGCGTCCGACGCGCAGCTTTGTATGCGGGAGCCAGTGCTCGGGCTGGTCCCCGACCTCACCGGGACGCAACCGCTGGTGGAGATTGTCGGCTATGCCCGGGCGCTCGAGATCTGCGTGACGGCGCGGTGGGTGAATGCCGTCGAGGCGGCCGAACTTGGCCTGGCCACCGCCGTGGTGCCCGCCGCGGAGCTCCAGGCCGCTACGGCCGACCTGGTGGCCGCCCTCACGTCGGCGCCCGTGGGAGCCGTCCGGGCGACTAAGGCGTTGCTCCAGCAGGCTGCTGCCTCGAACGGCGAGGAGCAGCGGCGGGCCGAGCGCCGGGCGCAGGTTGGCCGACTGCGCGAACTTGTCCGGCTTCGGCCGCCGCGGTGACCCGGCTGGGGGGCACAATGGCGAGGAACTCGCCATCGAGGACAGGGGGAGCGATGTGACCGGCGCGGCTGAACGGATCCGCGGTCTCGCAGCCCTGGCCGTCATCGCAGTGCTCGTGGTCGGCGTGCCCTGGGCGCTGTGGCAGGTTGGCGGAGCACCGTGGCCGTCCGCCCCGCCGAGCCTGGACTCGCTCACTGCTCAACTGGGTGCCGAGCAGGTCATGTCGGTGCTCGGCGCGATCCTGTGGCTGGCCTGGCTGCACTTCGTGGTCTGCCTAGCGGTCGAGGTTGTCTCCGCGCGGTCAGCCGGCTCCCGGCACGTACCCGGCGGCGGGGTCGGGACGCAGTCGCTCGCGCGTCGCCTCGTCGCTTCGGTGCTGCTGCTCGTCGGCTCGGCGAGCATCGCCATCCCAACCGCCTCAGCCATCGCGTCCGCTCCGGTGGTCGCCGCCTCGACCGTCGACCCTTCGACCGACCAGGCGTCGGTCGGCCACTCGGCGCACGCCGGCGGCTCTGCGCGGTCTAAGCACTCCTCCGTACGTCAGGAAGTGCGCCACGTCGCGCGCGCCAGCGTCGCTGGCCCGGGTGTACAGCGGCAGCCGGTCCTGGGGCTGCACTACCTCGTGCAACCCCACCACGGCCGGCACTACGACAGCCTTTGGGACATCTCAGAGCGCTATCTCGGCGACGGCCTGCGCTGGAAGGAGATCTACGCGCTCAATAAGGGGGTCGAGCAACCCGACGGCTCAGCGCTGCAGGATCCGGACCTGATCTACCCGGGTTGGGTCCTGCACCTGCCCGACGACGCCAAGGGTCCTGGCGTCATAACCGTGGACCTGCCGGGCGGCCGGTCGCGCGACCCGGGAGGCAGCCCCGCGATCGGCGGCAGTGCTGGGCTTGGCGGACATTCGGGCGCCTCTGGCGACGGCGCGCCGCGGCAGGGCAGCACGCAGGTCGCAGCGCTTGGCCCGGAGTCGACCCTGGGCACCGCCGGCGATCTCGCTGCACAGCTTGGCGTCGGCGGCGGACTGGTCGCCGCCGGGCTGCTGTTCGGACTCAAGCGGCGTCGAGGCTGGAACGGTGGCCCCCGCGGTGGCGGTGGACTCAAGCCCGACGACGAAGTCGGCCTGCGGCTGGCAGCCGACCTCGCCGGCGCGGCGGTAGTCGACACTGCGCTCCGGCACGGCGCTGCCGCGCTCGCTCCCCGTGGATCGGCACTGCCGCCGATCCGTGCCGTACACCTCGACCCCCAGTGTCTGTCGCTGGCCTTCGCCGGGGGCGCCGGCGTCGCCCCCCCGCCTGGGTGGCAGGCCAGCCCCGACGGTCACACCTGGACGATCACCCGGGTGAGCGCCGCAGGGCTCGAGCTCCCGGCCGGTGCCCTCGCGCCGTGTCCGGGCCTGGTCAGTTTGGGCAGCGACGCGCAGGGCCGAATGGTGTTGGTGGACCTGGAGCGCGCGCCGGGCCTCGTTGCCGTCACCGGTTCCGCGCAGGTTGCCGCCGATGTCGCCGCATCGCTGGCGGCCGAGCTGGTGACGCACCGCTGGTCCGCTACCACCACCGTGAGCCTGATCGGTTTCGTCGCCGACCTGGCCGAGGTGGCACCCGAGCGCGTTCAGGTGTGTGAGGACCTCGACGCGCTGCTCGCCACGCTGACCGCGGACAGCGCCGCTCAGCAGGCAATCTGTCTCGAGGACGGGCTGGCTTCAGTGCGACAGGGGCGCCAGCGTCGTCCGGACCCGCGGCTGTGGGGCCTACGGGTGGTGGTGCTGGCGAGCCCGCCGACCGCTGTGCAGGCGCAGTGTCTCGCCGAGCTCGTCAAGGACCCTCGCCGTGCGGTCGCCGCGGTGGTTGTCGGCGACGTCGCCGCCGCGGCGTGGCCCCTCGAGGCTGACGACTCGGGCCGGCTCACCAGTCCGCTGCTGGGCATCGACGTCGCGGCAGCTCGGCTGCGACCTGACAGCGTGCGGCGGGTCGTCACGCTGATGCTGGCCGCGGACAGCCAGCGAGCAGCGGCCGGCAACGACGTCTTCCTGAGCAGTGTCCCCGGCTTCGACCCGGCGATGCTGGAGCCAGGTGCGCCGGCGCCGGTGTCTGTACGCCTCCTCGGCCCGCTTCGCATCGAGGCACCAGGACCGATCGAAGAGCAACGGCGCCAGCTGGCCAGCGAGATAGTGGCGTACGTCGCGCTCAACCCGGCCGGGGTGCACCCCAGCGTGCTGGCCGCCGCGGTCTGGCCACGCGGGGTGACCGACGAGGTGTTCGCCGCAGCGACCGGTCATGCCCGGCGATGGCTGGGGACCGGTGCGACCGGACGGCCCCGGCTGGGCCGCGACGCGCAGGGCCGGTGGCGGCTCGACCTGCGCGAGGTCCGGGTCGACTGGCATGTGTTCACCTCGCTCGTCGAACGCGCCTCGCTGGCCGAGGATGCCGTGCCCGACCTCGCCGCCGCCCTGTCATGCGTCGAGGGGCCAGCGTTCGAGGACCTGCCCGCGGGTCGGTACACCTGGCTCGCCCGCTCCTCGGTCGAGCGCGACATGGCGGTACTGGTCGCGAGCACCGCGCTGCGGCTGGCTGCCCTCGCCGTCGAGGTCGGCAATGAGGGTCTCGCACACGAGGCGCTACGCACCGGGCTCGACATGCTGCCCGGCTGTGAACAGCTGTGGCGCGAGGAGCTGCGCCGAGTCCGGGCCGACGACCCCGGCGGGCTGACCGCAGTGGTCGAGGAGATGTACGCAGCGCTCGACCGTCATGGCTCACCGCGGGGAGCGGAGCCCGCAACGACCGCGCTGGTCGAGGAGCTGCTGCCCGGCCACGACGGCACCCGCACGGTCCAGATCGCCTGAGCCCCGGGTGGCCGATCGGGGCGGATCCTGGTGAGGGAAGAAACCCCGGCCCCGGCGGCGTTGCAGCCGGCGATGACTCCTGCCGCCGCTAGAGGACATGCGTTGATGTCCTACACCGCCGACCGGTCGGTGGTCAGCAAGAAGCTGACCCCCGGCACGGTGGGCCGCGTGGTGGCGTTCGGGCGTCCCTACCTGCGGTTGATCTCGCTGTTCCTGGTGATGATCGTGGTCGACGCCGCGCTCGTGGTCGCCACGCCGCTGTTGTTCAAGCGGATCGTCGACGACGGGGTGCTGCCCCACGACCGCGCGGTGGTGATCGGCCTGGCGCTCGTCGTGGCGGTGATCGCGGTGTTCGAGGCGGCGAACACGCTGGCCATGCGGTGGTGCTCGGCCAGGATCGGTGAGGGACTGATCTACGACCTGCGGCTTAAGGTCTACGGCCACGTGCAGCGGTTGCCGCTGGCGTTCTTCACCCGTACACAGACCGGTGCCCTGGTCTCCCGCCTCAACACCGATGTGGTCGGCGCGCAGCGCGCGTTCACCTCGACGCTGTCGGGTGTGGTGTCCAACGTCGTCAGCCTGATCCTGGTGGTTGCGACGATGCTGGTGCTGTCGTGGCAGATCACCGTGGTGTCGCTGCTCCTGCTGCCGCTGTTCCTGATCCCTGCCCGGTGGGCCGGCAACCGGCTCGCGGGACTGGCCCGTCAGCAGATGCAGATCAACGCGGAGCTCGGTGCCTCGATGACCGAGCGGTTCCACGTCGGCGGCGCCATGCTCGTCAAGCTGTTCGGCCGGGTTGAAGCCGAGGACGAGCGGTTTGCCACCGGCGCCGCGCAGGTGCGCGACCTCGGCGTGCAGGTCGCCATGTCGAGCCGGGTCTTCTTCACCGCGCTCACGGTCATCGCCTCGCTGGGAACAGCTCTGGTCTATGGCATCGGCGGGCTGATGGTGGTCGCCGACACACTCTCGATCGGGACGCTGCTCGCCCTGGCGGCGCTGATCGGCCGCCTGTACGGCCCGCTCACCGGGCTGTCCAACGTGCACGTCGACGTGATGACCGCCATGGTGAGCTTCGAGCGGGTCTTCGAGGTGCTCGACCTGCCCTCCTCGGTGCAGGACGCGCCGGGGGCCGAGCCGCTGCCCGCCGACGCGCCGGCTCGGGTCTACTTCGACGACGTGCGCTTCGCCTATCCCGGCGCTGACGAGGTTTCGCTGGCCAGTCTGGAGACTGTCGCCCGGGTCGACGTGAGTGCCGGTGAGCCGGTCCTGCGCGGCGTGAGCTTCACCGTGGAGCCGGGGCAGATGGTGGCCCTCGTCGGTCACTCCGGTGCCGGCAAGACGACGATCACCAACCTGGTCACGCGCCTCTATGACGTCACGGGCGGGTCGATCGCCGTCGGCGACCGCGACATCCGTACGGCGACCCAGCAGTCGCTTCGCGACCTGGTCGGCTACGTCACCCAGGACGCGCACATGTTCCACGACACGATCGCAGCCAACCTGCGCTATGCCCGCCCCGGCGCCACCGACGAGCAGCTTCGGATCGCGCTGGCAGCCGCGCAGATCCTGCCGCTGGTCGACTCCCTGCCTCACGGGTTGGACACGGTGGTCGGCGACCGGGGGTACCGGCTCTCCGGCGGCGAGCGGCAGCGGCTGGCGATCGCCAGGCTGCTGCTCAAGGCCCCGCGCATCGTGGTGCTCGATGAGGCAACCGCGCACCTGGACTCAGAGTCCGAGGCGGCTGTCCAGCGCGCGCTCGACAGCGCACTGGCCGGGCGGACGTCGCTGGTCATCGCCCACCGGCTCTCGACCGTGCGCAACGCCGATGCCATCCTCGTCGTCGACGAAGGGCGGATCGTGCAGTCCGGCACCCATGAGGAGCTGCTGCTGCGCGGCGGACTCTATGCCGATCTCTACCGCACCCAGTTCGCCGACTCGACGCGGCCAGCCGTGGAGCCGCTCGCGGCGGAGCCGTCGCCCGTCCGCATCTGAGCAGTCCGACCGAGCGAGGGGAGCCTGCATGGATCTGGGCCTGCGGGGCCGCGTCTACCTGGTCACCGGTGGCGCTCGCGGGCTCGGTGCCGCCACCGCACGCGTTCTGGTGGCCGAAGGTGCGCGGGTGGTCGTCTCGTCGCGGTCTCCGGAGCCGCTGGCCGAGCTTGTGCGCGACCTCGGCGCGGAGCAGGCGACAGCGGTCGCCGCGGACAACGCCGATCCGGACACCCCGGCCCGGCTCGTCCAAGCAGCCCGTAGCCGGTGGCACCGCCTCGACGGCGCGCTGGTCAGCGTCGGCGGCCCGGCGCCCGGTCCGGTGCTGGGCGTCTCCGACGAGCAGTGGCGCCAGGCGTTCGAGTCGGTCTTCCTCGGTGCCGTACGGCTGGGCCGCGAGCTCGGTTCGGTGCTCGGCGACGGGAGCTGCCTCACCTACGTGCTGAGCACCTCGGTTCGGACGCCGATCCCCGGCCTGGCAATCTCCAACGGCCTGCGACCGGGTCTGGCCATGGTCGCGAAGACGCTTGCTGACGAGCTAGGCCCACTGGGCATCCGGGTCAACAGCCTGCTGCCCGGACGGGTGGAGACCGAGCGGGTGCAGGGGCTGGACGCGTTGGCCGAGGACCCAGCGGCCGCCCGGCGGCAGGCTGAGGGAACGATCCCACTGGGTCGCTACGGTCGCCCCGAGGAGTTCGCTCGGGTAGCGGCCTTCCTGCTTTCGCCAGCGGCGTCGTTCGTGACCGGCGCTCTGGTGCCGGTCGACGGAGGCATGACCCGGGCCCTGTGACCCGCCGAGCCCTTGGTCCGCTCGGGGTGCGCCTCGGACCACGCGAACCACACGTACCCGCCCAGCGCGAGCAGCGCGAAGAACTCCCACTGCAGCCCGTAAAAGAAGTGCGGACCCTCGCCGAGGTCGGGCTGCAGCGGTCCGGACAGGGCGGCGTCGACGGGCGGATCCTGCCCGGTGAGCGCCACGTAGCCTGGAAGCAGGGGATAGTCGAGGATGCTCGCAACCGCACTGCTGGAAATCGCCCGGACGCCACCGTCGCTGGGCAGGGTCGCACTGTCTCCCGCGCCGTTGTCGGCCCGCAGCCAACCGGTCACCTGCACCTGGCCGGACGGCGGTGCCGGAAGAGCGGGGATCGCCGACGGGTCTGCCGCGGTGCTGAGCCAACCGCGGTCGACCAGGATGCCGATGCCGTCCGAGGTCCGCAGCGGGGTGAGCACCTCTGCTCCCGGGCCCACGTTGTCCCGCGTCTGGTTGCGCAGGGCCAGCTGATGCGCGCCGTCGTAGGTGCCGCTGACGGTCACGGTCCGCCACTCGGTCGCCACGCTCACCGGACTGCCCGCCGAGTCCACGGTCGCCAGCGGGGCAGGCGTGGCGGCGAGGTTGGTCTCGACGTGCCGGTTGTCGGCCCGACGCTCCTCCAGCCGGTGGAACTGCCAGATACCCAGCCGGATGCACACCGCAGCCAGCAGTACGACGAACACGGCGAACCCCAGCCAGCGGCGGCTCAACAGGAACCGGTACACATAGCGAAGGTAGCCGAGAGCACATCACCGCTCTCCAGACGGCCTCTGCGGCCATCGGGCGTCCAACTCGCCACCTGTCCGACCGCTGCGGCACCGGCCAGCCGGCACCTAGACTGGGGCCATGTCACCGTCGTCCCCAATCCTTACCGCCCGGCCGGGGTTGCCGCTGCTCGACTCATTCGGCCGGGTCGCGACCGACCTACGGGTGTCCCTGACCGACCGGTGCAACCTGCGCTGTCAGTACTGCATGCCCGCCGAGGGGCTGGACTGGCTGCCGACTCCGCAGACACTGACCGACGACGAAGTGGTCAGACTGGTCCGGATCGGGGTCGAGCGGCTCGGCGTCCGGCAGGTTCGGCTCACCGGGGGAGAGCCGCTGCTGCGGCGCGGTCTGGTAGGCATCGTCGGCAGGATCGCCGCCCTGGACCCGCGGCCGACCATCGCGATGACGTCCAACGGTCTGGGGCTTACCCGCTCGGCGGCAGCCCTCGCTGAGGCGGGGCTCAACCGGGTCAACGTCAGTCTTGACACCATTCGACCGGAGACGTTCGCCCAGATCACCCGGCGGGACAGGCTGCATGATGTGGTGGCCGGCCTGGCCGCGGCCGCGACCGCGGGACTCGCGCCGGTCAAAGTTAACGCGGTCCTGCTGCGTGGGATCAACGACGACCAGGCCGCTGAGCTGCTGCGCTGGTGCCTCGACCGTGGCTACTCCTTGCGGTTCATCGAGCAGATGCCCCTGGACGCCCAGCACGACTGGCACCGCGAGGCCATGCTGACCGCCGACGAGATAGTCGACATGCTTTCGGCGCACTTCACGCTCTCCGAGGCGTCGCGTCCCCGCGGCTCTGCCCCGGCGGAGGAGTTCCATGTCGACGGCGGGCCAGCCACTGTCGGGGTGATCGGGTCCGTGACCCGACCGTTCTGCGGCGACTGTGACCGGGTGCGCCTCACCGCCGACGGACAGGTCCGCAACTGCTTGTTCGCCCGAGAGGAGTCGGACCTCCGCGCCCTACTACGTGACCCGGTCGCGAGCGACGACGACATCGAGGCTCGCTGGAGACAGGCGATGTGGGGCAAGCGAGCGGGTCATGGCATCGACGACGCGGGGTTCGCCCAACCGCTCCGGCCGATGTCGGCCATCGGCGGCTGACGGCGGCTCCTCAACTCAGCGGTTCGGTCTCGCGGAGGAACCCGCGAACAGCCAAGAACTGCGCGAGGAACTGCTCGTGCGCAGCGCAGGCCGGCCAGCTCTTGCGCCGCTCTCTGGTATGCAGGCGCGGGTTGCGCCATAGCAGCTCGACAACCGCTGGCACCCGGCAACCCTTGGCGGAGCAGATCGGTGTCTCTGCCTCGAGACCACGCTCGGTGCCGAGCTGGGCGGACGCCGGCGTGGCCTGCTCAGCCATCGTCACCCGGGCCGAGCGCACCGCGAGTCGGGTTGAAGCCCGCCGCCTGCTCGGGAGTCCTGCGGTTGGCGGCGTTGGCCAGCACCACGGCGATGTACGGCAGGAAGATCGCGGCCGCGACCAAGGTCCAGCGAACCCAGGAACCGGTGACGACCGCACCGACGAAACACGCAGTCCGCAGCAGCATCGAATAGAGATAGCGCAGCTGCCGGTGTCGCACATCGTCACTGTGCGAGGTGCGCGCGTCGGTGATGCGCACCGCCTGCGGCTCGCGTCGATCCATGGCTCCACCGTACGCCGAGGGCGTCGACGCGGCGACCTCACTGGTGGCCCGGTCCGGCACCAGGAAAGCGGGCCGCTTCGGCGTCCCGGCCGGGAGCCGATAGCGTCGCCGCCAGCCGCCGGCGCACAGAACCGGCCGGCGCACCGACCGTCAGGAAGTGGAGGTCGCCGATGTCGGACTCGGCGGGGAGGTCGGTGCTCGTCACCGGCGGAAACCGGGGCATCGGGCTCGCGGTCGCGCGAGCGTTCGCCGTCGCCGGCGACCACGTGGCAATCACACACCGCTCGGGGGAGCCACCGGACGGCTTGTTCGGCACCCGGTGCGACGTCACCCGCTCAGCCGACGTGGAGCGCGCGTTCGACGAGGTGACCGACCACCAGGGGCCGGTCGAGGTGCTGGTCGCCAACGCCGGCATCACCAAGGACACCTTGCTGCTGCGCATGAGCGACGCAGAGTGGGCCGATGTCATCGACACGAACCTCTCCGGCGCCTTCCGGGTTGCCCGACGCGCCGCCAAGGGCATGCTGCGGCTGCGTCGCGGCCGGATCATCTTCGTCTCCTCGGTGGTGGGCCTGCTCGGCAGCGCCGGCCAGGTCAACTACGCAGCCAGCAAGGCCGGTCTGGTGGGGATGGCCCGCTCGATGGCGCGGGAGCTCGGCAGCCGAGGGATCACCACCAACGTCGTCGCCCCTGGTTTCATCGAGACCGAGATGACCGCCGCTCTCAGCGAGGACAAGAGAGCCGACTACCAGGCACAGATCCCGCTGCAGCGTTATGGAAGCGTGGAAGAGGTAGCGGCAGTCGTACGCTTTCTTGCCTCAGCGGAGGCGGGCTACATCACCGGAGCCGTGCTGCCGGTCGACGGTGGACTGGGAATGGGCCACTGAGCCAGCGCCAACGGAGCGCAGGCACGACGAAGGGACTTCGATGGGCATCCTCGATGGCAAGCGCATCCTGGTGGCCGGTGTCACGCTCGACACCTCGATCGGCTTCACCGTGGCACGCGTCGCGCAGGAGCAGGGGGCCGCCGTCGTGATCTCCAACTTCGGCCGGGCGCTGTCCATCACCCGCCGGATCGCCTCCCGACTTCCCGGAACCGCGCCGGTGATCGAGCTCGACGTGACCGACGAGGAACACCTGGCCGCCCTGCCCGACCGGATCGGTGAGCACCTCGACGGTCTCGACGGCGTCGTGCACTCGATCGCGTACGGCAACCCGGAGACCATGCTCGGCGGCAAGTTTCTCACCGCGCCCTGGGGCGACGTCGCCCAGGCGCTTCAGGTGTCCGCGTACTCCCTCAAGTCCCTGGCGACCGCGTCGCTCCCGCTGATGCCGACCGGATCGAGCATTGTCGGGCTGACTTTCGACGCCACCGTCGCGTGGCCGGCGTACGACTGGATGGGAGTGGCCAAGGCGGGTCTCGAGTCGTGTGCCCGCTACCTGGCACGGGATCTGGGGCCACGGGGGGTGCGGGTCAACCTGGTCTCCGCCGGTCCGCTACGGACACTGGCCGCGAAGGCGATCCCCGGTTTCGAGGAGCTGGACGCGATGTGGAGCGACCGGTCCCCGCTGGGGTGGGACGTCAAGGACAACACAGCGACCGCCCGCGCCGTGGCGGCTCTGCTCAGTGACTTCTTCCCAGCCACGACCGGCGAGATCGTGCACGTGGACGGTGGCTACCACGCGATGGGCGCCTAAGACAACGCGCAGAGGGGCCGTCACAGCGCGCAGCGCGTGCCACGCACGAGCCGGACGCAACCCCACTGCGGTGTGAGGCCGACGCCCGGCTTGCGAAGTGCTGAGGAGCAGCCGGTCAGTGCTTGAACGCGTCCTTGATCTTCTCACCGGCCTGCTTGACGTCGCTCTTGGCCTGGTCGCTCTTGCCCTCGGACTCCAGCTCTTGGTCGTCGGTGGCTTTGCCGGCAGTCTCCTTGGCTTTACCGCCTGCCTCTTCCATCTTGTTGTCGATCTTGTCGTCGAGCCCCATGGACTTCTCCGTTCGTCGAAACCTCTGACGGTCCCTGTCTACCGTGCCGCGACGTCGAATGCACGGCGGATGCGACATTCGTCGGTCGCGCGGCCGGGCGCGCCCGAGATATCCCTTGTCCAGGCGCTGGGGCCTGGCCCCATTAGGGCGTGTGGGCCGCCACCAGCCGGCACCGGGCTGGCCGCAGGTCGCGCCACTCGCCGTCGAACACGAGGACCGCTATCGCACCGGTGGGGAAACCGCCGTTCCCGAACGTCGAGGGTGTCGCGAGGTCAGCGATCGGCAACAGGCGCACCAGGTTCGCCATTGCCGGGTTGTGGCCGACGACCACCGCGGTCTCGACACCGCTCTCCAGCATCGACAACGTCTCGAGTACCTCCTCGGTGCCGGCCGTGTAGAGCCCGTCTCGCGCCCGTACGTCGGCCCGGAGAGCCATCTGGTCCCACGTGATGCGGGCGCGTACTGCGGTCGAGAGCAGTGTCAACAGCGGGCGTTCACCCAGCGTGTCCGCCAGCCAACGACCGGCCTCGGCGGCGTCGCGCAACCCCTTGGCGGTCAGCCGCCGGGCGGCGTCGCTCGCGGCCTGCCGCTCCGCCTGCGCATGCCGGACCAGTACGACCGTGCGGTGTGCCTCGGACACCTGACCTCCACAGCCCACGGATGGGCGATCGACAACTCACGGATGGGCAGCCGGGAACTCACGGATGGGCGGCCGGGAACTCACGGATGGGCGGCCGGGAACTCACGGATGGGCGGCGGCTTCGACCTCCTCACGGGTGATGCCCAGCAGGTAGATGATCGTGTCGAGGTACGGCACGTTCACCGACGTGTCCGCGGCCGCACGCACGACCGGCTTGGCGTTGAACGCTATGCCGAGCCCGGCCGCAGCCAGCATGTCAAGGTCGTTGGCACCGTCGCCGATCGCGACCGTGTCGGCGAGCGCGATGCCTGCCTCGGCCGCAAACCGGCGCAGCGCGGCTGCCTTGCCGGCCCGGTCGACGACCTCGCCCAGCAGGGCGCCGGTCAACCGGCCGTCGACCACCTCCAGAGTGTTCGAGGCGGCGTAGTGCACACCGAGGTCAGCTGCGATCCTGTCGATGACAGCGCTGAACCCGCCGCTGACCAGCGCGAACCGGTAGCCCACTCGCTTGAGGGTCCGGATCATCGTGCGTGCACCGGGGGCGTAGGTGAGTGACTCGTACACCGTGTCAAGCGCCTCGGCCGGAACGCCTGCCAACAGCGCGACGCGAGAGCGCAGCGACTCTGCGAAGTCCAGCTCGCCGCGCATCGCCGCCTCCGTCACAGCCGCGACCTCGGCGCGGCAACCGGCGTGCTCGGCGAGCATCTCGATGATCTCGCCCTGCACCAGGGTCGAGTCCACGTCCATCACCACCAGCCGCTGGGCATGGCGAGAGAGGCCGGCCGGCTGCACGGCGATGTCCACGCCCTGGGCGACTGCCTCGTGAACCAGCGCGGCGCGCAGCCGTTGGGGATCGGCACCGGAGACGTCGAGCTCGATGGCGGTGACCGGGTAGCGCGCCAACCGAACAATGCGGTCGATGTTCGCGCCGTGGTCGGCGATCCGGCCGGCGACGGCTGCCATCGCGGCCGGGCGGAGCGGCGCGCCGAGGACGGTCACGTGCACCCGGTCGCGCGGTCGATCCCGGTTGTCGCCGACTCCGCGCTCGATGTCGACGCGCAGGCCGAGGTCCGCCGCCGCTGACTGCACGGCGAAGACCAGGGCGCGCTCGTCGCGTGGTGCGGTCAGTAGTACGCCCAGCACGAGGTGTCCACCAAGCACGACTTGTTCGATGTCCAGCACCTGGACTCCTGCCAGCGCGGCTGCGGTGAACACACCCCACGTCACCCCGGGGCGGTCCGGGCCGGTCAGCGTGATCAGCAGAGTCGGCGCATCCGCGCCGGGCTGGGAGCTGGGCATCGTCAGCACCGCGGCTAGCGGGCGGGCACGTCGCCGTGCCGAGGGACCTGCGAGCAGGCGGCGACCAGCGCCTGGCGTGCGGCGCTGGACAGCTCGGCGAGCGCCTGGGCGCGGGAGTCCGCTTCAGCGGCACCGACCGCGCCCGGGCTGGACCCGTGCGCCAGTGCGACGATGGTCTGGCAGCGCAGCGCCAACGCTGCCAGCCGGCCAGCCCTCGGGGAGTAACCGGCCGGCAGCGGCACGTCATGCTCCGAGCGCAACATCGAGAGTGCATCAGCGACTTCTGGCCGCCAGGTCGCTACGTCAAGGTCGCTGAGCCGCTCGGACACCGTCAGCAGCGTCTCCCGCAGAAGGCGTTCGGCGGTCCGTTCGTCGAGGCAGCCGACGTGGCGCACGCAAGGATGCACATGCCAGAAGACACCGGCGCCGACCGCTTGCGGCACCAGGGCCAGGCCGGCGCCGGGGAACAGTGCTGCCTCGCCGGCTTCGACCGCCGCCTCGTTGAGGGCAGGTGGCCCGGCGAGCCCCAACGGGTCGCCGGGCACCGGAAGCGCAAGTCTGGCCGCGTCGGCGCCGAGCCGGCGCAGCCGGCCGACGGTGGCCAGCAGCCCGGTCGGCGCCTCGTCGATCCCGAGCACGTCATGCGCTGCGTCGCCGGCCACTACGACGTCCGGCAAGTCGTCGGCGGCCAGTGAACCCGCCCGCCAGGCGTTGTAGAAGCACACCAGGCGGGCTGCGCGGGGGAGGGCGTGCACAAGCCGGAGCCTACCGGCGGCCTCGAGGAGCGCCTGTCTGCGCGGCCGGGGACCTGAGTAGTCGGGCAAACCGATGGACGTCGTCGAGGCGACCGCCGTGCCGGATCCCCGGTGACCGCTCTGCGGTGCACTACCTTGGTCCCGCCTCCGGCCGCCTCGTCAAGCAACCCGGTCGCACCAGTCCGTACGGAGAGACCATGAACGCCGTCGTCGAGCTCGCCGAGGTGTCAGTGGTGCGCGCCGGGCGAGCGCTTCTCGACAAGGTCTCCCTTCAGGTGCTCGAGGGCGAGCGCTGGGTGGTGCTCGGGCCCAACGGCGCCGGAAAGACGACGCTGCTGTCGGTGATCAGCACCGATATCTACCCGACCGAGGGCGTCGTCGGCCTGCTTGGCGAGGTGGTGGGCACCGTCGACGTCTTCGAGCTGCGCCCACGCATCGGCCTCACCAGCGCCGCGCTTGCCGACCGGATCCCGCAGCGCGAGCGGGTCTCCGACGTGGTCGTGTCCGCGTCGTACGCGGTCCTCGGCCGCTGGCGCGAGCAGTACGACGCCGTCGACCACGATCGGGCCGACTACCTGCTCCACGAGATCGGCGCCGGTCACCTGCGGGCCAGGACCTTCGGCACGCTGAGCGAGGGGGAGCGCAAGCGGGTGCAGATCGCCCGTGCGCTGATGGCTGACCCCGAGCTCTTGCTGCTCGACGAACCGGCGGCCGGGCTCGACCTCGGCGGCCGAGAGGATCTGATCGGCACGTTGCAGGTGCTCGCCGAAGATCCGGCAGCGCCGACCACCATGATGGTCAGCCACCATGTCGAGGAGATCCCGCCGGGGTTCACCCACGTGCTGCTGCTACGAGAGGGCCGGGTGGTCGCGGCCGGACCGGTTGCGCAGACCCTCACCGCGACCACCCTCTCGCAGGCCTTCGCAATTCCCCTCGAGCTGGAGGTGCGCGGCGGTCGCTTCTCCGCGCGACGGCGCAGTCGCTCCTCCCCGCGCGGCTAGGCTGGAGGCATGTGGGAGTGGCTGCAGGACAACGCCTGGGCAGGGTGGGCGGCAGCCGCTGTGCTGCTGGCGGTGGCCGAGCTGTTGAGCCTCGACCTGACGCTCCTGATGTTGGCCGGCGGAGCTCTCGCCGGCGCTGTCACCGCCGCCTTGACGGCATCGCTCGCGCTCAGCGTGGCAGTTGCGGCGGTGGTCTCGCTGGCGCTGCTGAGCCTGGTGCGGCCAGGAGTCGTGGGTCGGTTGCACTCCGGACCCGAGCTGACCACTGGCCACGCCGCACTGGTGGGCAAGACCGGAGTCGTCGTGGCTCCGGTGAGCGACCTCGAGGGTCGGGTCCAGCTGCAGGGTGAGCTTTGGACGGCTCGCTCATACGATCCAGATGCGACGATCCCCACCGGGACCAAGGTCCGCGTCTTCGAGATCGACGGGGCCACCGCTGTGGTGCTGCCTGACTAAACGACTGACGACTGGGAAGAAGGAACCGCCATGGGAGTAGCCGTGTCGGTGGTGCTGCTCCTCGTGGCGCTGCTGGTGATAGTGACGTTGGCCAAGACGGTCAAGATCGTGCCGCAGGCCCGGGCGGGGATCGTGGAGCGGTTCGGAAAGTACCGCACGACTCTGTCGGCGGGGCTGAACGTCGTGACTCCGTTCGTCGACAAGATGCGTTACACGATCGACCTTCGCGAGCAGGTCGTGTCCTTTCCTCCGCAGGCTGTCATCACCGAGGACAACCTGGTGGTGTCGATCGACACGGTCATCTACTTCCAGGTGACGAACCCGGTCGCCTCGACGTACGAGATCGCCAACTACATCCAGGCGATCGAGCAGCTGACGATGACCACGCTGCGCAACATCAGCGGCGGGATGACCCTCGAGCAGGCGCTGACCAGCCGGGACTCGATCAACACCGCACTACGGGGGGTCCTCGACGAGGCCACCGGCAAGTGGGGCATCCGGGTCAACCGGGTCGAGCTCAAGGGGATAGACCCGCCGCCGTCGATCAAGGAGTCGATGGAGAAGCAGATGCGTGCCGACCGCGACAAGCGGGCCGCGATCCTGACCGCCGAGGGCATGCGGCAGTCGGCCATCCTCACCGCGGAGGGTGAGAAGCAGTCGGCGATCCTGTCCGCCGAGGGCGACCGCGAGGCCCTGATCCTGCGCGCCCAGGCGGACCGCCAGGCGCAAATCCTTCGTGCGCAAGGCGAGGCGCAGGCGATCCAGACCGTCTTCCAGTCGATCCACGACGGCGCGCCGGACCAGGGCCTGCTCGCCTACCAGTACCTCCAGATGCTGCCCAAGATCGCCCAGGGTGACGCCAACAAGGTCTGGATCGTGCCGAGTGAGCTCGGCGACGCGCTCAAGGGCCTCGGCTCGGTGATGGGCGCCATCCCCGGCGTCCCACAAGACAGCGGCGGTCCACACAAGCGCGTCGACCTCGAGGCACCGGCGCTCGAGACCGACGCCACGCTGAAGCAGGCCCACCAGGAGGTCGCCGAGGCGATCGAGTCTGCCCGCAAAGCCGAGCCTTCGGCGCCGCGGCGGCCCACCGGCCT
>JBBSGC010000033.1:0-16370 GCA_038254525.1 Propionibacteriales bacterium | reverse complement strand
GCCGACCTCCAGGGCGTGCGCGTGCGTTCGGGACGCAGCTGGACCGGCCTGCCGTGGGACCGGGTCGCATCGGTCGAGGTGTCGGCGCGCCGGCACCTGCTCGCCGACAGCACCCTCGTCGTGCGGCCGGTGGACGGACCGGCGCGGACCGTCGGCTACGGGTTCTCGGCGAGTGTTTCGCGCGACGACCTCCCCGCCGCGTTGCGTCAGCTCAGTGGCGGCTCGGTGCCGGTCACCGTCTCGTCGTCGAGCACTGCCTCGCCGCCGGCCACCGCCGCGCCACCCGAAGCTGCCCCGGCGCCGCGGCCGCAGCCACCGGACGCCACGGTCACGGACTTGCCCGCCGCGCCGCCGCCGACGACCGGACCTCGCCGGGTCGCACCGCTCAGCGTCGTGAGCTCGGCCCGCCGAGCGGTGCGGGCCCAGGTGCGCCGACAGGCGCCGGCAACCGCCGGCTCCTCGGCCCTGAAGACCGACCCGCAGCTCCTCCCGGAGGTGCGGGAGCTCCGCGGCACCGGTCACCGGGTGGGCCTGGTCCTCGAGACCGTGGCAGCACCGCGCCCGGCGCCGGCCGAGGCGCAACCGCCATCAGCCGTCGCGGTGGGCGCAGCGCCGGTCGCCGCGTACCCGATCGCACCGGCGAAGACACCGGTCATCGGGCCACAGCTGGCCGCAGCCCGCGTACGTCTAGGCATGTCGGTCGACTCGCTGGCGGACCGCACCAGGATCCGGCCGCACGTCATCGAGTCGGTCGAGGTCGACGACTTCGCGCCCTGCGGCGGCGACTTCTATGCGCGCGGCCACCTGCGCGCCCTGTGCCGCGTGCTCGGCATCGACGCGGCGCAGCCGCTGCACGACTACGACGAGCTCTACGCGTCGGCTCCCGTCGACGCGCGCCGCATCTTCGAGGCGGAGCTGGCGACCGGCTCCCACTCCGCTATCCGCTCGGTGGGCGGCGGCGCCCGGTGGTCGGGGCTGTTGGCTGTGGTGCTGCTGCTGGTGATCGTCTGGGGCGTTGCCAAGGCAGTGACCGACTCGACCACCGAGACTCCGGTGCAGCTCAACTCCGCGTCGCCCCACGAAGTGGTGGCACCACCCAGCGCCGATCCTGGCCGGTTCGCCGAACTGGGCCGGTCAACACCGGTCGTCAACTCCCTGCGGCTCAAGGCAACCGCAGACGGCTCAGTTGTCGTCCGGCAGCGAGACGGCACCGTCGTCTGGCGTGGGCACCTGAGCGCCGGGCAGGTGCACCAAGTGCGGGTGCCCGGTGCCGCCGAGGTCACCGTCTCCGCTGCGGGGGCGATCCGGGTGTCTGTCAACGGGCATCACGCACAATCGCTGGGCAGGCCGGCGCACCCCTCGACCACGACGCTCGGCAGGCGTCCGCGGGGCTGATCGGCCCCTCTTTGGCCGCCGTACGCAACAGGGCCGTCGGTCATACTGGTGCGACGATGACGCACCCATCCTCGACCAGGCCTGCGGGCAGCGTCGCCCTGATCACGCTCGGGTGCGCCCGCAACGACGTCGACTCCGAGGAGCTGGCCGCCCGGCTGGATGCAGCCGGCTTCTCGCTCGTCGACGACCCGGCCGGCGCGCAGACCGTCGTGGTCAACACCTGCGGCTTCGTCGAGCAGGCCAAGAAGGACTCCATCGACACGCTGCTGGCTGCGGCCGACCTGAGAGACGGCGGCACGCAGGCGGTCGTGGCCGTGGGGTGCCTCGCGGAGCGCTATGGCGCCGTGCTCGCCAAGGAGCTGCCGGAGGCCGATGCGGTGCTCGGCTTCGACGACTACCCCGACATCGCGGCCCGGCTGCACGACGTCCTGGCCGGCGCCCCGCCAGCACCGCGCCCGCCCGCCGACCGACGGCGGCTGCTGCCCATCGCGCCGCTCGAGCGCTCGGCGGCCGACGTCGTGATCCCAGGGCACCGGGTGGCCGAGCCAGACCTGCCGCCCGGGGCCGGTCCGGCTTCAGGCCCGCGTCCGGCGCGCCGCCGGCTCGCTTCGGGTCCGGTTGCCCCGCTCAAGCTGGCATCCGGCTGCGACCGCCGGTGTGCCTTCTGCGCGATCCCGTCCTTTCGTGGCTCGTTCGTCTCCAGGCGGCCGGCCGACGTGCTGGCCGACGCCCGGTGGCTCGCCGCCGACGGGGTGCGCGAGCTGTTCTGCGTCAGCGAGAACTCGACGTCCTACGGCAAGGACCTGGGCGACCTGCGGCTGCTCGAGACGCTGGTACCCGAGCTGGCGGCGGTCGAAGGCATCACCCGGGTACGCCTGTCCTACCTGCAGCCGGCCGAGCTGCGCCCCGGGCTGGTCGACGTGCTCACCAGCAGCGCGGGGGTGGCGCCCTACTTCGACCTGTCGTTCCAGCATGCCGCTGGGCCGTTGCTGCGTCGGATGCGTCGTTTCGGTGACGCCGAGTCGTTCCTCGCGCTGCTGGCGACGATCCGTGCGCGGTCGCCGCGGGCGGGAGTGCGCAGCAACGTCATTGTGGGCTTCCCCGGTGAGTCGGAGCACGACCTCGCGGTGCTTGCCGAGTTCCTGTCCGCCGCCGGCCTGGACGCCGTCGGTGTCTTCGGCTACTCCGACGAGGACGGCACGCAGGCGTTCAACCTCGACGGCAAGCTGGCCGACCAGGAGATCCGGGACCGGGTCGAGCAGATCACCGCGCTCGCCGAGGAGCTGACCGCCCAGCGCGCCGAGGCCCGGCACGGGGAGGTGGTTGAGGTGCTCATCGAGGAGGCGGACGGTGACACCGCACACGGCCGCGCCGCGCACCAGGGGCCGGAGGTCGACGGCAGCACCACAGTGACCGGGCTGGCTACGCCCCCGCGGGTCGGCGACACGGTTCGCGCGGTTGTCGTCGACAGTCTGGGCGTCGACCTGGTGGCCCGCGCCACACCGGCTGCCGCGTGAGCAGCCGGGCCGACCGTACGAGCCGGCAGCCCAGCAACTGGAACGTGGCCAACGCCCTGACCACTCTGCGGTTGGTGCTCGTGCCACTGTTCGGGTGGCTCCTGCTGGCCCAGGACGGTGACTCCGCGCACCTGCGGGTGGCCGCGCTGGCGGTGTTCCTCGCGGCCGCGGCGACCGACCGCTTCGACGGCGACATCGCCCGCCGGCGGGGCCTGGTCACCGACTTCGGCAAGCTGGTGGACCCGATCGCCGACAAGGCGTTGATGGGGATGGCGTTCGTTGGCCTGTCCCTGCTCGGTGAGCTGCCGTGGTGGGTGACGGTCGTGGTCATGGTGCGCGAGGTAGGCGTCACCGCGCTGCGCTTCGTGGTCCTACGGCACGGGGTGATCGCCGCCAGTCACGGCGGCAAGGTCAAGACCGCGCTGCAGACCCTGGCCCTCGGCCTCTACATCGCCCCGCTGCCGGACTCCCTGACACCGGTGGCGGTCGTCACCATGGTTCTCGCGGTCGTCGTCACTTTGGTCACCGGGATCGACTACGTCTTCCGGGCGCTCGCGTTGCGTAGCTCGGACCAGCGGGCGGATGCGGTGTGAGCCCAGAAGCGGAGCTCGACGTCGAGGCACTGGTCCAGGTCTTGCGCGAGCGAGGGGCCACCGTGGCCACCGCCGAGTCGCTGACCGGAGGGCTGGTCGCCTCGACGCTGGTCTCGGTGAGTGGGGTCTCCGACACGTTCCGCGGAGGCGTCGTGGCTTATGCCGTCGACGTCAAGACGTCGCTGCTCGACGTCGACGCAGCATTGCTCGCGCGAACCGGGGCTGTCGCCGAGCCGGTCGCACGGGCGATGGCCGAGAGTGTCCGGCAGCGCCTGGGTGCCACCTTCGGTCTGGCGACCACCGGCGTGGCCGGTCCGGAGCCCAGCGGGGGCCAGCCGGCCGGCACCACGCACGTGGCGGTGGCCGGCCCCGAGGGGGTGGCCCACCGCGAGCTGCGGCTCGGCGGCGACCGCCAGGCGGTGCGGGAGGCGTGCGTACGCGCGGTCCTTCGGCTGCTGGGCGAGCAGCTGCGCTGAGCGTTCGAGCCGGCGGACTCGCGATGCGGAAGCAGGCGCTGCACCGGGGCGTTGCAGCAGACGTTGTCGGCAGCGGCGGGTACGGTAGGCCACCCGGGATCTCGAACCGGGAGCTAGACCCAGCAGGAGGTGCAGCCATGACCGTGCTACGGGAGCGGATCGGGGAGGTGCTGCGCTCACAGCGGATCCGGCAGGGGCGGACGCTGCGGGAGGTCTCTGCTGACGCGCAGGTCAGCCTGGGCTACATCTCCGAGGTGGAGCGCGGCCAGAAGGAAGCCAGCTCCGAGCTGCTGGCCGCCATCTGTAGTGCCCTCGAGGTGCCGCTGTCGGCGGTGCTTCGAGAGGTCAGCGACCGGCTGGTGGTCGATGAGCACGAGGCAGCCCGTGCTGTCGGTGCGACGATCACCCGGGTCAACCCGCTGACGCGCATCGACGACGTCGTCGCCGCCGCCTGAGCGGTCCCCGCAGGGTCGCGCCGCGCCCGGCTCAGGTGTATAAGGCTCAGGTGCGTAGGCCTAAGGTTCGCAGCCGGAGCCCACGCGGAGTGGCGTGGAAGCCGGCCCGTTCCAGGGCTGCGCCCAGCGCCGTGCCCAGCACGTGCTCCCCGTCGGCGCGCTCCACCGCGAGCCTGCCCAGCGCACCCTCCCGCACGGCGAGCGCCAAGGCGTCGACGGCCGGCTGCAGCCGACCCGACGCATCCGCACCGGTGTCGGCACCCCCGGCGGGAATGTCGTCGTCGAAGGTAAGCAGCGTGCGCCCACCTCGCTCGACGTAGAGCACCAGCGCGCCGTCGACCAGCACGACGAGCGCCCCCGCCTTTCGGCCCGGACGGTGGCCTCGGGCAGCGTCGTCGGCACCCGGCCGGGTCGGCCACGGGAGCGCAGCACCGTAGGGGTTCGCCGGGTCCGTGGCTGCCAGCGTCACCGCGCGTGCCGGTCCCGGCACGACACCGGAGGAGTCCGCACTCAGCGAACGCATTCGGTCCACCGCGCCGTTGGTGCCGAACTGGGCCGCGCCAAGTGAGCCGATGAAGTAGCCGCGCCGGCAGCGCCCGGCCTCCTCGAAGCCGCTGAGCACCTTGTAGACGGCTGCGAAGCCACCCGGCACCCGCTCACTGGTCACGGCGCCACGGGTCACTATGCCGTGCCGGTCCAACAACAGCTCGGCCGCCGCGTGGGCCCGCAGGGTGGGGTCCGGTTCTCGCTCCGGCAGCAGGGACCACCGTCCGGCGGCGGTCGCCGGGCCGGTTCTGGTGGGCAGCGCGGGCCGCGCCAACCGGCTCCGCCCCGCGCGCGCCGGCCGCGGCCGCGGCGCGGATCGGCGAGCCCGGTGGGCACCGCCGGCGCCGGTGAGCGAACGCACGGGCGCCAGCGTGTCGTTGGTCAGGCGACCGGCCCACACCAGCTCCCAGAGGGCGTCGTGCAGCGACCGGTCGTCGGTGCTGCCGACCGCGTCCGACAGCTGTCGGAAGAAGAAAGCGCCGCCGCTGCCGAGGGCGGCGACGACCCGCGCGGCCGGCGCCGACAGCGGCTCCGCGTCGGCACCGGCCGGGTCGGCCAAGGTCAGCGCCGCACTGTCGGTCAGGTGCAGGCTGAGCCAGCCGTCGGCACCCGGCAGGGTGCCGGCGCCCGACCAGAGCACCTCGCCGGACGTCGTCAGCTGGTCGAGCATCGCCGGGGCGTAGTCGACCATCCGGGACGCGAGCACCAGCGGCTCGAGCGCCGAGGCGGGAACGGCGCAGCCAGCCAGCTGGTCGATGACGCTGAGCAGCCCGTCGACCCCGCGCAGACTGCCTCCGATGTGTTGCCAGGCCGGGAGGAAACGCGCGAAGGCTTGCGGCTCGACCGGCTCGACCTCCTGGCGCAGGGCGGCCAGTGAGCGCCGGCGCACACGGCGCAGCACCTCGGCGTCGCACCACTCGGCGCCCTGGCCGCCGGGACGGAACTCGCCCTCCACCACCCGTCCGGCCGCGGCCAGCCTGCGCAGCGCGTCGCCGGCGACAGCGGCTCCGAGACCGAAGCGGTGGGCGACGGCTGCCGCGGTGAAGGGACCATGGGTACGCGCATAGCGGGACACCAGGTCGCCCAACGGGTCGGCGACCGGCTCGATGAACGCGTCGGGCACGCCGAGCGGGACCGGCACGCCCAGGCCGTCGCGCAACCGGGGGACATCCTCGACGGCTGCCCACCAGTGAGCCCCCGCATAGCCGACCTCGACGACGCGGCGCGCCCGGGCCAGCTCGACGAGCCAGCCGGCGCTGCCGGCAGCCGGCTCGCTGCGTGCCGCGACCTCCGGCCCGGTGAGCGGACCGAGCAGGCGCAGCAGGTCGGCGAGGCCCTCGGCGCTGGTGGCCCGCCGGTCGGTGACGAGGCGTTGCAGCTCGAGCTCGACCTCGTCGACGACGGCGGGGTCGAGCAGGTCACGCAGCTCCGCGCGGCCCAGCAGCTCGGCGAGCAGCGTGGGGTCGAGGGACAGCGCGGCCGCCCGGCGCTCGGCGAGCGGCGAGTCACCCTCGTAGAGGAACGCGGCGACGTAGCCGAACAGCAGCGACTGTGCGAACGGTGACGGCGTCGGCGGGTCGACCTCCACCAGCCGCACCCGTCGGGCGTCGATGTCGCTCATCAGGGTGCGCAGCGACGGCACGTCGTAGACGTCCTGCAGGCACTCGCGCACCGTCTCCAGCACGATCGGGAAGCTGGGGTACTTGCGCGCCACCTCCAGCAGCTGGGCCGAGCGTTGACGCTGCTGCCACAGCGGACTACGGCGCTGTGGGTCACGACGCGGGAGCAGCAGCGCGCGGGCCGCGCACTCACGGAACCGGGCGGCGAACAGCGCCGAGCCGCCGACCTCGCGAGTGACCAGCTCCTCGATCTCGTCGGGCTCGAAGACGAACAGCTCGGCGCCGGGCGGTTCGGCGTCGGTCTCGGGAAGGCGCACGACTATCCCGTCGTCGCTGGCCATCGCCTGTGCATCGACGCCGAGCCGCTCGCGCAGCCGGGCGGCGACGGCCAGCGCCAGCGGCGCGTGGACCGGCAGCCCGAACGGCGAGTGCAGCAGCACCCGCCAGTCACCGAGCTCGTCGCGGCCGCGTTCGACCACGAGCGTGCGGTCGCTCGGCACCACGCCGGTGGCCGCCTTCTGCTCGGCAACGAAGCTCAGCAGGTTGCTCGCAGCGCGCTCGTCGAGACCCGCCTGCGCGCAGCGTTCGACGCTCTTGCCCGGGGCGGCGGCGGCGATCTCGCGGACGAAGGCTCCGACGGCCGTCCCCAGCTCGGCTGGTCGGCCGAGCGTGTCGCCCTTCCAGAACGGCAGCCGCCCCGGCTGGCCGGGCGCCGGGCTGACCAGCACCCGGTCATGGGTGATGTCCTCGATCCGCCAGCTCGAGGCCCCCAGGGCGAACACGTCACCGACCCGTGACTCGTAGACCATCTCCTCGTCGAGCTCCCCGACCCGCGCTGACCCGCGTGCGGCGTCAGCGCCCACGAGAAACACGCCGAACAGGCCGCGATCGGGGATGGTCCCGCCGGAGGTGACGGCGAGCCGCTGCGCGCCCGGCCGTCCGCTGATCGTGCCCGCGACCCGGTCCCACACGATGCGCGGGCGCAGCTCGGCGAACTCATCGGATGGATACCTGCCGGCCAGCAGGTCGAGGGTGGCGTCGTAGGCCGAGCGCGGCAGCGTCGCGAACGATGCCGCCCTGCGGACGAGCGCGAACCAGTCGTCGACGTCGTGGATGTCCATCGCGGTGGCGGCCACCGTCTGCTGCGCCAGGACGTCGAGCGGGCTGGTCGGCACGGCGAGCCGCTCGATTGCGCCCGCCCGCATCCGCTCCACAGCGACGGCACAGTGGATGAGGTCGGCTCGGTGCTTGGGGAACAGCACGCCGCGGGAGACCTCGCCGACCGAGTGCCCGGCCCGGCCCACCCGCTGCAGGCCGCTGGCCACCGACGGCGGTGCCTCCACCTGGATGACCAGGTCGACCGCGCCCATGTCGATGCCTAGCTCCAGGCTGCTGGTTGCAACCACGCAGCGCAGCCGGCCGGACTTGAGGTCGTCCTCGATCAGTGCCCGCTGGTCCTTGCTCACCGAGCCGTGGTGGGCCTTGGCGATCACCTCCGGCGCACCCGCCGCGGCGCCGGACTGCGCCATCACCTGCGCCGGGCTTCCGGCAGCTGGCAGGGGCTCGCCCGCCTCCCGCTCGACCGCTATCTCGTTGAGCCGCGCCGTCAACCGCTCCGCGAGGCGCCGGGAGTTCGCGAAGACGATGGTCGAGCGGTGCTGCTCGACGAGGTCGACCAGCCGCTCCTCCACGTGGGGCCAGATCGACGGCGTAGGTGCCCGGCCTCCCTGGTCGCCTGCGCGCTGGACGGCCGCTGCACCCAGCTCGGCCATGTCCTCGACCGGCACGACTACCGACAGATCCCATCGCTTGGCCGACGCGGGCGCCACCACCCGGACCGGTGCGACGCCGCCGAGGAAGCGGGCGACCTCATCGACCGGCCGCACGGTCGCCGACAGTCCGACGCGCTGGGCCGGGGAGTCGAGCAGTGTGTCGAGACGCTCCAGCGAGAGAGCGAGGTGAGCTCCCCGCTTGCTGCCGGCCACCGCGTGCACCTCGTCGACGATGACCGTGTCAACGCCGGCCAGCGTTTCGCGTGCCCTGGACGTCAGGAGCAGGAACAGCGACTCCGGTGTGGTGATCAAGATGTCGGGTGGGTCGGCCACGAACCGGCGACGCTCGGCGGGCGGGGTGTCGCCGGAGCGAACGGCGACGCTGACCTCGCGGACCGGCTGGCCGAGGCGCTTCGCGGTCTGCGTGATGCCGACGAGCGGTGCTCTCAGGTTGCGCTCCACGTCGACCGCGAGCGCCTTGAGCGGCGAGACGTAGAGCACGCGGCAGCGCCGCGAGCGGTCGGCGGCCGGCTCGCTCACGAGTAACCGGTCGAGTGCCCACAAGAAGGCGGCCAGCGTCTTGCCGGAGCCGGTGGGGGCGACCACCAGGGCATGCGATCCAGTGCTGATCGCCGCCCAGGCGCCGACCTGCGCAGGCGTCGGCAGCTGGAACGAGCCGGTGAACCACGCCCGGGTCGCGGCCGAGAAGGGCACTAGTGCGCCGTTGCCCGCCGCGGCGTCGGCAGGTTGCGGGGTCACCGCGCCATCCTCACCGGGCCATCCTCGCCGACGCCACCGACGGTCAGGGGGGCGTCGGGTGCACAAACGGTTAGTGCTTGTCAGGGGCTCGATCTAGAGTCGGTGTCCGTGCCCACCTCCCACTCGTCGACGACGCCCGAGGCGACCACTAGCAGTGACACCGCCGCGGCCACGACGCGCCCAGCCGAGCCGCCTGCCATGGTCTTCGCTCGCGGTCTCACCAAGCGTTATGGCGACTTCGAGGCAGTGCGCGGCATCGACGTGACCGTGCGTCGAGGTGAGGCGTTCGGCTTCCTCGGCCCCAACGGAGCCGGCAAGTCCTCGACCATGCGCATGGTGGCGGCCGTTTCGCCGGTCACCGGAGGCGAGCTGCGCATCCTCGGCATGGATCCGGCGACCGACGGACCGGTGATCCGCAGTCGGCTCGGGATCTGCCCGCAGGAGGACACGCTCGACAACGAGATCAGTGTCCGGGAGAACCTCAGCGTCTATGCCCGCTACTTCGGTCTCTCCCGCCGCGAGTGTGCAGCACGTGCCGACGAGCTGCTCGCGTTCGTCCAGCTGAGCGACAAGGCAGGAGCGAAGGTCGAGGACCTGTCCGGGGGCATGAAGCGCCGGCTGACGATCGCGCGGTCGCTGGTCAACCGTCCCGACATGTTGCTGCTGGACGAACCCACGACGGGGCTGGACCCGCAGGCCCGACACCTGGTGTGGGAGCGGCTGTTCAGGCTGCGTCAGCAGGGCGTGACGCTGGTGCTGACCACGCACTACATGGACGAGGCTGAGCAGCTGTGCGACCGGCTCGTGGTCATGGACGACGGCGTGATCGTCGCCGAGGGCTCGCCAGCGCAGCTGATCGGTGAGTACTCGACCCGCGAGGTCGTCGAGCTCCGCTTCGAAGGCGCCAACCACGCCGGCGTCGCCGACCAGCTCGCCGGACTCGCTGATCGGGTCGAGGTGCTGCCCGACCGGCTGCTGCTCTACACCGAGCGGGGTGAGGCGGCGGCCGAGGCGGTCCAGGCCAGGGGAGTGCGGCCCAGCTCGGTGCTGGTGCGACGCTCCACGCTCGAGGACGTCTTCTTGCGGCTCACCGGCCGCTCGCTGGTCGACTGAGCATGGGCGCGGTGAGTGGCTTGCCGCTCGGGACCGAACGGCTCGGCAGCCGGCAGCTGGTCTCCAGGCAGCTGGACTACTGGGTGACCGTCTACCGGCGCACCTGGCGCGGCTCGGTGATCTCCTCGTTCCTGATCCCGCTGCTGTTCCTCACCGCGATGGGCGTAGGGCTGGGCGGGTTCGTCGACGCTCAGGCGCCCAGCGGGGCGCTCGGCGGTCTCACCTACCTGGCCTACATCGGCCCCGGCCTGCTCGCGACCACGGCCATGCAGACCGCGATCGGTGAGTCCACGTGGCCGGTGATGGGCGCCATCAAGTGGCACAAGACTTACTTCGCACAGCTCGCGACTCCACTGCGGGTCGTCGACGTGCTCAACGCCCACCTGCTTTTCGTCGTCTTCCGGATCGCGACCACGGGCGCCGTCTTCGTCGCCGTGATCGCCGTGTTCGGAGCTGTCTCCTCGGTCACCGGAGGCGTTGCCGCGCTCTTGACGGCGGTGCTCGTCGGCCTGGCGCACACCACACCCTGCTTCGCGCTCAGCGCCGGGCTGGAGAGCGAGAACGGGTTCGCCGTGGTCTACCGGCTGTTCGTGATCCCCATGTCGTTGTTCTCGGGCGCCTTCTTCCCAGTCAGCCAGCTTCCCTCAGCGATCACCTGGCTGGCGTACGTCGGCCCCCTGTGGCACGGCGTGGAGCTGTCCAGGATGGCGACGACCGGCCACGTCTTGTGGTGGGCGGCGCTGGGACACCTGGTCTACCTGCTGCTCTGGATCGGCGGCGGCTGGCTCCTCGCCCGACACTTCTTCGCTCGCCGACTCGTCGAGAAGGGCTGAGCCGTGACCACATCGACTGCCGCTGCGGCGTCCACCCTGAGCCGGCGCGTGCTGCCGGTGCTGGGTCGCGGCAGCCGGCGGGTCGTCGAACGCAACTTCCTGGTCTATCGGCGCAGCTGGATCGTCTTCCTGACCGGATTCCTCGAGCCGGTCTTCTACCTGTTCTCGATCGGGATCGGCGTCGGCGGCCTGATCGGTGACTTCACGCTCGGCGACGGCACGGTGATCGGCTATGCCGCCTTCGTGGCTCCCGGCATGCTGGCTTCGTCGGCCATGAACGGTGCCTTGTTCGACGCCACGTACGGCATCTTCTTCCGCTTCAAGTACGCCAAGCTCTACGACGCCATGCTGGCCACGCCGCTACGTCCCGGCGACATCGCGGCAGGCGAGATCAGCTGGGCGCTGCTGCGCGGCACCTGCTACTCGACCGCGTTCGTGGCGATCATGGCCGCGCTGGGACTGATCGGATCATGGTGGGGGATCCTCACGGTCCCCGCGGCGATGCTCATCGGCTTCGCCTTCGGTGGCGCCGGGATGGCGTTGACCACCTATATGAAGTCGTGGCAGGACTTCGAGTACATCCAGCTCGCGATCATCCCGATGTTCTTGTTCTCGGCCACGTTCTACCCGCTGTCCACCTATCCGACGGCGCTCCAGTGGGTGGTGTCCGCGACTCCGCTCTACCAGGGCGTGGTGCTCTGCCGCGACCTGACCACCGGTCGGCTGGGCCCCGAGCTGCTGATCGCGGTCGGCTACCTCGCCGTCATGGGCGCGGTCGGGCTGCGGGTGGCAGGTCACCGGCTCGGCGTCCTCCTGCTCCGCTAGCCGAAGGGCCCATCCGGATGACAGCATCGCCGCGCATCGACCTGACCGGCTTGGGGTGGGACGCCGCCTGGGCGGCGCAGGTCGCACCGTTCGCCGGCACACCGGGTCGGGTCGCCCGGGTGGACCGCGGCGTGTGCACCGTGCTTGCCGAGACCGGACCAGTCCGGGCCGGGCTCGGCGCAGACCTGTTGGCGGCGGTCGCGCGAGACTCGACGAACGCCCCCTGCACGGGTGACTGGGTGGCGGTGCGCGAATGGCCGGACGGCCGGGCGACAGTCGACGCGGTCCTGCCGCGCCGGACCAGCTTCGTGCGCGCCGAGGCGAGCGAGCGCTCCCGCGGCCAGGTGCTCGCCGCCAACATGACGGTGGTCGCCGTCGTGGCCGGGCTCGACGCGCTGCCGGTGCTGACTCGAATCGAGCGGCTGCTGGCACTGGCCTGGGCCAGCGGCGCGGATCCGGCAGTGCTGCTGACCAAGGCTGACCGCGCCGCTGACGCCGAAGACGTGGCGAGCGACGTACGCAAGAACGCGCCCGGCGTCCAGGTGATCTGCTGCAGCGCCGTCACGGGTCAGGGCCTGATCGCGCTCGAGGAGCTCATCGGCAGCTCGGGCACGGTGGCGCTGCTCGGTTCATCGGGCACCGGCAAGTCGTCGTTGACCAACGCGCTCGCCGGTGCCGAGGTGCTCAGCACGCAGGCGATCCGCGCCGATGGCCGGGGCCGGCACACCTCCGTGCGCCGTGAGCTGGTGCTGCTCCCAGGAGGTGGGGCAGTCATCGACACGCCAGGGTTGCGCGGCGTGGGGTTGGTCGACGCCGGCCAGGGACTGGCAGCGACGTTCGCCGACATCGCGGAGCTGGCGGCCGGCTGCCGTTTCAGTGACTGTGGGCACGAGTCGGAGCCCGGGTGCGCCGTGCTGGAGGCTGTCGACGGCGGCCTGCTGGCCCAGCGTCGCCTGCTGAGCTGGCGCAAGCTGTGCCGTGAGCAGGCGTGGATCGCTGCCCGCAGCGACGAGCGGCTGCGGGGCCAGCAGGTCAAGGTGGCGAAGCTGCGCACCCGTTCGGCTCGACAGGCGGCCCAGCGGCGCAGCTAGCGACACTCCTATGCTGAACACGATGACCGGACCGCAGCGCGGTCCGCGCGAGTGCCCATGACCCAGTGCCCATGACTCCACGAAAGGCACGACCTTGCAACGCCCGCTCCCCAGCAGCAAGCGACCCGTACTAGCAGCACTGCTAGCACTCGCGCTGGCCGGCTCCGCCTGGCTGGGCATCGCACCGGCTGCGGCCCACGCCGAGCTGATCGGGTCGAGCCCGACGGACGGCACGACCGTCCGGACCCTTGCGGACTCGGTCTCGTTGACCTTCGGTGAGGCGGTCAGCTCTCCCGCAGCCGTGGTCGTCAAAGACGCGGCCGGCACCCAGGTTCAGGCCGGGGACCCCACGATCGACGGTGGCGTCGTGACCGAGCAGCTGTCCGGCACCGGTGCACCCGGGCAGTACACGCTGGACTACCGCGTGGTCTCAGACGACGGGCATCCGGTCACCGGAGAGCTCACGTTCACGGTCAGCGGCGGCGCGCCCAGCACGGGTGCGGGTGCCTTGGGTGCCACGCCGAGCACCGCCTCGGCTGCCGACAGCGGCGGCAGCTTCTGGGGCCGGCACGGCGCCCAGATAGTACTGGCAGGTCTAGCCCTGGTGGCCGGTGCCTTCCTGCTCCGGGTGGGACTTCGTGCGCGCTCGTACTGACCGCACCACCGTAGCTCCGCCCGCATCCGCCGGGGTTGCCGTCGGTTGGCCGCGCCGCAGCGAGGTCGCCGGGTGGCTGCTCGGCACCGCGCTGATCACAGGCACCGCGCTCTACCTCGCGCTGAGTCTCGGCCATGGCGTGCCCGCGCCGGGGCCGGCCGACCTGCCCGAGCCCGGCCGGCTCACCGAGTGGGCGCTGCCCGCGTTGCGCGCCGTGGCTGACCTGACGGCTGTGCTCACCGTGGGGCTGCTGCTGACGGCGACACTGCTGCTGCCTTCCCCCGAAGGGACCTTGAGCGGGCTGGCCCTACGGGCGTCGCGCGCGGCCGCCTGGTCGGCGCTGGCCTGGGCGACTGCCGCGGTCGCCGAGGCGGTCTTCACGGCGTCGGACATCCTGGCCGAGCCGGTCCGATCGTTTCCCGGGCCGTCTGCGGTGTTGAGCACCGTGCTGCAGATTCCGCAGGGCAAGGCGCTCCTGTGGCAGGCCGGTCTCGCGTTCGTCGTCGCCATGGCTGTGCGCTGGACGCTGCGTACCCGTGAGGCGGTCTGGGTCTTGCTCGTTGCGGTTGTTGCCCTGGCGCCTCCGGTGCTCACCGGCCACGCCGCCTCGTCCGGTGCGCATGGCTTCGCGGTGGTGAGCCTGCTGGTGCATGTCGTCGCGGCTTCGCTGTGGGTCGGTGGGCTTGTCGGGGTCACCTGGGTCGCCGTGCGGGGCAGCCGGCGGCTCGGCGCGGCCGTCGGGCGCTACTCGGTGCTGGCTGCCTGGTGCCTGGCTGTGGTCATCGTCTCCGGGGTCGGCAACGCGGCGATCCGGCTCGGGTGGGGAGACCTGTTCACGTCGTCCTACGGAGCGCTGGTCATCGTCAAGGCGGCTGCGGTGGTGGCGCTCGGCGGCCTGGGGCTGCTGCACCGTCGGCGGACGTTGGTCCGGCTGGGCCCGCCCGCGGACGACGCCGCAGGTCAGGCAGTCGGTGCCCGACGCGCCTTTACGGGCCTCGCGGTCGTCGAGGTCGCCGTGATGGCGGCGACGATCGCGGTGGCCGTTGCCCTGTCGCGCACACCGACGCCGAGCACCGGTCAGGTCTACACCGACCCGGTCACCGAGCTGCTCGGTCAGGCGTTGCCGGCCGCGCCGAGCGTGCACAACGTGCTGTTCGGCTTCTTCCCGGACGCTCTGGGCATGCTGCTGGTCGGGATGGGCCTCGCGTTGTACGCCCAGGGGCTACGGGTGCTACGACGTCGCGGGGACCGCTGGCCGGCCGGCCGCACAGCGTCTTGGGTCGCGGGACTCGCGGTCCTCGGCTGGTCGACCTTCGGCGGCCTCGGCGAGTACTCCCACGTGCTGTTCAGCGCCCACATGGTCGCCCACATGCTGCTGTCGATGGTGACGCCGATCCTGCTGGTGCTCGGCGCCCCGGTGACGCTCGCGCTGCGGACGCTGCCCGGTGCCCGGGTCCCCGGCGAGCAGGGACCTCGACAGCTGCTGCTGGGCGTGCTGCACTCGCACGTCGTGCGGGTGCTCACCCATCCGGTGGCGGCGGCGGTGCTCTTCGTCGGCAGCCTCTACGCGGTCTACTTCACCAGCCTCTTCGGCTGGCTGATGGGGAGTCCCTTGGGCCATGCCGCGATGGAGCTGCACTTCCTCGGGATCGGTGCACTTTTCTTCTACGTGCTGGTCGGCATTGACCCCGGTCCCCGCACGCTGGCGCCGCTGTGGCGATTCGGCCTCCTGCTTTTCGTGATGCCGTTCCACGCGTTCTTCTCGATCGCGCTGATGTCGTCGAGCAGCCTGCTCGGCGGTTCCTACTGGCAGTCCCTGCACCGGCCGTACGCGAGTGACCTGCTCGGTGACCAGGTCTTCGCTGGTGGCGCGTCCTGGGCGTTGGGGGAGCTGCCGATTGTGATCGTCGCGGTGGCCGTGTTCGTGCAGTGGGTCCGCGGCGACGCGCGGGAGGCGCGCCGGACCGACCGGGCCGCCGACCGGGCCGCGGGCGCGGGCGTCGACGACGAGCTGGCGCGCTACAACGCCTACCTGGCCCGGCTCAACGCTCCGCGCACCGGCGTCGGCGGCGGCCGGGCCGACGAGCGGCGCTGACCCTTGGGGTGGCTGGCGTCGCCGAGCCAAACAGTCACGAGATCGGCCCGGGCGCATGGGGTCCGGCACGGGTCTCGAGACATTGTGGTTGTGCGGGGGACCAAGCGGTCACGAGATCGGGCGGGCGCATCGGGACCGGCACGGATCTCGAGACGTTGTGGTTGTGCGGGCGACCAAGCGGTCACGAGATCGGCCCGAGAGTACGGTGAGGTCCATGACGCAGCGCAGCAGACCTGGCGCAGACCATGCCGACGAGGACGACTCACCCGAGGTGCCCGTGCATGGCGTCACCAAGGAAGACGTCGCGCCGCGCGACGTGGGCGACCACATCGGCCGCGAGCTCGCCGGCCCACGCCAGGACGAGCAGGACGCCGACATGTCGGGACCACATGGCTTCAACGAGGGATTGGACGGTCAGTGATGCGATTCTTGAACCGGCTGATTGGCAGAGGGACGCAGGCCGAGCGGCCACAAGGCGTCGACTCCGGCCCTGGGCTCGATCCGAGTGTCGGTGGCATCGAGGATCTGGATCAGACCGACGCGTCCGGTCCGCTCGGTACTCCTCCCGAGGACGCGGTCAACCGTTCACAGACACCCGATTCCGTGCCGCCGCCGCCCGGGGACGG
>JBBSGC010000032.1:0-16399 GCA_038254525.1 Propionibacteriales bacterium | reverse complement strand
GCGCCGGGCCGGTTCCTGTTCAGCGCGACGGTCGAACTCTTCGGGCAGTACGGATTCACCCGCGGCCGACAGGTCGGCAAACACGCATGGATCGTCAGCAGGGTGGTCCATCGGGTGTGAGCGTCGGCCCATGCTGGAGCCGGCATCGACAGCATTGACAGCGTGCTCGCGGAGCCATTCGTTGTAGGCGGGTTCACCGCAGTCAAAGGCGTGCCTGACGGGCCGCGTCGGCTATGAACGCCAAGTGTCGGACCCCTGCGGGAGACTGCCCTGGTCCGTACATCGCCGGGGGCAGGGCACCGGCCGTCTCACGAGGGAGCACCACCATGCCCGGAACCGTTGGGTCCGTCGCCGACGAGCGCGACGGACTGCTCAGCTACCTGGCCCAGCAGCGACACGTGCTCAAGATCACCGCGTACGGCCTCACCGACGAGCAGGCGCGGGCCACGCCCAGTGCGAGCCCGCTCAGTGTCGGCGGGCTGGTCAAACACGTCGCGCTGACCGAGTTCGGCTGGATCGACAACGTGGTCCAGCGCACCCGTCGCACCGGGGAGTCCGACTATCAGGCCGGGTTTTCGCTACGCCCCGACGAGACGCTGGCCGACGTATTCGTCCTCTACGACGAGGTTGCCGCGAAGACCGAGGCCGTGATCGCCGACGTCGCAGATCTGGGGCAGCCGGTGTCGGTGCCGCCGGCTCCGTGGTTTGCCGACGTGGACATCCTGTCGGTCCGGTGGGTTCTGCTGCACCTGATCGAGGAGACGGCGCGGCACGCCGGCCATGCCGACATCGTCCGCGAGTCGGTCGACGGCGCCACCGCGTTTCCGCTGCTGGCAGCCGCCGAAAGCTGGCCGGCGACCCCGTGGCTTCAACCGTGGCAGCCGCCGGCGAGTGTCTGAGGCTGCCGACCGCTGGCGCGGCGGTGCACACTCGGTCAGGCTTGGCGCATGGCCGACGACGCGTACACCCACGGGGAGTCAGAGTTCGACGACCGCATCCTGGACGAGCCGGGCACGCAATGGCCGGTGGAGCCGAGCCGCTACCGGCTCGTGGCATCGCTTGCGTGCCCGTGGGCGAGCCGAGCGGTGGCCGTCCGGCGGCTGCTCGGCCTCGAGGACGCGATCAGCCTGGCGATCGTGGACCCGATCCAGGACGAGCGCAGCTGGCGCTTCACCCTCGACGAGGGCGGCCGCGATCCTGTGCTCGGCATCGCCTTGTTGTCCGAGGCCTACGACCGGCGGCGCACCGACTACTCCAACGGGGTCAGCGTGCCGGCCGTCGTCGATGTGCCGAGCGGTCAGTTGGTCACCAACGACTTCCACACGCTGACCCTTGACCTGTCGAGCCAGTGGCGCCAACATCACCGCCCGGGTGCCCCTGACCTCTACCCGCGGGCCCACCGCGAGGAGATCGACGAGGTGATGGCCCGGATCTATCGCGACCTCAACGACGCTGTATACGGAGCCGGCTTCGCCCCGAGCCAACGCGCCTACGACGAGGCGTACGCAAAGGTCTTCGACTGCCTCGACTGGCTGCACGACCGCCTGGCGACCCGGCGCTATCTCGTCGGCCAGCACCTCACCGAGGCTGACGTCCGCGCGTTCACCACGCTGGCGCGGTTCGACTCGGTCTATCAGACGCACTTCAAGTGCAACCGCAACAAGATCACCGAGGACACCGTGGTCGGCCCCTACCTGCGAGACCTGATGCAGACTCCCGGCCTGGGCGACACGGTCAACGAGGCGCATATCAAGAACCACTACTACACCGTGCACACCGACCTGAACCCGCGGCAGATCGTGCCTCTCGGCCCAGCCACCGACTGGGCGGCACCACATCACCGTGAGCAGCTGGGCGGCACCGCGTTCGGCGACGGGACTCCCCCGACCCGGCCCACCGACCTGGCGACCTACCGGGTCAGCGCTTGAGGCGGGCCCGGGCACCCGTCACGCCGCCCGGGAGCGCTAGCCGGGGGGCAGCGAGGACGTGCGTCACAGCGGGACGGTCTCGCGGGGCGACAGCGTCCGATACTCGGCGCCGTAGGCCTCACCCACCCGGTGCAGGTGACCGGCGACCAGCCGCAGCCCGCTCTGGTTGAGCAGCCCGTCGTGGATGTTGTAGGCGTGGGCCGCGCGGGTCGCGATCAGGAAGTCCAGCACCTCGCCGACCTTCGACCACGGGGCGTGCACCGGCACGAGCACTGTCGACACCTCGACCGGCGGCACCACGAACGCGTCGCCTGGGTGATAGAGCGCGCCGTCGACCACGAAGCCGATGTTGGGGACCACCGGCACCGAGGAGTGGATCAGCGCGTGCTGACCGCCCAGCGTGCGCACCTCGAAGCCGGCCACCTCGAGCTGCGCACCCGGCTCGAGACTGGTCACCCGGTCGCCGAGAGCGGGCAGGAGGTCGCACACCGCCGGCGGCGCCCACACCCGCAGGGCGGAGTCCCGGGCGGCGGCGGCGCTCAGTGCGTCGACGTCGACGTGATCTGCATGCTCGTGGGTGATCAGCACGGCGTGCACCCCCGCCAGCGCCTCCTCGACCTCGGAGAACGACCCGGGGTCGATGACCAGGCGCCGATCACCGTCCTCGAGCCGCACGCACGCATGCGAGAACTTGGTCAGCTCCATCGGCGTGGCACCTCCTCGCTCAGATCTCTGCGCCGGCCGCGTCCGGCCGCGCCGAGTCACCGCGTACGGGCAGGTCGGCGAAGACCTCCGGTGGTTCGCGCCAGGGGTCGGTGTCGCCGGCCGCGGCCTGCGCCATGGCCTGCCACACGCGGGCCGGCGTGCACGGCATGTCCACGTGCCGCACCCCGAGATGGCTCAACGCGTCGACGACCGCGTTCTGCACGGCAGGTGTCGACCCGATCGAGGACGACTCGCCGATCCCCTTCGCGCCCAGTGGGTTGAGCGGGGTGGGCGTTTCGGTGTTACTCACCTCGAGTGCGGGCACCTCCACTGCCGTCGGAAGGCTGTAGTCGGCGAACGTCGACGTCAACGGGGTCCCGTCGGCCTCGTAGATGAAGCTCTCCCACAGCGCCTGCGCGATGCCCTGGGCGGTGCCGCCGTGCTGCTGCCCGGCCACGAGCAGCGGGTTCAGGACCCGACCGCAGTCGTCGACCGCGATGTGGCGCAGCGGGGTGACCAGGCCGGTCTCGGTGTCGACCTCGACAACCGACACATGCGTACCGAAGGGGAAGGTCGCGCCCTTGGCCTCGAAGTCGAGCTCGGTCGCCAGCTGCCCCCCGTCGTCGGCGGCCCGCGCCGCGACTTGCGACCAGCTCACCGACACCGACGGCACACCGGTGACCTGGAAGGTGCCGTCTGCGCCGAGCACCACGTCGTCGACCGCGGCCTCCAGCAGCGTGGCAGCCGCTTCCCGGCCGAGGTCCACCAGGTCGTCGGCTGCGCCGGCGACCGCACTGCCGCCGAGCTGCAGCGACCGCGAGCCGCCGGTGCCCTGACCGCGGGGTACGGCTGCGGTGTCGGACTGCACGAAGCGCACCGAGGCCATGTCGATGCCCAGCTTGTCGGCCACGATCATCGCGAACGACGTGGCGTGGCCCTGTCCGTGCGCCGAGGTGCCGACCCGGATCGTCGCCGTCCCGTCGGCGGCCATCTCCACACCGCCGAACTCTCCGCTGCCACCACCGGTGATCTCGACATAGCTGGCCAGCCCGATGCCGAGCTGCCGCACGTCTCCGCGCTCGCGCCGGGCCGCCTGTTCAGCGCGCAGAGCATCCAGGTCGGCGATCCGCAGCGCCTCCTGCAGCGCACGGTCGTAGTCACCGACGTCATAGGTCTGCCCGGTGAGCGTCGGGTACGGGAAGTCCGCCGGCTGGAGGAAGTTGCGCCGCCGGATCTCAACCGGGTCCAGGTCGAGCTCAGCCGCCGCCAGGTCCATCATCCGCTCGAGCAGGGCGGCCGCCTCGGGTCGGCCGGCTCCCCGGAAGGCGCCCATCGGCGTGGTGTTGGTCAGCGCGACCGCGACGTCGTAGCCGAGCCGGGGAATGCGATAGACGCCCTGGGCCATCGAGTAGGACGGTCCCATCGCGAGCATGCCACCGAAACCGGCGTAGGCACCGGCGTCGCCGACGACCCGCAGCCGCAGGCCGGTGACCGTGCCGTCGCGACGCAGCCCCAGCTCGGCATACTGCACCTGGCCGCGGCCGTGCATCGACAGCTGGGCCTCGGACCGGGTCTCGGTCCAGCGGGTCGGGCGGCCCAGCCGCCTGGCCAGCGCCACGGCGACCACGTGCTCGACCGGCAACCCGGCCTTGCCTCCGAAGGCGCCGCCGACATGCGGGGCGACCACGCGTACGGCGTCGGGCTGCAGTCCGAACAGCTCGACCAGCTGGGCCTTGGCGCCGTGCGGCATCTGGGTCGACAGGTGCATGACGAGGTCGAACTCGCGGTCGCCGGGCTCGACCAGCACCGCGTTGCCCTCGATCGGCGCCACCGCCAGCCGCTGGTTCTCGATCCGGGCCCGCACGACGACCTCGGCATCGTCTAGCGGGTCGCTGCCGTCGGGCTCGCGGGCGCCGGCCGCGAGGTTGGTCCCGAGCTCCTCGAACTGCAGGGGGGCACCTGGCAGTAGAGCCGCCTCCGGGTCGGCCACCGCGTCAAGCGGCTCGTAGTCGACATCGACCAGCTCGAGAGCGTCCACCGCGGCCGCCCAGCTCTCGGCCACCACAACGGCGACCGGGTCGCCGACGAAGCGCACCTTGCCCCGAGCCAGGGGCGGACGCGCACATGCGTCGTTGAGCACAAAGAACGTGTGGTAGGCCGCCAGGTCAAGGTCCTCGGCGCTGCACACGGTCACGACTCCGGGCGCGGCAAGCGCTTCGGTCGAGTCGACCGAGATAATTCGGGCGTGTGCATAGGGCGAGCGCACAAAGGCCAGGTGCAACGCGTCCGTCGCGGGCAGATTGTCGACGAAAGTGCCACGCCCGCGGACGAGGTCCGGGTCCTCCACTCGGCGGACGGCGGTTCCGAGCAGGGATCCAGGCACGCCGCAGACCCTACGCCGACGAGGGGGTCCGCAAGCAAAGCGGCAGCTGAGTGCGTGGCCGGCGCACGCACGCGGCGGCTTGTGCTGGCTTCGCACGTGTGTTCGAATGACCGCATGCGGTGGGACACCCAACAGCTCAGCACTGTGGCGGACGCCTCGGGGGCCACGCTGCCGGGGCTCGGCCAGATCGACGGACTCGTCCGAAGCGTGCGCACGCCCGACTTCGCCGGTGTGACGTTCCACGAGGTGCTGGCCAAGTCGGCGCTCAGCAAGGTGCCGGCCGCCTCGCGGATGCCGTTCCGGTGGACCATCAACCCGTTCCGGGGCTGCACCCACGCGTGCATCTATTGCTATGCCCGGGGCAGCCACGCCTGGCTCGAGCTGGACACGGGCACCGGCTTCGACAACGAGGTCGTGGTCAAGACCAACGTCGCCGAGGTGCTGCGCCGGGAGCTCACGCGCCGGTCATGGTCACGCGAGCCGGTCGCGCTGGGCACCAACACCGATCCCTACCAGCGCGCCGAGGGCCGCTACCGACTGATGCCGGCGATCATCTCGGCGCTCGCGGAGTCGGGCACGCCGTTCTCGTTGTTGACCAAGGGGACGCTGCTTCGGCGCGACCTGCCACTGCTCGAGCGGGCGGCGCAGCAGGTGCCGGTTGGGCTCGGCGTCTCGATCGCGGTCGGCGACGAGGCACTGCACGAGGCGCTCGAGCCCGGCACCCCCTCGCCACGTGCGCGCCTCGACATGGTGCGCGCGATCACCGACGCCGGCCTCGGCTGCGGGGTCATGGTCGCCCCGGTCCTGCCGTGGCTCACCGACGACACGGACACCCTCGACTTGTTACTGGGCCGGCTGGCCGCTGCCGGCGCAACCGGGGCCACCGTGCTGCCGCTGCACCTGCGTCCGGGCGCCCGGGAGTGGTTCTTCGGCTGGCTGCACAGCAGCAGGCCTGACCTCGTCCGGCGCTACGAGGAGCTCTACGGCCGCGGCGCCTACGTCCCGGCGTGGTACGCCGAGCGGCTGCAGTCACGCGTCATCCCGCTGCTGCGGCGGCACGGGCTCGACGGAGCCGGGATCCGCAGCGTCGAGGGCGCCTACCCGGCGGGCAGCCTGCCCGCGGTGCCCACACCGGTCGCGGCCGCGGCCGACACGCTGTTCTGACCAAGCGGCGCGGCGCGGCCATGAGCCACGATGGGCACATGCAGCCGCTGGTGTCAACGTGCTCATCGGCGTCGCGCTCGCGGGCTGCGCAGCCACGACCGCCGCCGGCCCGACCGCACCAGCACCGCTGGCCGCCAGCACCGCCGCCGTCCCGCATCCGGTGGCGGGAGCCGGGCACCGGGGGGCCCCGCCACCGGTCAACGTCAAGGTCGACTACCAGCTCGGCGGGGCCCACCACCTGCCCGCCGGCGTCACCGTGACCACCCGGGACCGGACCGAGACGCCGGCGCCCTCCGCGTACGACATCTGCTACGTCAACGCCTTCCAGACCCAACCCGGGCAGCTGCCGTGGTGGCGCCGGCACCATGCGCGGCGGCTGCTGCACGCGCGTTCCGGTGCCCTGGTGCACGATCCCGGCTGTCCGGGCGAGGTGCTGCTCGACACCTCGACACCGCAGCGGCGGCACGCCATCACGGGGGTCGTCGGGCGGTGGTTGTCCGGCTGCGCGGCCGACGGTTCGACGCGGTCGAGCCGGACAACCTCGACTCGTTCAGCCGCTCGCGCCACCTGCTCAGCCGGGACGACAACCTGGCGCTGGCCCGGCTGCTCGCCGGGCGTGCTCACTCGCACGGCCTCGCCATCGCCCAGAAGAACCTGGCCGGACTCACCAGGGCTCACCGACTGAGGATCGGGTTCGACTTCGCGGTCAGCGAGGAGTGCGCGGTGTGGCACGAGTGCGGCTCCTACCGCCGTGCCTACGGCAACCACGTGATCGAAGTGGAGTACACCGACAACGGCCGAGCTGCCTTCCGGCACGCGTGCCGCGACCATGGGCGGCGTTGGTCGATTGTGCTCCGCGACCGGCTGCTCCGCCGGCCGGGCTCGCCGGGATCCGCCTACCGCGCCTGCTGAGCCGCACTCGGCAGCTCGCCTGACCTCGGCCACGCCTATCGTCGTCGCCATGTTGATCGCCGAGGACCTGCTGCTGCTGTTGACCGACGACGACACCGGCAAGCTGCAGGTCGACGGCACGGCGCTCGACCACGGCCTCGCCGGTGCGGTGCTGCTCGAGCTGGCGATGGCGGGGGCCGTCGCCGTGGCGGAGGCCGAGGACGACGTCAAGCGCGGGCGCCTGGTGCTGCGCGGGTCCGGGGCCTCCGGCGACGCCGTCCTCGACGAGGCGCTGACCCGTTTGCAGCGCAAGGTGGGCAAGCGGCCGCAGGACGCGGTGCAGTCGCTCACCAAGGGCCTGCGCCGCACCCTTTACGACCGGCTGGCGCAGCGTGGCATCGTGCGGGCCGAGGAGGACAAGGTGCTCGGGCTGTTCCCGAGAACGCGGTGGCCGGCGGTCGACAGCGCGCAGGAACGGCACACCCAGGGCCAGATCTACGACGCGCTCGTCCACGGCGTCGGTGCGGATGACCGGACGAGCGCGCTGATCGCCTTGCTCTCCGCAGTCGACGCGGTGACCAAGGTGGTCGCCCCGCAGGACGCCGCGATCAGCAAGCAGGAGCTGAAGAGCCGGGCGAAGACGATCGCCTCCGCGTCGTGGGCCTCGCAGGCAGTGCGCAAGTCGATCGAGGCGGTGCACGCGAGCGTGGCCGCGGCGGTGGCGGCCGCCGGCGCCGCCAGCACCGTCAGCAGCAGCTAAGCCTCGCCTACGCTGACGGGCGTCATGTCCGACGCCGCCCTGCTCACCCCGGCCGATCTGCACGCCCGCCTGCAGCAGGTCTCGCTTCGTGACGAGGCGCAGCTGCGCCGACGGCTGGACGGCGCCACCAAGATCCGCCAGCCGGCTCGGCGACGCGCGGCTCTCGAGGCGATCGCCACGGCGATCACGCAGTGCGAGCAGCGCCTGGACAGCCGGCGGGCCGGTGTCCCCCGGCTGAACTTCCCCGAGGAGCTGCCGGTCAGCGCCCGCCGCGAAGAGATCACCGAGGTGATTTCGACCTCCCAGGTGGTCGTGCTCGCCGGGGAGACCGGATCGGGCAAGACCACCCAGCTGCCGAAGATCTGCCTCGCGGCCGGCCGCGGTATGCGCGGCATGATCGGGCACACCCAACCGCGACGGTTGGCCGCGCGCACCGTGGCGGACCGGATCGCCGAGGAGGTGGGCGGCCAGGTCGGTGACACGATTGGCTATCAGGTGCGGTTCACCGACTCGGTCGGCCCACGGACGCTGGTCAAGGTCATGACCGACGGCATCCTGCTCAACGAGATGCAGCGCGACAAGCTGCTGCTCGCCTACGACACGCTGATCATCGACGAGGCGCACGAGCGCAGCCTCAACGTGGACTTCGCCCTCGGCTACCTCCGGACGCTGCTGCCGAGGCGCCCGGACCTGAAGCTGATCATCACCTCGGCGACCATCGACCCTGGCCGCTTCGCCGCCGCCTTCGACGATGCACCCGTCCTCGAGGTCTCTGGGCGCACATACCCGGTCGAGCTCCGCTACCGGCCGCTGGTCGACCCCGACCGACCGGACCGAGAACGTGATCAGGAGCAGGCAATCTGCGAGGCGGTGCGCGAGCTCGCCACCGAAGGCGCCGGCGACATCTTGGTGTTCTGTTCCGGTGAGCGCGAGATCCGCGACGCCACGGATGCAGTCGAACGCATGCGGCTGCGAGACACCGAGGTGCTCCCCCTGTACGCGCGGCTGTCGACCGCCGAGCAGCACCGGGTCTTCTCCGCTCATCCGGGTCGCCGGGTGGTGCTGGCCACCAACGTCGCCGAGACGTCGCTGACCGTCCCCGGGATCCGCTACGTCGTGGACACCGGTCTCGCCCGGATCTCCCGCTACAGCCAGCGGCTCAAGGTCCAACGGTTACCTATCGAGGCGATCTCACAGGCGTCGGCGGACCAGCGAGCCGGCCGCTGCGGGCGTACGTCTGACGGCATCTGCGTCCGCCTGTTCAGCGAGGAGGACTATGTCTCACGTCCGCGGTTCACCGAACCGGAGATTCTGCGGACCAGCCTGGCGTCGGTGATCTTGTCGATGGTCGCGCTGGACCTGGGTGAGGTCGCGGCGTTCCCGTTCATCGACCCTCCCGACGCCCGCAGTGTGCGCGACGGCATCGACCTGCTGGTCGAGCTCGGCGCGCTGGAGCGCCGAGGGTCAGACCAGCAGCCGGGCAACCGTGACGGCTCGCTGCGGCTGACTCCGGTCGGGCGCCAGCTGGCTGCGCTGCCCCTGGACCCGCGGCTGGCCCGGATGGTGGTCGAGGCGGCGGGCAACGGCGCGCTGCGCGAGGTGCTGGTGGTCGTGGCCGGCTTGTCGATCCAGGACCCCCGGGAGCGGCCCGCTGACCGGCGGCAGGCCGCCGACGCCAAGCACGCGCGGTTCGCCGACGCGGACTCGGACTTCGTCGCCTACCTCAACCTGTGGCGCTACCTGCGTGAGCAGCGCACGGCACTGTCGTCGAGCGCGTTCCGCCGGCTGTGTCGCGACGAGTTCCTGCACTACCTGCGCATCCGCGAGTGGCAGGACGTGCACCTCCAGCTCCGGCAGGCGTGTCGTGACCTGGGACTCGTCGTCGACGACAGCCCGGCCGGCCGCGACGCGGTCAGTCAGTCGCTGCTCGCCGGCCTGCTGTCGCATCTCGGACTGCGGGACACCGAGAGCCGAGACTATCTAGGCGCCCGTGGCGCCCGGTTCGCGATCTTTCCCGGCTCGGCACTGTTCAAGAAGCCACCACAGTGGGTGATGGCCGCCGAGCTCGTAGAGACCAGCCGGCTGTGGGGCCGCGAGGTCGCGCGGATCGACCCGGCGTGGGCCGAACCGCTCGCCGCGCACCTGGTCAAGCGCTCGTACTCAGGGCCGCACTGGGAGCGCAAGCGGGCCGCCGTGGTCGCCTACGAGAAGGTGACGCTCTACGGCGTGCCGCTGGTGGCCGACCGGCGCGTTACCTACGGTCGGATCGACCCGGCGGTCTCGCGGGACCTGTTCATCCGGCATGCCCTGGTCGAGGGCGACTGGGACACCAGGCACCGCTTCTTCGCGGCGAACCGCGCCCTGCTCGACGAGGTCGAGTCGCTGGAGGAGCGGGTACGCCGGCGCGACATCAGGGTTGACGACGAGACGCTCTTCGACTTCTACGACGAACGGATCGGCGCCGAGGTGGTGTCGGGCCGGCACTTCGACACCTGGTGGAAGGAGATGTCCCGCGACTCCCCGGACCTGCTGAACTTCGAGCACTCCCTGCTCGTGCGCGCCGAGGCCGGCCCGGTCGCCGTCGAGGACTACCCGGACGTCTGGCAGCAGGGCGAGGTGCAGCTGCCGCTGTCGTACGTGTTCGAGCCGGGCCGCCCAGACGACGGGGTGCGCGTCGACGTGCCACTGGCGCAGCTCAGCTCGGTGCGCACGGCGGACTTCTGGTGGCACGTGCCCGGCCAGCGCGAGGAGCTGGTGACCGCGCTGATCAAGACGCTGCCCAAGAACTGGCGGCGACAGTTCGTGCCGGCTCCCGACCACGCCCGGGCGGTGTTGCCGGAGCTACGGACCGACGAACCCTTCGTCGACGCCGTCGCCGACGCCCTGCGACGCCGGACGGGCGTGGTGGTGCCGACGGATGCGTTCGACCTGACCCGGGTGCCGGACCACCTGCGGCTGACGTTTCGGGTGGTGGACGACGACGCGGTCGTCGCCACCGGCAAGGACCTCGACACGCTGCGCGACGAGCTGCGCCCGCGGATGCGGTCGGCGCTGGCGCGGGCCGCCGCCGGGATCGAACGCGACGGGCTCACTGCCTGGACGCTGGGGACCCTGCCGCAGGTCGTCGAGGAGACGCAGGGCGCCCAGACCGTACGCGGGTTTCCCGCACTGGTCGACGAGGGAAGCAGCGCGGGGGTACGGGTGTTCGAGAACGCCGTCCAGCAGGCGCACGCGATGCGGCGCGGCACCCGCCGGCTGCTCTCGCTCACCTTGCCCCCACCGGTCGTCTCGATCGTGAAGCGACTGGACAACCGGACCAAGCTCACCCTGGCCACCAGCCCGTACGCCGGCGTACCGCAGCTGCTCGATGACTGCGTGATCGCGGCCATCGACGCGCTCCAGGAACGGCACGGCGCACCGGTCTGGGACGAGGCGTCCTTCACGCGCTTGCGCGACGCCGTCCGGAGGGACCTGCCTGCGGCTGCCATGGATGCCGTCCAGGGCGCTGCGGCGGTGCTCGAGCTCGCCGGCGGAGTGCGGCAGTCCATCGACGCGCTGCCTGCCCCGTCGCTGACCCCCGCGGCCGAAGACCTGCGGGCGCAGCTGTCCTGGCTGGTGCACGATGGGTTCGTCAGCGAGACCGGAGCCGACCAGCTGCCGCAGCTGCCGCGCTACCTGCGCGCCATGCGGCGTCGCCTCGAGCGGCTCCCCGACGACCGCGGCCGCGACACGCAGAACATGCTGAGCGTGCAGCAGCTCGAGGACGTCTACGACGCGCTGGTGCGGGAGCTCCCCGAGCATCGGCTCGACGACCCGGACGTGCGTGCGGTGCGCTGGGCCATCGAGGAGCTGCGAGTCAGCCTGTTCGCGCAGACCCTCGGCACCACCGGGCCGGTGTCGGCCAAGCGCATCCGGGCCGCCCTAGCCGCCCTCCCCGCCGGTCCGTGAGTTTCTGCCCGCCCGTCCGTGAGTTTCTGGAGAGGTCAGCGCACGGCGAGCAGGTCGATCACGAAGATCAGCGTCTTGCCCGAGAGCCGGTGACCCCCTCCGGCCGGGCCGTAGGCCTGATGCGGTGGGATCACCAGCTGGCGGCGACCGCCCACCTTCATGCCGGGAATGCCCTCCTGCCAGCCGGTGATGAGCCCCTGCAGCGGGAACTCGATCGGCTCGCCCCGGTCGTACGAGGCGTCGAATTGCTCACCGGTGTCGAACTCCACCCCGAGGTAGTGCACCTCGACGGTGTCGCCGGGCTTGGCCTCAGGGCCGTCGCCGACGGTGACGTCGCTGATCTGCAAGTCGGAGGGCGGCTCGCCCCCGGGGAAGTCGATCTCGGGTTTCACTGGCTGGTCGGTCATCGCGCCATTGTGCCGTGCGCACTCGCCGGATCGCCCGCCGACCAGCGATGATGCCGCTGAGTGGCCCGTACGGCGGACATGCACCACCGCGAGGTGTGCCCACGATGAGGACGGAGGCCGATGCCGGCCAAGGCGAGAGGTGACAAGCGCCAGCAACAGATAGTGCGCGTCTTCGAGGAGGCGTTCGCCGAGCTCATGAGCGCCGACCCGGTCGGCTTTCGCACGAAGTACCGCAAGATGGCCGCCAACCCCTTCGCGTTCTACCGCGGCAGCGCCTGCCTGTTCTACGCCGACCTCAAGACCTTCAAGGACCCATGGGCTGACCAGCGCACGAGTCGGGTCTGGATCCAAGGTGACCTGCACGCGGAGAACTTCGGCACCTACATGAACTCCCACGGCGTGCTGGTGTTCGACGTCAACGACTTTGACGAGGCGTACCTCGGCCACTTCTCCTGGGATGTCCGGCGCCTGGTGGCGAGCCTGGCGCTGATGGGTTGGCAGAAGGCGTTGCCCGAAGAGGCTTTGGACCATCTCGGCCGGGCCTACCTGCGCGCCTACGTCGACCAGGTGCAGCAGTACGTCGAGGGCATCGACGACGACGACTTCGCGCTGCGGCTCGACACCACAGATGGTGTCGTCCACCGCGTTCTGCAGGCCGCCCGGATCTCTACCCGGGTGGCGATGCTCGACGGGCTCAGCTCGGTGAGCGGCTACGAACGGCTCTTCACCGACGGACCTGGCGTGCGCCGGCTGCCGAAGGCCGAGGAGCACGAGGTCTACGACGCCTTCCTGCGCTACCTCGACACGATTCCTGAGTCGAAGCGCCAGCAGCGGGACACGTTCTACGACGTCAAAGACATCGTCGGCAAGGCCGGGTTCGGCATCGGCAGTGCCGGGCTGCCGGCGTACAACGTGCTCATCGAAGGGTTCAACCAGGCGCTGGAGAACGACGTCGTGCTGTCGATGAAGCAGGGCAACGTCGCCGCGTTGAGCCGGATCGTCGACGTGGCGCAGGCGCGGGACTACTTCAAGCACGAGGGTCACCGGACCGTCCTGAGCCAGCGGGCGCTGCAGGTGCACGCCGACCCGTTCCTCGGCTACACGACGGTGAACGACGTGGGCTACGTGGTCGACGAGCTGTCGCCCTACGAGAGCGATCTGGACTGGAGCAACATCACCGAGCCGGGCGAAATCGAGCCGGTCCTCGTCGATCTCGGCCGCGCGACTGCCAAGGTGCACTGCGTGTCGGATGCGGACAGCGACCAGACCCTCGTCGACTTCCAGACCGAGCAGGTCATCGCCGAAGCGATCGGGTCGGACCCGAGCGGGTTCGTCGACGAGATCGTGCGCTGGTCGGTCGACTACGCAACTCGGGTACGGGAGGACCACGCACTGTTTGTCGACGCGTTCCGCGAGGGCCGCATCGGAGGCGTGAGCGCCACCTGACCGCCCGGGATCCGGTTATTGCGTTGGTTCGAGCCGAACGGCGGCAACAGACTGTCGCGATGAACAGTCTCGAGGAGACCTGGCCGGTCTTCGGCCTACGGCTGCGGGCCGGACCTCTGGAGCTGGCGGCGGTCCGAGACGACGACATCCCGCAGCTCCACGCGCTGGCGGCGCGCGGCATCCACGATCCCCGGTCGATGCCGTTCATGTTCCCGTGGACCGACGCCGCCGAGGAGGATCTGGGACGCAACATGGCCGTGCACTACTGGCGTGGCCGGGCGGCGCTCACGCCGCAACGGTGGAGCCTGGAGCTCGTCGTGCGGCGCGACGGGGAAGTCGTCGGAATCCAGGCCTTCTATGCCGAGCACTTCCTGGTCACCCGAACCGGGGAGACGGGCTCCTGGCTGGGACTGGAACATCATGGCCGAGGGACCGGCACCTTGATGAGACAGACCCTCTGCGCGTTCCTGTTCGACCACCTCGACGCACAGGAGATCACCTCCGCAGCGTTCGTCGACAACCCGGCGTCCTTGGCGGTCAGCCGCAAGGTCGGCTACCGGCCCAACGGCAACACCCGCGAGAAGCGTCGAGAGGGTGAGCTCTCGATCTCCCAGCGCCTGGTGCTGCGACCAGCTGATCTGGTGCGGTCGCCGCACCCGCTCGAGGTTGAGGGGCTCCCACCACTGCGCCGCCTGTTGGGTCTTGACAGCTGAGCACCGGCACATGTCGCTTGACGCGCGAACAGGCCAACGTCTTCCTTGGCACCGTCACATCAGGCCGCCCTCGGGCCCTTCGCTGCAGCGCCGGCGTGGGCATAGTGCGATCAGCACTCGAAGCCGGTCTGAGGTGGCGATCCCGTCGTCAATTTGGGCGAGCTTGAGCGCCCGGAAGTCCTCCCGGGACAGGTCTAGCGTCACCCGGTGCGGGTACGGCTTAGGCGCTGACCGGAACGCGGCCGGCGCCCCGCGGGTCGGTTTGCCTGCCAGCTGGCCCATCCGTGCGCCGATCGTCACTCTCAGCCGGCATGCCGCTCACCTTCCCGTGTCGGTCCCGCAACATTGGTCAGCTCGGTCAGCTCGGGCGCGGTCAAGGTCCGCGAGAGTGGGCTGCACCGGGACAAGCACAACATCGGCCAGCGCCACAGCGGCCGAAACGATCGACAACGCACCAGGGGAGTGTCGAGCACCGTCACCCCGTGGCCACCCGCGATCCCCAGCAGCCGGCGCCGCAGGTCCGGGGTGGGCAGCGAACACCACAACAAAGCGCAGCCCCGCCCACCGGCCGCGCGCCGTCAGCCAACCCATTGCCGAAACCTTGCGGGTCCGCGTCCACGAGCAGCGCCGAGCCGTACCGCTCGGTGGCAACCTCAGCGACCAGGATCGAGGCTGTCGTCTTTCCGGTGCCGCCCTTGAGCCCCGCCACGGTGCCCAGCACGTGTGTCACGGTAGAGCGTGGCTGTGCGCACACTCGGCAAGGGTTTCTGTGTCGGCGTGGCACGTGCCAGCGGGGAGGTTATCCGCCTTCCTGCCGTGTCGGCGCGGTGGCCTCCAGCAACTCAGTTGCTCCTTCGGGATAGAGCGGGATGTCGACTGGCTCGTCGACAAGTGATCTCCATTCCACCCAGATCGGCTCGCCATTGTCGGCGAACCATGCTCCCTGATTGGGCACGGTGCCGAAGTCGGACAAGCGGCCGGTGTAAAGGAACACGACTTCGTGCCCAGGAGACCGGTGATAGATGAACCGGTTCTCGAGGACACCTAGTAACTGCGGATCGAGCAGGTCTACTCCTAACTCCTCTCGCACTTCCCTCACTATGGCGTCGCTGGACGACTCGCCGAACTCGACGTGGCCGCCGATCAATCGGTGAAAGGCCGGCGGTTGTTTAGTTTCGTCCGCACCTCTCCAGACGACATGCCGGGTTCCGGTTGGGTCTAGCAGCAGCGCGAACGCCTTGACCTTGATCGACCCGCGCGTCATGAAAGTACCTCCTAGGTGAGGGCGCAGAGGGTCATGTTGCCGTGCGGGCGATGACACCGCCACACGCGACACGTCTGCGGGCTGCCACGTGTGCGGGTACGCATCGTGTGGCTGACACGTGGGGCTGAGCGTGGAAATAGGCGTGTGCGGCCGCGGGTGCGTCACCGTGGCGCGCGGGTCGCGCCATGATGGCGCAGGTGGGGAGGGCGTGTGTCTTAGCGGATTACGTCGACGCTGACGCCGGCCACCGCCACGCGCCCCCCAGCCGGCGAGTCACGCCACGCAGTCGTCGTGCTGGTAACGGTGCTGGCCTCCCGATGTTGGTGAGTCAGGGGCCGGGGCGGGGGCGTAGCTCGTCGATGCGGACGAGTGCGATTTCGGCCACGTCCGTCGTCGACGCGAACGAGCAGCCGGCCAGGAACGGGCGCTCCAGATAGTCGTGGCAGCGTTCAACGAGGCCCTTGGCCTCCGGGTCGGCTGGCTTGCAGATCAGCACTTTCGCACCCAGCCTCCCGCGGCAGGCCTGGCACGCCGCGGGGAGCTTGGCCCGCCCGGCCTCGCTACCAATCGACCGCCCTTGCCCGTCCCAGACCAGCACGCGCGGCACCGACCCGAGCGTGATCGGCAGGAACCACAAGTCACACTGCGCGATCTGTCCGGCGACACAACTCGTTCGGCTCGCCGGATTCGGGGGCAGGTAGACCGGGCGCAACTCAGCGACGCGGGCACTGAGCACCCGAATCGACCGCTCCCAACCGATCCGTTCCGCGATCACCGTCGCCGGCAACGT